>NZ_JBEZLM010000021.1:0-172878 GCF_040652095.1 Streptomyces sp. NPDC048290
CCTAGTAGCTCCGCTACGAGGGCTTCCGCCCGGCACACCGAGAGCACGCACCGAACGCCGCTCCTTCTCCCACGGAGATCCATCAGACACCCCCTAGCGGGTCGGCTCCGGCGGCGGCTGGACCCGGGCGCCGGTCCCGGCCGGTCGGCGCCCGTGCCCGTCGGCTCAGCTCGCCGGCGACTTCGCCCGCAGCACCTTCAGGAACTCACGCATCCAGGCCGGGTGGTCCGGCCAGGCGCGGGACGAGACGAGCGTCCCGTCGACGACCGCCTCGGTGTCCTGGAAGGTGGCGCCGGAGGACTGCATGTCGATCTCCAGCGCGGGGTACGCGGTGACCCGTCGTCCGCGCAGACCGTCGATCGCGGCGGTCAGCAGCGGCCCGTGGCAGATCTGGGCGACCGGCTTGTCGGCGTCGAAGAACGACTTCAGGATCTTGCGGAGCTCGGGGTCGTTGCGCAGGTACTCGGGAGCGCGCCCGCCGGGGATGACGACGGCCACATACTCGCCGGGGTCCACCTCGGAGAAGGCCAGGTCGGCGGGCCAGGTGTAACCGGCCTTCTCGGTGTAGGTGTCGAAGCCGGGTTCGAAGTCATGCACGACGAACTGGAGCTTCTTGCGGGTCGGCGCGGCGATATGGACCTCGTAGCCCTCTTCGAGGAGGCGCTGGTAGGGGTAGAGGACTTCGAGCGACTCGGCGGCGTCGCCGGTCAGGATGAGGATCTTGGGAGGGGAAGCGGGGGACATGAGGGCTCCTCTGAGGTTGGTCCTGCCGAGAACGTGCCGTGTGCCGGGGGGCTTGCCAAGAGGACGCGCCGATTTCCGGGCAGCGGCGGACAGGGCGCCGGGGGCGGGCTTGGGGGCCGGGTCGGGGACGGACGGGGTCACTCGTCCGGTGCAAGGGGTGGGGCGCGGGGTCTTTGGGGGCCGGAGCTGTGGCTCGGGGGTCGGACCTGCGGCTCGGGAGGTTGGGGGGTGGCTCGCGCGGGGCGTCGGGTGCTGGGCCTGCTGCGTCTGCGGGTGCCTTTTGGTCCACTGAGCCGACCGGAGCTGCTGCGTCCGCTGGTGCCTCTTGGTCCACCGGGCCGACCGGAGCCGCCGTGCTTGGCGGTTCCTCCGGACCCGGTACACCTCCGGCGGTCGCTGGTGCCACTGGGGCTTCCGGGGCTACCGGACCCGCTGGACCCTCCACGCCCGGTACACCTCCGGCGGTCGCTGGTGCCACCGGGGCTTCCGGGGCCACCGGACCCGCTGGACTCGGCGGACCCTCCGGACTCTCCGGACCCGGCACTCCCGCAGCGGTCGCTGGTGCCACCGGGGCTTCCAGAGCCACCGGACCCGCCGCACTCGCCGGACCCTCCACGCCCAGCACACCCCCGGCGGTCGCTGCTGCCACCGGTGCTACCGGGCCCGCCCGACCCGCCGCACTCGACGGTCCCTCCGAACCCAGCACACCCAGCACACCCAGCCCACCCACCGACCCCACTCCGCCCCACCTCACCCACCAGACCCACCCACCCCACACAACCCACCAGCCTCACCACCCCCACCCCCGTCGTCCCTCACCCCAAAGACGCCCCCCGCCCAACCCCCCTACGCCCATCGGTACAAGATCCACCCTCCCCCGCGACCACTCCTCCTACGCCACTTGCCGTACCGTGGCCACGCTCACTCGGCGCCGGGGCTCCACATCTGTGCAGAACGTCAAAGTTCTGCATGTGCTTTTGTACACATACGGCTCATGACGGGGGCCGGGTAGGGGGCGATAGCCTGGGTGGCGTGATCAGCGCGATAGTTCGCGGGGGCCGTGGTGCCCCTGCTCTACGCCCGAGGCGCACGGACGACATCCGTGGCCGGGCGGCGGTCGCTGGTCCTCCCGGGCGCACCGGAGCGCCCCGGGCCGGGCGGGACAGATCCCCCGGTACAGCACGGAGTGCGGCGCGGGCGAGAGCAGCGTCACACCTCTCGGGCGCGTCGGGAATGGCTGATATCCCTCCGCCCATCTCCCCTCGCGGCATAGCGTCGGAACAGACCGGACACCCCGCGTCTCGGCGTGACCCCGCAAGGGCGGAGACCGTATTTCCTTCTACGTCACGCAACGGCGCGCGACAGGAGCCAGAGGACAATGCAGACCAAGCTGGACGAAGCCAAGGCCGAGCTGCTCGATCGGGCCGCCCGGGTAGCTGAGAACAGCCCGGTCGGGGGGCACCTACCGACTGGGACGACGGACGACGGCACTCCCGACCGGGACGCCGTGCTCGCGTTCCTCCAGCGCTACTACCTGCACACCGCCCCGGAGGACCTCGCCGACCGCGACCCGGTCGACATCTTCGGCGCCGCCTTCTCCCACTGCCGACTGGCCGAAAACCGCCCTCAGGGCACGGCCAATGTGCGGGTCCACACGCCGACGGTCGAGGAGAACGGGTGGACGTGCAGCCACTCGGTCGTGGAGGTCGTCACCGACGACATGCCCTTCCTCGTCGACTCGGTCACCAATGAGCTGACCCGCCAGGGGCGCGGCATCCATGTGGTGATCCACCCGCAGATCGTGGTGCGCCGTGATGTGACCGGCAAGCTGATCGAGATCATGTCCGGGCCGCCCACCGGGGACCTCCCGCACGACGCGCACATCGAGTCCTGGATCCACGTCGAGACGGACCGGGAGACCGATCGCGCCGACCTCAAGCAGATCACCACGGATCTGCTGCGGGTGCTCTCCGACGTCCGCGAGGCCGTCGAGGACTGGGGCAAGATGCGGGACGCCTCCGTGCGCCTCGCCGAGGAGCTGCCCGGCGAGCCCGCCCCCGCCGACCTGAGCGCGGACGAGACCGAGGAGGCCCGCGAGCTGCTGCGCTGGCTCGCCGCCGACCACTTCACCTTCCTCGGCTACCGCGAGTATCAGCTCCGCGAGGACGACTCGCTGGCCGCCGTGCCCGGCACCGGCCTCGGCATCCTGCGCGCCGACCCGCAGCACTCCGGTGACGAGGCGCACCCGGTCAGCCCGTCCTTCGAGCGGCTGCCCGCCGACGCCCGCGCCAAGGCCCGCGAGCACCGGCTGCTCGTCCTCACCAAGGCCAACAGCCGGGCCACCGTCCACCGCCCGTCCTACCTCGACTACATCGGCGTCAAGAAGTTCGACAAGGACGGCAATGTCGTCGGGGAGCGCCGCTTCCTCGGCCTGTTCTCGTCGGCCGCGTACACCGAGTCCGTGCGCCGGGTCCCCGTCATCCGGCGCAAGGTCGAGGAGGTCCTCAAGCGGGCCGGGTTCTCGCCCAACAGCCACGACGGGCGCGATCTGCTCCAGATCATGGAGACGTACCCGCGCGACGAGCTGTTCCAGACGCCGGTGGACGAACTCCAGTCCATCGTGACCTCCGTGCTCTACCTCCAGGAGCGCCGCCGGCTCCGCCTCTACCTGCGCCAGGACGAGTACGGGCGCTACTACTCGGCCCTCGTCTACCTCCCGCGCGACCGCTACACCACCGGCGTCCGCCTGCGGATCATCGACATCCTCAAGGAGGAGCTGAACGGGACGAGCGTCGACTTCACCGCCTGGAACACCGAGTCGATCCTGTCCCGGCTGCACTTCGTGGTCCGGGTCCCACAGGGCACCGATCTGCCCGAGCTGTCCTACAGCGACCGGGAGCGGATCGAGGCCCGGCTGGTGGAGGCCGCCCGCTCCTGGGCGGACAGCTTCGCCGAGGCGCTCAACGCCGAGTGCGGCGAGGAGCGCGCCGCCGAACTGCTGCGCAAGTACGGCAACTCCATCCCCGAGGGCTACAAGGCCGACCACACCCCGCGCGCGGCGGTCGCCGACCTGGTGAACGTCGAGCGGCTCGGCGAGGGCGACGGCCGCGACTTCGCGCTCAGCCTGTACGAGCCGGTCGGCGCCGCCCCCGAGGAGCGCCGCTTCAAGATCTACCGCAAGGGCGACGCGATCTCCCTGTCCGCCGTCCTGCCGGTGCTCAACCGGCTCGGCGTCGAGGTCGTCGACGAACGGCCCTACGAGCTGCGCTGCGCCGACCGCAGCGTCGCCTGGATCTACGACTTCGGGCTACGCCTGCCCAAGGTCAAGAGCGGCGACTTCATCGGCGACGACGCCCGCGAGCGCATCCAGGAGGCGTTCTCCGCGACCTGGACCGGCAAGGCCGAGAACGACGGCTTCAACGCGCTGGTGCTGAGCGCCGGGCTGAGCTGGCGCCAGGCCATGGTGCTGCGGGCGTACGCCAAGTATCTGCGCCAGGCCGGGTCCACCTTCAGCCAGGACTACATGGAGGACACCCTCCGCAACAACGTCCACACCACCCGGCTGCTCGTCTCCCTGTTCGAGGCGCGGATGTCCCCGGACCGCCAGCGCGCCGGGCACGAGATCGTGGACGCCCTGCTGGAGGAGCTGGAGGCGGCGCTCGACCAGGTCGCCAGCCTCGACGAGGACCGCATCCTGCGGGCCTTCCTCACCGTCATCAAGGCCACCCTGCGCACCAACTTCTTCCAGGAAGCCATCGGCGGCCACCCGCACGACTACGTCTCCATGAAGCTCGACCCGCAGGCCATCCCCGACCTGCCCGAGCCCCGCCCCGCCTACGAGATCTGGGTGTACTCGCCGCGTGTGGAGGGCGTCCACCTGCGGTTCGGCAAGGTCGCGCGCGGCGGGCTGCGCTGGTCGGACCGGCGCGAGGACTTCCGTACCGAGATCCTCGGGCTGGTCAAGGCGCAGATGGTGAAGAACACCGTCATCGTGCCGGTCGGCGCCAAGGGCGGCTTCGTCGCCAAGCAGCTGCCCGACCCGTCCGCAGACCGGGACGCCTGGCTCGCCGAGGGCATCGCCAGCTACAAGACGTTCATCTCGGCGCTCCTCGACATCACCGACAACATGGTCGCCGGAGAGGTCGTCCCGCCCGCCGACGTCGTCCGCCACGACGAGGACGACACCTACCTCGTCGTCGCCGCCGACAAGGGCACCGCCACCTTCTCCGACATCGCCAACGAGGTCGCCGGAAGCTACAACTTCTGGCTCGGTGACGCCTTCGCCTCCGGCGGCAGCGCCGGATACGACCACAAGGGCATGGGCATCACCGCGCGCGGCGCCTGGGAATCCGTCAAACGGCACTTCCGCGAACTCGACCTGGACACCCAGACCGAGGACTTCACGGTCGTCGGCATCGGCGACATGTCCGGTGACGTGTTCGGCAACGGGATGCTGCTCAGCGAGCACATCCGGCTGGTCGCCGCGTTCGACCACCGGCACATCTTCATCGACCCGCACCCGGACGCCGAGACCTCCTACGCCGAGCGCCGCCGCCTGTTCGAGCTGCCCCGCTCCAGCTGGGAGGAGTACGACACCGCGCTGCTCTCCGCGGGCGGCGGCATCTTCCCGCGCAGCGCCAAGGCCATCCCGATCAACGCGCACATCCGCGAGGCCCTCGGCATCGAGGAGAAGATCGTCAAGGTCACCCCGGCCGACCTGATGCGCGCGATCCTCAAGGCCCCGGTCGACCTGCTGTGGAACGGCGGCATCGGCACATACGTCAAGGCGTCCACCGAGTCGGACGCGGACGTCGGCGACAAGGCCAACGACGCCATCCGGGTCGACGGCGAGCAACTGCGGGTCAAGGTGGTCGGCGAGGGCGGCAACCTGGGCCTGACCCAGCTCGGCCGGATCGAGTTCGCCCGCGGCGGCGGCAAGATCAACACCGATGCCATCGACAACAGCGCGGGCGTGGACACCTCCGACCACGAGGTGAACATCAAGATCCTGCTCAACGGCCTGGTCACCGACGGCGACATGACCGTCAAGCAGCGCAACAAGCTGCTCGCCCAGATGACCGACGAGGTCGGCCGGCTGGTGCTGCGCAACAACTACGCGCAGAACACCGCCATCGCCAACGCCCTCGCCCAGTCCAAGGACATGCTCAACGCCCAGCAGCGGTTCATCCGCCACCTGGTGCGCGAGGGCCACCTCGACCGGGCGCTGGAGTTCCTGCCGACCGACCGCCAGATCCGTGAACGCCTCACCTCCGGACAGGGCCTGACCAGCCCCGAGACGGCCGTACTGCTGGCGTACACCAAGATCACGGTCGCCGAGGAGCTGCTGCACACCTCGCTGCCCGACGACCCGTATCTGACCGGGCTGCTCTACGCGTACTTCCCGACCGCGCTGCGCGAGAAATTCCCCGAGCAGATCGACAACCACCCGCTGCGCCGTGAGATCACCACGACCGTGCTGGTCAACGACACGGTCAACACGGGCGGTACGACCTATCTGCACCGGCTGCGCGAGGAGACCGGCGCCTCGCTGGAGGAGATCGTGCGGGCGCAGACCGCCGCGCGCGCCATCTTCCGCTCGGCCCCGGTGTGGGACGCGGTGGAGGACCTCGACAACCGGGTCGCCGCCGAGGTCCAGACCCGTATCCGGCTGCATTCGCGGCGGCTCGTCGAGCGCGGCACGCGCTGGCTGCTCAACAACCGGCAGCAGCCGCTGGAGCTGGCCGAGACCGTCGAGTTCTTCGCCGAGCGGGTCGAGCAGGTCTGGCAGCAGTTGCCCAAGCTGATGCGCGGCGCGGACCTGGAGTGGTGGCAGCAGATCTACGACGAGCTGACCGGCGCCGGGGTCCCCGGCGAGATCGCCACCCGGGTCGCCGGATTCTCCTCCGCGTTCCCGGCGCTGGACATCGTGTCCGTCGCCGACCGCATGGGCAAGGACCCGCTGGCCGTCGCCGAGGTGTACTACGACCTCGCCGACCGGCTCCGGATCACCCGCCTCATGGACCGGATCATCGAACTGCCCCGCGCGGACCGCTGGCAGTCCATGGCCCGCGCCGCGATCCGCGAGGACCTTTACGCGGCGCACGCCGCCGTCACCGCGGACGTCCTCGCGGTCGGCAACGGCTCGTCCACGCCCGAGCAGCGGTTCAAGCTCTGGGAGCAGAAGAACGTGGCGATCCTGGGGCGGGCGCGGACGACGCTGGAGGAGATCCAGTCGTCGGACACGTTCGATCTGGCGAATCTGTCGGTGGCGATGCGGACGATGCGGACGTTGCTGCGGACGCATTCATAGGTCTGTGGGCTTCGGTCTTCGGTCTTCGGGCTTTGGTCTTCGGGCTTTGGTCTTCGGGCTTTGGCCGTCGGGCGCCTTCCCGTGTGCGGGGGCGGTACGACGGTGAGGGCGCCCCGGGTCGGATGGACGGCTCGGGGCGCCTTTGTCTGTGTGTGGGGGTGGGTGGGGGTGGGTGGGGGTGAGGTGGTTCTTGGTGTGGGGGCGGGTGATCAGGAGGGCTGGGGGACTTTGCCGTCCGGCTTGGCGCCTGGATCGGCACCCGGCTTGGTGTCCGGCTCGGTGTCTGAGTGGGCACCGGATTTGGCGTTCGGCTCGGCGGCCGGGTGGGCGTCGGGCTTGGCGCCCGGAGGAGTGGCGTCCTGCTTGGTGGTGGTGTCCGTCTTCGGGGTGGTCTCCTGTGCGGCCCCGTCCGGCTTCACCTGGGGTTGCGGCTTCGGCTTCGGTTTCACGTTCGGCTTCGGCTTCGGCTTGGGTGTCTTGTCGCCGGTGAACGCCTCGTACTCCTTCATCACCTCCTCCGTCGGCCCGTCCATGCGCAGTTCGCCGCGCTCCAGCCACAGCACCCGCTCGCAGGTGTCGCGGATGGACCGGTTGTTGTGGCTGACCAGGAACACCGTGCCCGCGTGTTTGCGCAGCTCGCGGATGCGGGCCTCGGAGCGCTTCTGGAAGGAGCGGTCCCCGGTGGCGAGGGCCTCGTCGATCAGCAGGACGTCGTGGTCCTTGGCGGCGGCGATGGAGAACCGCAGACGAGCGGCCATGCCGGAGGAGTACGTCCGCATGGGCAGGGTGATGAAGTCGCCCTTCTCGTTGATGCCCGAGAAGTCGACGATCTCCTCGTAGCGTTCCTTGACCTGCTCGCGGGACATGCCCATGGCGAGGCCGCCGAGGTGGACATTGCGCTCGCCGGTGAGATCGTTCATCAGGGCGGCGGAGACGCCGAGCAGGGAGGGCTGGCCGTTGGTGTAGATACGGCCGTTCTCCACGGGGAGCAGTCCGGCGACCGCCTTGAGCAGCGTGGACTTGCCCGATCCATTGGTTCCGATCAGACCGATGGCCTCGCCCCGGTAGGCGACGAAGGAGACCCCGCGCACCGCGTGCACGGTCCGGACGCCGGCCGCCTTCTCGGCCTTCTTGCGGCGCAGCATCCGGTTGAGCGCGGCGGTGGCCGAACCGCGGCCCGCGCCGGTGCCGTTGACCCGGTAGATGATGTCGACGGTGTCGGCGACGACGGTGGGGACGAGGTTCTCGGGGGTCGCGTCCGTTCCTGTGCCGGTTCCGGCGTTCCGCGGTGCGGTGTTCTGCGACGCGGTGTTCTGAGATCCGGCGTTCCGCGGTCCGGTCTTCTGCGGTCCGGCGTTCTGCCGTCCGGTGTTCTGCGTTGCGGTGTGTTC
Organism: Streptomyces sp. NPDC048290; assembly: GCF_040652095.1. Classification (NCBI taxonomy): domain Bacteria; kingdom Bacillati; phylum Actinomycetota; class Actinomycetes; order Kitasatosporales; family Streptomycetaceae; genus Streptomyces; species Streptomyces sp. NPDC048290. Next base: position 8,446 of record NZ_JBEZLM010000021.1, read on the forward strand.
AGCCACGGCCGTATGTCTCCTCAGCCTTCCAGAAGTAGATGAAGCCGCCGATTCCGGCGAGCAGGGCCCAGCCCGTCGCGATGGCCCAGACATGCGGGGGCAACTGGCTCGCGTGGAAGCTGTCGATCAGGGCGAAGCGCATGAGGTCGATATAGAGGGCGGCGGGGTTGGCCTGGAGCGCGGTGGCGACCCAGGACGGCAGGCTGCCGTGCGCCGACACCAGGTGGTCGATGCTCCACATCACCCCGGACATATACATCCAGGTGCGCAGCACGAACGGCATCAGCTGGGCGATGTCCGGTGTCTTCGCGCCGACCCGGGCCATGATCATCGAGATACCGGCGTTGAAGGTGAACTGAAGCACCAGCACCGGGACCGCCAGCACCCAGGAGACGGCCGGCGGAACGCCGAACGCCAGCAGGATCACCACCAGCGCGGCCATGGAGAACAGCAGTTGCTGGAGCTGCTGGAGACAGAACGAGATCGGCAGCGCGGCCCGCGGGAAGTGCAGGGCGCGCACGAGGCCGAGGTTGCCGGAGATCGCGCGTGTGCCCGCGAGGATCGAACTCTGCGTGAATGTCCAAATGAACACGCCGGTGACCAGGAAGGGGATGTAGTCCGGCACGCCCTTCTTGGTCTGGAGCAGCACGCCGAAGACGAAGTAGTACACCGCGGCGTTGAGCAGCGGGGTCATGACCTGCCAGACCTGACCCAGCTTCGCCTGGCTGTACTGGGAGGTGAGCTTGGCGGTGGCGAAGGCCCCGATGAAGTGGCGGCGGGCCCACAGCCTGCGGACGTACTCGGGGAGGGTGGGGCGGGCACCGCTGACGGTGAGGCCATGGCGTGCGGCGAGCGCCGCGAGACCGGTACCGGCCGGGGTGGCGACGGCGGTGGGGCCCGGTGCGGGGTCCGGTGCGGTGGCCGGTGCTTTCGGGGGCGGTGTGTCGAGGACCTGGCTCACATCCGCTGCTTTCGCTCGGGGGTGGGGGTGCGCGGGTCCGGTCCTGGGTGTCTGTGTGCGTGTTCCGGCGTGCGTGTTCCTGCGCGTTCATGCACGTTCGCGCATCTTCGCGCGGGGTGGTGCGTGACCGTGCGGGATCGGTGTCCAGTGCTTGTGCGTGTTCGTATGCGCCGGGCGTGTCGCGGGTGGCGCATACGTTCTGCGGGGGGTTCGAGAGTTCGGGAGGTTCTCGTGGGTTCGGGAGGTTGGGGGACTTCCCGGTGCCCTGCCTCCGCGTGGCTCTTACGCGTCTTTCTTACGCGGCTCTTCACGCATTCTTACGTCGGGACGGGACCGTATCGTCGTAACGCGAGCGTAGGCCCAATCGACGTCGGAACGCAACCGTAGCGTCGTGACGGCCTATGCTGGTCGGCATGACCAGTGACGCCGACGGACCGCCCGCGCGGCCGGGGGCGGGGACGCCTCCACGGTCGCCGTCCCCCAAGGGGGCGGCCGAACCAGGCGTGCCGCCGTCCGTGCCCCCGCCCGCGAGTCCGTCTGCCCGTCCGCGCCGGCGTGCCCCGGCGGGTGCGGCGGTGCTGCGCGAGGACGTGACGGAGGCGATCAGGGCGGCGGTGTTCGAGGAACTCGCCGCCGTCGGCTACGCGCGGATGTCCATCGAGGGCATCGCGCGGCGGGCGGGCGTCGGCAAGACGGCGGTGTACCGGCGGTGGCGGTCCAAGCTGCACCTGGTGCTGGACATCGTCTCCGCGCTCGCCGTGCAGGGGCTGCCCGCGCCGGACACGGGCTCCCTGGAGAGCGATCTGCGGCTCCTGTACGAGGTCACGTCCCGTGCCCTGCGCCATCCGATCGCCTCCCAGATCATTCCCGACCTCCAGGCGGAGGCCGCGCGCAATCCCGATATCGCGGAGGCGATGCAGAAGGCGCTGCGGGAGGGACAGGAGGGCGTGGCCAGCACCATCGTGGCGGCGGCGGCCGAACGGGGCGAGGTGCGCGCCGGGTACGACAAGGAGGTCGCGCTCGATCTGATCTCCGGGCCGCTGTACTGGCGGTCGGTGGTGATCCGGGGCGATCGGCTGCCGAAGGGCTATCTGGCGGCGCTGTCCAGGGCCACGGCGGGGGCGCTCAAGGCGTTGTGACCGGGTTCGGGGGGTGGTGGCTGCTCCGGCGCTGTGGCCGAGTAGGGCGCCCGGCGTACTCGCGAGGTTGTCGGCTGGCGCGCTCATGGCGTTGTGGCCAGGTCTGCCCGGCGCGGCGGCCACGGCGTTATGGTTCGGTCTGCTCGGTCTGCTCGGTCTGCTCGGTCTGCTCGGTCTGCTCGGTCTGCTCGGTCTGCTCGGTCTGCTCGGTCTGCTCGGCCTGCTCGGCCTGCTCGACTCAGCGGCTCTCATGGGCTGTGGCCAGGTCTGCCCCGCTCAGTGGCTCTCGGCGCTCCGGTCGAGCCACACCCCGACACGCTTACGGCGCTGTCAGGAGCGCCGTCCGGCCCGTGTGTTCAGTCGCTGATCAGTTCTGTTCGGTTGATGGAAAACGGCGCATCCAGCCACTCCAGGCCGAGGTGATCATGTCGTGGACGTCGTGCTTCGCCTTCCAGCCCAGTTCGGCGGCGATACGGTCGGCGGAGGCGACCACGCGGGCCGGGTCACCGGGGCGGCGCGGTGTGACCATGGGGGTCATCCGGTGGCCGGTGATCGTCTGGATGCGGTCGATCATCTCGCGGACCGAAACGCCTTCGCCGCGACCGATGTTGAGCGTGAGATCACGGCCCGGCGTGTCGGCGAGCGCGCGGGCGGCGGCCACATGTGCCTCGGCCAGGTCCGCCACGTGGATGTAGTCCCGTACGCACGTGCCGTCGGGGGTCGGGTAGTCGTCGCCGAAGATCCGCGGGGGCATGTCCTGGGTGAGCTTCTCGAAGACCATCGGGATGAGATTGAAGACGCCCACGTCGGCGAGGTCGGGACGGGCCGCGCCCGCCACGTTGAAGTAGCGCAGGGACGCTGTCGCGAGGCCCGTCGCCCGGCCGGTCGCCCGGACCAGCCACTCGCCCGCGAGCTTGGTCTCACCGTAGGGGGACAGCGGCACGCAGGGCGTCTCCTCGGTGACGACCTCGACGTCGGGCATGCCGTAGACAGCCGCCGAGGAGGAGAACACGAAGGACGTGATCCCGGCCGCGGTGACCGCCTCCAGGAGCACCCGCAGACCCTCGACGTTCTCCCGGTAGTAGTGCAGCGGCATGTCCACCGACTCGCCGACCTGCTTCTTCGCGGCCAGATGGATCACGCCGGTGATCCCGTGCCCGGCGAGCACCTTGCTCAGCCGTACCCCGTCCAGGACCGTACCGACCTCCATGGGGACCCCCTCCGGCACCCGCTCGGCGATCCCGGTCGACAGGTCGTCGTACACCACCGCACGCTCGCCCGCGTCGGTCAGCGCGCGCACCACGTGTGCGCCGATGTATCCGGCGCCTCCGGTGATCAGCCAGGTCATGTGCCGCCAGTCCCCTCGTCGGTCGGTCTCGTCAGACAGTGAAGCAGGCTACGGACCGCAGTGCGCCGAGGACGTGGCGTGAAGACGTCGGGTGGGGGACGGGGCGGAGGCCATCGGGAACACCGGTTCTGGAGCCTTCGGGAACGCCGGTTCCGGTGTTGTCGGGGAGGCCGGACCTGGAGCGGGTTCCGGGGCTGACGGGAGCGCTGGTTCCGGAGCCGTCGGACAGGCCGCTCACTTCGCGAGTGCCGTGTCCAGCCGGGACGTCAGATCGTCGAGCCGGGCCTTGAGGTCGCGGAGCTCCGCGATGTCGCAGCCGGTGGCCGTGGCGATCCGGCGGGGCACGTCCAGCGCCCGCTCGCGCAGGGCCAGGCCCTCCTCGGTCAGCCGGATCTCGACCGAACGCTCGTCCTGGGTGCTGCGCTCACGGCGGACGAGCCCCGCCGCCTCCAGCCGCTTCAGCAGCGGCGAGAGCGTGCCGGAGTCGAGGCGCAGATGCTCGCCGAGCTGCTTGACGGGGAGTTCGCCGTGCTCCCAGAGGACCAGCAGCACCAGGTACTGGGGATAGGTCAGCCCGAGATCCTTGAGGATCACGCGGTAGAGGCCGTTGAACGCGCGTGACGCGGCGTGCAGCGAGAAGCAGATCTGGCGGTCCAGGAGCAGCAGGTCCTGGTCCTGGACCTGGGCGCCGCCCGGGGGAGCGGTGGCCGGCGTGTCGGACGGTGAGGTGGCCGGTGCGGCGGCCTGCGCGGTCGTGGGAGTGCGTGTCGGGGTCATGTCCTCAGCTTACCTCTGGTCCATCATTTAGTTGCGTGCAATTGAATTGCGTGCTTCACTTGTTCTTGTCGGCGGCCGGAGACGGTCGCCAGACACCGGAACGGACCCGCGACACGCGGACTTCAGACCCCGCAGCACGCCCCCATAGGTCGTGCTTCGTATTTCATGCTTCGAGAGGGATGGTTCACCCATGGACGCGCTCTACACCGCCGTAGCCACCGCCACCCACGGCCGTGACGGCCGCGCCGTCAGCTCCGACGGCAAGGTCGACGTCAAGCTGGCCCCGCCCGTCGAACTGGGCGGCGACGGTCAGGGCACCAACCCCGAGCAGCTCTTCGCCGCCGGCTACGCGGCCTGTTTCGGCAGCGCGCTCGGCCTGGTGGGCCGCCAGGCGAAGGTCGACGTCAGTGACGCCGCCGTCACCGCCGAGGTCGGCATCGGCAAGCAGGGCGAGGGCTTCGCGCTCAAGGTGACCCTGCGCGTCGAACTCCCCGACTCCGTCGACGAGGCCACCGGCCGCAAGCTCGTCGAGACCGCGCACCAGGTCTGCCCCTACTCGAACGCCACCCGCGGCAACGTCCCGGTCGAACTGGTCATCGAGTAGTCCCTGGTAGTCCCTTGGCAGTCCCGGTAGCTGCCCCGTAGCAGCCCCCTGGTCCCCTATTAGTCCCTCACCCCACCCGCGCCAGTACCTCCCCCGTCCGCTCGCTCCACGCCACGACCACCGCGCCCTCCGGCACCGTGTGCCACCGCGTCAGCAGTACCCAGCGCACGCGATGCCGGCGGACGACGGCGGCCCGCTCGGCGGGGGTGGCGCCGGGGGACAGGTACGTCCGCACATCCGCCAGCCGGTCGTCGCGCGCGGCCTCGTCCAGGGCCGGGTCCGCGACGGCCGGAGCGACCACGTCCACGCCGAACCCGGCCAGCCCGTGCACGGTGTCCCGCCCCACGGCCAGCACCACGTCACCGGGCCCGACATGCTGCGCCGCCCACGCGTACGACACGCCATACGGTGATCGGGATGATCGGTTCTGATCGAACGCTCCCGGTAGCACCGCCCCGCCCTGCGCCATGAGCAACCCCGCGCACATCCCGCCCACCGCCACCACCCCCAGCGCCCGCCGCCACACAGACCAGGGACGCGGTACCGCCAACTCCACCGCGACCGCGCACTGCGGCGGCACCAGCGCAAGGTCGAGCAGCCCGCCATCGACCGGACGGCCGTCCAGGAGGGCGTACCCGACCACCGCCAGCCCAGGCACCGCCATCAGCACCAAGGGATCGCGCCAGGAGCCACACCCCGCCCTGACCACCAGCATGGGCAGCCCCACGAGCAGCGCCAGCCAGCACGCCCCGATCAGGGACCCGGCAGGAGCGGACATGAGCGAACGATCACCGATTGCGTGATCGAACCCGGCGGTGAAGGCGTCGTAGTACGGCCAGCTCCAGATCACCGCCGTCGCGGTCACCGCTGCCCATCCCCAACGAGGCACCGCGCGGGGACGCCCACAACCGATCAGAGTCAACGCCCCGACCCCGGCGCCCACCCCCACCACGGGGTCGATGAGCCCGACCAGCCCGTACGGCACGCCAAGGGCCGCGTATCCGAGCGGACCGGGCAGACCGCTCGGGCCGACGAACCGTACCCGCCCGGCGTCCCGCGCCCGCACGCCCGTCAGCCCCCACGCCCACAGCGTCAGTCCGAGCGTGGACACCGACGGGTCCTGGAGGCCACCGGTGAGCGGCAGCAGAGCGAGCGACGGACCGCCCGGCACCGGGCCCGTGCCCCACAGCAGCGTCAGCGCGGCGAGCGCCAGGACGGGCGCCCAGGGGCGCGGGGTCAGCATCCGGACGAAGCGGCCGACGCCGATCAGCAGCACCAGCAGATTCACCGGCCCGGCCAGCCGTACCACCTCCCAGCCGCCCAGCCCGGTCCACCGCGCGAGAACGCCCTGAGCGACCGCGTACGGCGAGTAATACGGGCTTCCCGCGCCCGGCAGCGCGGCCACGGGGTGGCGTGGGTGCAGCAGGTCCGCCGCGAGCCGTTCGACGACGGCCGCGTCCAGCCCGGCGTCACAGCAGAGCGGGACCCGCCAGTACGCCAACGACACCACGAGCCAGCACAGCAGCCCGAACACCTGGTACGGCGTCGGACGCCAGGGACGGCCCCCGCGCAGGGCGGTCGCGCCGCGTACGGAACGCCCGGCCAGGACGGGGGCGTTCACCGGGAGGCCGGGGAGATCGGGGAGGACATGGGCGTGGACACTGGCCGTACCTTCCCGCCGGACCCTGCCCGCTGACCCTCTGTCACCGCAACGGACGAGTCCGTTCGCCGGGACCCGGCCCCGTGTGGACCCCGGTCCGGCGTGCCCCTCGGCGTGTCGTAGACCTGCCCCCCGGCATAGATCCGGGCCCCGCGCGTCCCATTGCCGCCCTGCCCAGACCGGCGCCCCACATGCTTCCCCGCCCCGCCCCGCCCGCCCCCGCCCCGTCTGCACCGGCGTCCCGCCTGGACCGGCGTCCGACGCGGCCCCCACCTCACCTAGACCGGCGTCCCCCGCAAACCCCGCCCCGCGCGGCCCGCGCCGGTGGTCGGCCCCCCACCTCCGTCCGAAGCCACCCCCCTGCCCCCGGCACCACCCGCCGGGACGGATCACGTGCCCGCGCGGTGCTTGCCAGGACGTCCGGCCGGACGCCAGGTGGAGGGTCGGCTCGGTGTGGGCCGCGAGGTGCTCATACGGGCTCCCGGAGGGCGAGGGACGTCGGCGGATCAGCGGCTGCCGCTCGCGGTGCCCCGGTGGGCGGTCGCGGGCCGGTCCACGGTGGCCTGCGGGGGCCGGACGAGCGAGGCCGCCGCGGGCACAGGATGCCGCTCCTGCGGTGCCACCACCACCGGCCACCCCGCCGTCTCGCCCGTCTGCCCCAGCACCACGTGCCGGACGACCCGTTCGGCGGCGCGTCCGTCGTCATGCGGACAGAACCGGTCCCGGAACGCCGCCCGCACCTGGGCGGAGCGCGAACCGCACCAGTGACCGGACGCGAAGATGTCGATCAGTTCGTCCTCGCCCCGCGCGACGGCCCCGGGAGGGAAGTCGCGCGGATCGAAGTAGGTGCCCCGGGCCGCGTCGTAGGCCGCCCAGTCGTCCATGTGCAGCACCATCGGCCGATCGAGTCCCGCGTAGTCGAACATCAGGGGCGCGTAGTCGGTGATCAGCGCGTCGGACGCCAGGCACAGCGACCGGATGTTCGGATGATCACCAACATTGATCAACCGCTCGGGCAGCCGGTCACCGAGACCGGTGTGCGCGCCCCGCGTCAGGACCACGAACCGCGGGCCGAGGCGGCGCAGGACACGCTCCAGGTCCAGCCGCGCGGGCTGGGCGCGGCGGTAGTCCCGCCGGGCGGGCACATACAGCAGCGCCACCGCACCCGCCGGGACACCGAGCGACTCGCGCAGCCGGGCCACGTCCGCCGAGGTCGCCTGCTGGAAGACGTCGTTGCCCGGACATCCGTACTCAAGGGTCCGGTATCGGCCCGGCAGGGCCCGCTCGACGGTGAGCGTGGAATGGCGGTTCGCGGACAGGACGTAGTCCCACTGGTCGACCCCGCGCAGCAGCCGTCCGAAGTCGGTGCCGTGGGCAGCCGCGGGGCGGTCCAGCAGGTCCAGGCCCAGATGCCCGAGCGGTGTGCCCTGCCCGGTCTGCACAACGATCTGATCTGGTCGTTTGATCAGACGCGGATCGAGTTCGGTGTCGGTGATCAGGTACTTCGAACGGGCCAGCGCGCTCCAGTAGGCCGCCGTGTCCGGGGCGAGCCGGAGCGGGCCCGGCGGCACGGTGTGCTGGTGCTCCGCGCGGGCGACCCACGCGGTGCGCAGGTGCGGGGCGAGCGAACGGAACGCCGCCTCCAGCACCCCCGGCACGCTGCCGTGACCCGCCCGCGCCGTGAACACCGCCCGGTCCTCGCGCACCGGCAGCCGCCGCTGGACGCCGTAGTGCAGCCGCAGACCGGCGGTGCGCAGGGCGCCGGACAGCCGGGTCGCGAGCGCCGCCGTGCGGCGGGCACCGGTGACGATCAGCCGCAGCGCGCGCAGGGTGCGGTGCGTCCCGAGACGGACGGGGACGTGCCGGAGGGCGGGCCGGACGCCCGGTGCGTGGTGACGGCGGCTGAGGTCCCGGGCGTGGCGCAGGAAGTCGGCGTGCGCACGGCGCGGCAACCGGGCGGACCGGGCCGCGAGGTGATCGAGCATCCGGCGGTACAGCACCGGCCGCCAGGCGGCGAGTCCGGGATGTTCGTCGAGCCACGCGAAGACCTGGTCGTACTGATCGAAGATGTTCGTTCGACCCGAGATGTTCGTTTCACCCGGCGGGCTGGTGCGGCGGGGGCGCCGTTCGCGCACACAGACCCGGTCGAGCGTGGCGATCCGCTCGGCGGTGAGCAGCGTGGCGTACGACCAGACGTACGGCTGGTCGGCGGGGACGCTCGCGGCACGGCGGTCGAGGAACTCCCGGCGGTACACCCTGCTCCAGGCCGGTGTGGCGAGCAGGTCGGGGCGGTCGGTGAGCGGGAAGGGAGCCGGACCGTGCTCGCCCAGCGCCGCCGGGCACGGCTCCGGGACCGGCGATCCCGTCCGGTCGAGCCGGACCCGCCCATGTGCCAGGACATCCGGCTCGTCGGTCTCCTTGAGCCGGTCGGCGATCGTGCGCAACGCGTGCGGGGTGAGGGTGTCGGTGCCGTCGAGGAAGAGCACGTAGTCGCCGCCCGCCCGCTCCAGACCGGCGGCGCGTGCCCGGCCGGTGCGCTCGGGCAGCCGTACGGTCCGCACCCGGGGGTCGCGGGCCGCGAAGGAGTCGAGGATCTCGCCCGAGGCGTCCGGCGAACCGTCGTCGACCCCGATCACTTCGAGATCGATGTACGACTGCGAGAGCACCGACTCCAGGCACTCGTGCAGGTACGCCTGGACCTGGTGAGCGGGGACGATGACAGTGAACCTGGGCAAGGGGGCATCCCTGGGTCGGCACGGGCGTTCTGCCCGGCAACGGCCCCCGGCGCGCGGGAGTTACGCGGTGTACGGCAATCGGGGGACGAGGGCCGGCCGTCACGGACCCGCCCCAACGCCCCGCCACCGATGGTTACTTGATCACGGACGGGTGATCGTTCGGACCGTTCGATCGCCGACCGTAACTCGGGCCGGATCGTTCGGCGGCAGTCCGTTCCTCGGACCTCGGATCGTTTGTGATCGTTCGCCGGTTCTCGGATCGTTCGACCGCCGACCATCCACTGATCGTTCGACCATCGTCCGCCCCGCCTGGCCGTTCGAACACTGCCGTCCCGCCTGGTCGTTCGAGCATCGTCCGCCCCCTCCCTGATCGTTTGATCACTTGACCGCGCCCGCCATCACCCCCGACACGAACTGCCGCTGGAACGCGAAGAACACGGTCAGTGGGATCACCAGGGAGATGAACGCGCCCGGTGCGAGCACATCGATGTTGTTCCCGAACTGCCGTACCTGGGTCTGGAGCGCGACCGTGATCGGTTGACTGCCCGCGTCCGTGAAGACCAGCGCGACCAGCATGTCGTTCCACACCCACAGGAACTGGAAGATGCCCAGGCTGGCGATCGCCGGACCGCCGAGCGGCATCACGACCGTCGCGAACAGCCGCAGCTCACCGGCGCCGTCCAGACGCGCCGCCTCCAGCAGTTCCCTGGGGATCTCGGCGAAGAAGTTCCGCAGCAGGAACACCGCGAACGGCAGGCCGAAGCCCACATGGAACAGGACCACGCCCAGGACCGAGCCGAACAGACCGATCCCGCCGAACAGCTCGGCGATCGGGATGAGCGCCACCTGTACCGGTACCACCAGCAGCCCCACCACCGCCAGGAACCACCAGTCGCGGCCGGGGAACTCCATCCACGCGAACGCGTACCCGGCGAGCGAACCGATCACCACCACCAGGACGGTCGCCGGGACCGTGATCCACACGGTGTTCAGCAGCGATCCGGTGATGTCGTCGTTCTCCAACAGGGTCCGGTACGCCCCGAAGGTGAGCTGGGACGGCTCGGTGAACACGTTCCACCAGCCGTCGGCGGCCATGTCCTGCGGGGAGCGCAGCGACGACAGCAGCAGCCCCAGCGTCGGCACCAGCCAGAACAGCCCGACCACGACCAGCAGCACCCGGACCGCGCCACCGCTCAGCCGGCCCACGATCCGCGCCCCCAGCGGCGGCCGGGCCGCCACCGATCGTACGGCTGACGCTTTGTTCGCTTTGTTCATTCGATCAGCGTGAACGCTCACCGCCTGCCCTCCCGCCGCAGCCGCCGGATGTTGAACCACATCACCGGGATCACCAGAAGCAGCAGGAACACCGCGATCGCGCTCGCGATGCCCGGCTGGTCCTCGGAGAAGCCCTTGCGGTACAGCTCCAGGGCGAGCACGTTCGCGTCGTCCTGGGACGAGCCCGGCGCGATGATGAACACCAGGTCGAACACCTTGAGCACATTGATCATCAGAGTGACGGTCACCACGGCGAGCACCGGAGCCAGCAGCGGCACAGTGACCCGCCGGAACACCTGCCACTCATTGGCCCCGTCGACCCGCGCCGCCTCCATCAGCTCCCGCGGCACACTCGCCAGCCCCGCCGCGATCAGCACCATCGCGAAACCGGCCCACATCCAGATGTACGAGCCGATGATCGCCGGGGTGACCAGGGACGGGCCGAGCCAGTCCAGCCCGTTGTAGGGCTCCTTGAAGTTGTCGGCGGGCAGCCGCAGCAGTGCCCCGTCGGCCGCCGCGGGCAGGCTGAACGTCCCGTCGGCGGCGGCCTCCGTGGAGGCCACCACCTCGCCGTCCTTGACCGCTTCGACCTTCATGCCCGCGTAGCCCAGTTCGGCCGGGTCGGGCGCGCCGAGGGTGCCCACGCCCTTGCCGCGGGTGAAGTCCTGCCAGGCGGTGCCGGTGACCCGGTCCGGCTCGGAGGGGGCACCTATGGCGGTCGCCGCGTCGCCGGGCATCTGGTCGGGGGCGACCCCGACCAGCGGCAGGGCGACCGGCTCGCCCGCGCGGACCGGCTCCCGGGTGACGAAGGCCCCCTTGGCCGCCGTATCGGCCACCAGGGGCGAGTTCCGCCCCGGGTGCGCCTTCGGGAACGCCGACGACTCGGCGAACGTGTCGTGCACCCCCACCCAGACCGCGTTCGCCACGCCCTTGTCCGGGTCCTGGTCGTACACCAGCCGGAAGATGATCCCCGCGGCGAGCATCGAGATCACCATCGGCATGAAAACGATCAGCTTGAACGCGGTGCCCCAGTGCACCCGTTCGGTCAGCACCGCGAAGACCAGACCGAGCGCGGTCGCGATGGTCGGCGCGAACACCACCCAGATGATGTTGTTCTTCAGCGCGGTGCGGATGCCGTCGTCCGTGAAGAGCGCCTGGTAGTTGTCGAACCCGGCGAAACCGTCGCCGGACTGGTCGTAGAAGCTGCGCACGACCGAGTACCCGATCGGGTAGACCACGAGCGCGCCGAGCAGCACCACGGCGGGCAGCAGGAACAGCGCGGCCACCGACCATCGCGTCCCCGTCACACCGCGCCGGCCACGGGGAGCGGCGGGGGGTGTGCCGTCCCCCGCCGTCACGGGCGATGCCATCGCCGCTAGTTCCCGTACGCCTTGGCCGCTTCGGCCTCCAGCTGTTCCTGGGTGCCCGCGATGTCGGACGGGTCCTTCAGGAAGTCCTGGAGGATCTTCCACTCGCCTTTACCGGGTGTGCCGCCGAACGCCTGCGGGGCCTGGTCGGACATGTCGAAGCGGAAGTCGTCACCGGCCGCGACCAGGGCCTCGGCCATCTTGCGCTGCACCTCGTTCGGGTAGACGGAGGTGTCCACGTTCTTGTTCGGCGAGAGAAAGCCGCCGAGCTTCGCCTGGACGGCCGCCGCGTCCGGGGAGGCCAGGAAGGTGGCGAGCGCCTGTGCGGCCTCGGAGTCCTCCAGGATCACCGCCGCGTCGCCGCCGGACACCACGGGCGCGGTGTCGCCGACCGCCGGGAACGGGAACACCTTGGCGTCGGTGCCGACCTTGGCGTCCGTCTCCGCGATGTTCACCTGAACAAAATCGCCCTCGAAGACCATTCCGGCCTTCGGTTGATCACCTCCGGTGAACGTTTGTGTCACGGACGCCGGGAACTCGGTCTGAAGTGCCCCGTCCGCGCCGCCCGCGATGTAGTCCGCCTTGCCCCAGATCCCGGCGAGCACGGTCAGCGCGTCCTTGACCGAAGGATCGGTCCAGGGGATCTCGTGCCGCGCGAGCTGGTCGTACTTCTCGGGACCGGCCTGTGAGAGGTACACGTTCTCGAACCAGTCGGTGAGCGTCCAGCCGTCCGCGCCGCCGACCGAGAACGGTGTGACCCCGGAGTCGTAGATCGTCTGGGCGGCGGTCAGCAACTCGTCCCATGTGGTGGGCTCGGTGGCCCCGGCGTTCTCGAAAACCTGGTTGTTGTACCAGATCAGGGATTTGTTCGCCGCCTTGTAATACACGCCGTACTGCTCGCCGTCCACCGCGCCGAGGTCCTGCCATGCCTGTGCGAAGTTCTTGCTCAGCTCTTCCTTCGCCGCCGGTCCGACCGGTGTGGCCCAGCCCTTGTCCACGGCCTGCTGGATCGCGCCGACCTGCGGCAGCATCGCCACGTCCGGCGGCGCCCCGCCCGCGATCTTGGAACCGAGGAAGTTGATGATCGGATCCTGGGCGGGGACGAAGGTGACCGAGGCGCTGGTGCGCTTCTCGAACTCCTCCAGCACCTTCTTGAAGTTGGCCTGTTCGGGCCCGGTCCATACGGCGGCGACTTCGAGGCTCTGACCGTCGAGCTGGGGGAGGGTGACGGTACTGGCGGTCTCGCCGCCGCCCGCGCTCTCCCCGCCCCCGCCCCCGCCGTCGTCCCCGCCCCCGCAGGCGGTCAGCGAGAGGGCGAGGGCCGCCGCGAGGGACGCGGCGGACAGCCGGGCGGCTTTGCGTGTGCGGGACGTCCGTACCTGACGGATGGTGTCGCTCTTGCAGTGCATCACGGCCCCGTTCTTCGGATCTCGTCGAAGGTTCGAGCGCTACGTGCGGTTTGGTTTACGCCGGGCGCCGGGGGTCGGCAAGAGCGGACGTCGTGTCAAGAGCGCGATCGTGACCCCGTCGTGATGGGGCGGCGCGGAGCGGGTGACAGGGCGGACGCGTACGGGTGCGTACGGATGCGTGGGGCCCCGTACGTCGCATCCGCAACGCCGGTAACAGCGGCAGCGAACGCCCCATCTGTGAGCCGCCGGACGCGCATGTGCGCCCGGTCCACGACACGCCTGGATCTGACGCCAGGGTCTCCGACACGCCCGGACTTGGACGCCTGGTCTGCGACCCGCCGGACTCGAACCCCCTGGACTCCGACGCGCGGGGACACCGACGCCGCGGACTCGGACAGCCGCCGACTCGGACGCCCCCTGAGCCGCAAGCCCCCCGACGCGCTACGAGCCCGGACTACAGCAGCGACGGCACCTCAGGCGCCGACACCTCCCGCGCGGCCCGCTCCAACGCGCTGGCCAGCAGCGCCAGGTCCGTCGGCCCGTTGCCCAACTCCCGTACCGGGCGCCGGGCCGGAGGGTCGCCCGCGCGCTCCCACTCCACCGGTACGACCGTGGGCCGCAGCGTCGCCGTACGCGGGATACGGCCCGTCACCCGGCCGCCCTGGAACGCCGTTCCCCGCCCGTCGCCCCCGGTCAGCCGCCCCCGTCCCGGCGCGGGCTCCTCAGGGCCCTCCACCGGCGTCTCCAGCTCCACCAGCAGGGCCGCCCGCCGCACCGGCTCCGTCTCCGCCGTACGGCCGCCCGGATGCGCCGCCGACACCAGATGGACGCCCAGCCGCTCGCCCTCGCGCGCGACCGCCTCCAGGGCCCGCATCACCGACCCCGCCGCCGGACGGCCGGGCGAGCCCAGCGCGGGGGAGACCAGCGCGTCCAGGTCGTCCACGACGACCACCAGCCGGGGCAGCGGTGGGGGCGTCTCCGTGCGTCTGCGCGCCGCCGCCGGGCGCAGCCGCAGGGTCGAGCTGGGCGGGGTGTCTATGTCCCCCGCCGCGGTGGACGCCGTGGGCGTGTCCCTGCCGGGCCCTGCTCCCGGGCCACCGTTGTCCACCGTCCGCTGCGGCCCGATCCGGCCCGGCATCGAGTGGCCCGCGTGCCCGGAGTGCCCCGCATGGGGGGCGTGTGCCGCGTGCCAGCCCGTGAAGTCCGTACGGCCCACCAGTTCCGCCCGCCGCTTCAGCTCCGCGGACAGGGACTGGGCGAACTCCCTCATCCGTACCGGATCGTTGACCGTGAGATGGGTCGTCACATGGGGCAGCTCGGTACAGACCCGCAGCCCGTCCGCCGGGCCCCCGCCCGTCCCCACGCCGTCCCGTCCGTCTATCAGGATCATGCCGAGCCGGTCGGGGCGCTCGGCCGCCGCCAGCGAGGCCACCACCGCCCGCAGCAGCTCCGTACGGCCGCTGCCCGCCGGGCCCTCGACCAGCAGATGCGGGCCCTCGGCCACCAGATCCACGCCGACCGGCCCGCGCGGGCCCGCGCCCAGCACCGCCCAGGCCCGCCCGCCGACCGCCTGCCGGTCGTCGGCCGCGTCCGCCCAGCGGGCCATCAGGGACGCCGGGGTGGCCCGCGCGAGCCCCAGCTCGTCCAGCAGCCGGGCCGTCTGCGGCAGCGGGGCCGACACCCGCGCGGGCCGCTCCCCGCCCGTGCCCTCCGGCCGCAGCGGCGCCAGGGCCCGCGCGAACCGCTCCGCCCACGCCGGGGACACCGCGTCCACCGCGGCGGACGTGCCCTGCCCGAGCGGCCCGCGCCCCTGCTCGCCGGACGCGACCCGCAGCAGCCGCAGCGCGGTCGCCACGTCCCCGCCGAGCAGTGCGACCGCACCGCACTCCCGGAACACCGGGGCCGCCGCGCACGCCGCCTCGAACATCTCCGTCACCGGCGCCGACCCGCCCGCCGCCGTCTCCGCCAGGCACAGCACATGTATCCCGGCCCGGGGACCCTGCGCGCACAGCCGCGCGAGGGCGTCCCGCAGCCCGGAACCACCCGGATCGCCGTCCACCACGACCACCGTGTACGGCCCCGGAACGCCCGCGGCGGCGGCCGGGTCGCCGTCCTCGCCGTCGACGCCGTCCACGGCCCACGCGGGCCGGTGCGCCCCGCCCGCGCGCGTGGGGACGGCGTAGTGGACCGTGCCGTCCGCGAGGCGCTCCTCCATGCCCCGCAGCAGCTCGTCCAGGCGCGCCGCCGCCTGCTCGCGGTCGTAGGCGAGGAGCAGCCGGCAGTCCTGGCCGTGCCGTGGGCGCACCTGGGGGAGCCAGCCGAGCCAGGACCACTCGGCGGTCCGCTCGTGCACCGGACGGGTGCGGTCCGCGCTGATCAGGACGATCTCCAGGCCGTCCGGCGAGTGCAGCGCGGCGAGCTGCGCCAGCACCGCGCGGGCCAGCCCGGCGAGCCGGGGGCGCGGCCCTGCCAGGCCCAGCGCCCCCGCCTCACGCAGATCGGTGGTCACCGGTACGGCGGGCAGCAGCCCGGAGCCGTCCGGCGCGGGACGGTCGGCGGTGCCCAGCCGCACGGTGAGCGCCTCCGGGTGGCCCGGTGAGCGCTCCCACAGCCGGGGGCCCGGTCCCAGTGCGGTCAGCAGCAGCGCGGCCGGGTCCGGCCAGGTGTCCGGCAGCGGGGCGGCGGCCGGGTCGCGCGGGGCGGCCGTCTCGGGGGGCGTCTCCCGCGCGTAGGCGGTCTCGCCGTCGTACGGCACGGTCCCGCCCGGTGCCGCTTCGCCGCGGCCTCCGGCCAGCCGCCGGGCCCACGCGGAGATGCCGCGTTTGCGGGTACCGGGGGTGTGGGGCGGCGTGTCGTCGCGGGCGGTGGGGCGGGCGCCGGGGCCGGTTCCCAAGTCGCCGGTCCCGTGTGTGTCGCCGTCGCTTCCCGGGGCGCCGGTGCGGGGCGTGTGCCGGGAGCGGCCGGGGGCGCCACCGCGCGGGGCGTCGCGGCCGTCCCCGGGAGCCGCGCCGGAGTCCCCGGCGAACCCGCCCGGACGGCTCTCGATCCGTGGGGCCCTGCCCTGTCCCGGCACGATCGGCGGCTCGGCGGGCGCGTGCTCCTGGGCACCCTGCACGTCCCAGCCCGCCGTGGTGTGCGTGACATGCGCGTCCCCGGCGCCGGGCCCCGAGGCGGCGCCGTACGGCCCCGGCACCGGACCGGCCGCTGTCCCCGGGGCGGAACGGGCCGTCGGGACGGAGCCGGTCCCCGGAGCGGGGCCGGTCGCCGGAGCCGACCCCGGTATCGGGGCGGGTCCCTCCGTGGACGCCTCCGCGGGCGACACCCGCACATACCCCTCGCCGTCCGGCTCCGTCCGCATCCGCGCGCCCAGACCGCCCGGTGGCGCGATCCGCAGCGCCGACTCGCCGATCCTGAGCAGCGCCCCCGGCGCGAAGCGCACCGCGCGGGGGCCGACCCGGCGGCCGTCCAGGGCCGTGCCGTTCGTGGAGCCGAGGTCGGCCACCGCCGCGCGGCCGTCGTCGGCCAGGGTGACCGCGCAGTGCAGCCGTGAGACGTCCGGGTCGTCGAGGGGGACATCGGCGTCGGCGGAGCGGCCGACGGTGACCTGCCCGCCGTGCAGCAGATGGACGCCGCCCGCGTCCGGGCCCGCGATCACGTCCAGCCGGGCGGGCGCGTCGTCCAGCTCCGGATGCGGCTCCGGGTCGGCGGGGGCGCCGACGGACAGCACCGCGCCGTCGACCAGCGGCGGCTCGCCGAGCGTGCAGCGCTGGGCGTCCAGGCGCTGCGCGCCCGTGAAGAGCACCACCGGACCGCGATCGGCGCCCGCCTCGCCCGCGACCGCCCCTGCCAGGGCCGAGGCCACCGCCGCGAGGGCCGTCCCGGCGGGGGCCGTGACCAGCACGTCGCAGCGCGCCGCGCGGCCACGGGTCTCGGAGGGCGGGCCGAGCGGGTCTACGACGGTCAGCCGGATCTGCATCGCCGCCAGCGGTCCCTTCTGCGCGGGCACCCGGGCAGAAGGGACGGGCCGAACCGCGGTCCCCCACCGCGGACTTCCCCCCACCGCACGAGCGCGTCGGCCAGTACTGACAGGCATCCTCGCACCTGCCGCCGACAACGCGCCCGCCGCCCGGCGTCAAGTGATCTTGATTGGTCGGCTCTGCCCGCAAAAGTGCCTGTCCATTGCGCGGCGCCGGTCCGCTTGGGACCGACCGGCGATCGAATCGCGCTCGATTTGAGATCGGTCACGTCCGTGTTCGGCAACCAACCAGGCCGACCGGGCGTCTTCCCGTCGAACACGGGCGTGGACCCGTCGAGGACCTGTCGGGGCCCCGTCCGGACGCCCGCCGGACCGCCGGTGGGCACAGCTCCGGGCGCGCCCCCTGGGCACGCCCTCGGGAAGAGGCGGGAAGGAGCGGCGGAGCGGAACGGCGCCCGCGGCCGGCGCCGGGCGCGGTATCGACGACAGCCCGGCCACAGGCGGGCGGCACTACAGTGGGTCGGACACCCGTAGCACACTTCGCGCGGTGTACGGACCAGCCAGGCAAGCGGCGAGCAGGTGGCCGGCAAGCAACAGGGAGCGCATGACGTGCGGCCGGTAGGCAGCAAGTACCTCCTGGAGGAGCCGCTCGGACGCGGCGCCACAGGCACCGTCTGGCGCGCCCGCCAGCGTGAGACCGCGGGCGCCGAGGCGGCCGTGCCCGGTCAGCCCGGCGAGACCGTCGCCATCAAGGTCCTCAAGGAGGAGCTGGCGGGCGACCCGGACGTGGTGATGCGCTTCCTCAGGGAGCGTTCCGTCCTGCTCAGGCTGACCCACCCCAACATCGTGCGGGTGCGCGACCTGGTCGTGGAGGGCGAACTGCTGGCCCTCGTCATGGACCTGATCGACGGCCCCGACCTGCACCGCTATCTCCGCGAGAACGGCCCCCTCACACCGGTCGCCGCCTCCCTGCTGACCGCCCAGGTCGCCGACGCGCTCGCCGCCAGCCACACCGACGGTGTCGTCCACCGCGACCTGAAGCCCGCGAACGTGCTGCTCAAGCAGTACCAGGGCCAGATGCACCCGATGCTCACCGACTTCGGCATCGCCCGGCTGGCCGACTCGCCCGGCCTGACCCGCACCCATGAATTCGTCGGAACGCCCGCGTATGTGGCGCCCGAATCCGCCGAGGGCCGCCCGCAGACCTCCGCCGTCGACGTCTACGGCGCCGGAATCCTGCTGTACGAGCTGGTCACCGGCCGCCCGCCGTTCTCCGGCGGCAGCGCGCTCGAAGTACTGCACCAGCATCTGAGCGCCGAGCCGCGCCGCCCGTCCACCGTCCCCGAACCACTGTGGACGGTCATAGAGCGCTGCCTTCGCAAGAACCCCGACGAACGGCCCAGCGCCGAGAACCTCGCACGCGGTCTGCGCGTCGTCGCCGACGGCATCGGGGTGCACGCCAACTCCGCGCAGATCGCCGCCGCCGAGGGCGTCTCCGCGCTGCTCGCCCCGGACCCGTCGCCGACGACCGTGCCCGACACGCCCGGGGCCGCCGACCCGACCCAGGTGCTTCCGCACGGCGCGCCGGGCGCGTACGACCCCAACGCGGCGACCAGTGTCCTGCCCCACACCGGCGGGCCCTCGGGCGCCGCCGACCCCACCGCCGTACTGCCCAGCACCGGCGCACCGGGGCGGGGCGGAGCCGATCCCACGGCCGTCCTGCCTCCGGTGCCGCCCGGACAGCCCGGCGGCGCGCCCCAGGGCGACGAGCCGCACCCTTGGCAGAACCAGCTGCGGGCCGCCCGTGACCGCAACGAGCAGACCCAGGTCCAGTACCTCGACCCCAGCCAGGACCCGCTGCGCCGCCGCCCTCAGCGGCAGGCCGCCCCGCAGCAGCCGCCCCAGCAGCCGCCTCACCGGCAGCCGCAGCCCCGGCCGCAGCAGGCGCCGCCACCGCCCGGGTACGGCCATCCGCATCAGCAGCCCCAGTACCAGCCTCAGCAGTACGCGCCCGCGCCGCCGCAGCCTCAGCAGCCGCACCAGCCTCAGCGGTACGCGCCGCCGCCCACGCCGCAGCAGACCCGTCCGCAGCGTGAGCCCCGAGAGCCGCGCCAGCGCAGCGCCAATCCGATGCGCATCCCGGGCCTGGGCTGCCTCAAGGGCTGTCTGTTCACGGTCGTCATCCTGTTCGTGGCCGGCTGGCTGATCTGGGAGCTGAGCCCGCTCCAGGACTGGATCGGCACGGGCAAGGGGTACTGGGACCAGCTCACCGACTGGTTCACCACGATCACCGGCTGGATCGGCGACCTCGGGGGCGGAAGCTCGGCCTGAGAGCCGGGCCACGGAGCCGGGCCTGAGGACAGGACATGAGGGCCCGGCCTGAGGGCCGGACATGGGGACCCCGTCCGGAAGGCCGGTCTGACGGACCGGCCGACGAACGGGCCGGGCTCCAGGTGCCCGGCCCCTGTTGATCGGACGACCGGACCCGCTGGACGACCGGGCCACCGGACGGCCCCGCAACCACGCCACTCGGTCGCTTTGTCGACATCCGGTGGGTGATTTCCGCCTCCGCGGTGAAGGTTGGCCCGTCGGACGCGTAGTTTTGGCGGCAACACGCGTCTGTAGGAGCAGTCTTGGCACGGAAGATCGGCAGCCGGTACACCGCGAACCAGATCCTGGGGCGGGGCAGCGCCGGCACGGTGTGGCTGGGCGAGGGACCCGAGGGGCCCGTCGCCATCAAGATGCTGCGCGAGGATCTCGCCTCCGACCAGGAGCTGGTCTCCCGCTTCGTCCAGGAGCGCACCGCCCTGCTCGGCCTGGAGCATCCGAACGTGGTCTCCGTACGGGACCTGGTGGTCGACGGCAACGACCTCGCCCTCGTCATGGACCTGGTCCGCGGCACCGATCTGCGCACCCGGCTGGAGCGGGAGCGGCGGCTCGCCCCCGAGGCGGCCGTGGCGATCGTCGCCGACGTGGCGGACGGCCTCGCGGCGGCGCACCGGGCCGGGGTCGTCCACCGCGACGTGAAGCCCGAGAACGTGCTGCTGGACATGCAGGGACCGCTCGGCCCCGGCGGCTCGCACCGCGCGCTGCTGACCGACTTCGGCGTCGCCAAACTGATCGACACGGCGCGGCGCACCCGTGCCACGAAGATCATCGGGACACCGGACTATCTCGCCCCCGAGATCGTCGAGGGACTGCCGCCCCGCGCGGCCGTCGACATCTACGCCCTCGCGACGGTCCTGTACGAACTGCTGGCCGGCTTCACTCCGTTCGGCGGCGGGCACCCCGGGGCGGTGCTGCGGCGGCATGTGACGGAAACGGTCGTTCCGCTGCCCGGTATCCCCGAGGAACTGTGGCAGCTGATCATCCAGTGCCTGGCCAAGGCCCCCGCGTCCCGGCTGCGCGCCTCGGAGCTGGCCGTCCGGCTGCGGGAGCAGCTCCCCTCGCTGGCCGGGCTGCCGCCGCTGGACGTGGACGAGCCCGACACGGACGTCGAGGCGGAGCCGGTGGCGCCCGCGGCGGGGGAGCGGGACCGGGACGCCGGGGGCGTGGAGCCGACCGCGCGGGAGCGGCGCGGGGCGGTGCCGCTGGTGCGCGGCGCCCAGCCCGACTCCAACCGGGACACGCATACGTCGATGAGGGTCCCCGCGCCGGACGAGCTGGCCGGGGGCGCGCACGGGACGGCGCGGGTGCCGAGGGCGCCGGGGGCGCCGCGGCCGGGCTCCGCGCGGAACCGCGCCGCGACGCGGCGTCGGCGTGTCGCGCTGGGCGCGGGGGCGGTGGCGCTGGTGGCGGCGGTGGGGGTCGGTGCGTGGCTGGCCTCGGCGGACGGTGAGGGCACGCCTGGCGAGACGGAACACTCGGCCCCGGCGGGTCCCTAGATTCCTCGCCCCCGCCGCCCCTGCCCGTCCCATCCCCAGGGGAGGGCCCCTGGTACCCCCGCCCCTCACAACCCGGCGCGCCGAAGCCCTGCCCTTGGCCCCGTCTGGCGGCTCCGCCTCCAGACGCCCGCTTCAGGGGCGCTGCCCCGGACCCCGCGCTGGGGCGCCCTGGGCCCTTGCCTCGGACTCCCGTCCTGGGGCTCCGCCTCGGGGGAGACTCCATTCCCGCCCCCCGAGGGGGAGGCACTCTGGATCCCGCCCCTAGGGTCCGCCCCCGGCCCGGCGCTTCAGAGGCCAGGCTCGCGGGCCTGGCCCTGGAGGAGACCCCGCTCCCTGCCCCGGGACCCTCGCCCCAAGGCGCCCCCGAGGCGTCCGGCCAAAAACCGTGGCGGTTGAGCCAGGACCCTCCCCCGCAAGGGGCGCCCCTTGGACTCCTGCCCTGGATTCCCCCTCGGGTCCTGCGCTCGGACGCTCGGCCCTTGGGGCTCCGTCCCGGAGTGGGGTCCCGGAGTGGAGTCCCGGACCGGGGGCCACGTGCCCTGGGGACCCCTGTCTCGGGGCTTCCGCCTCCGGATCCTGTGCTTCGGACGTTCGACCCGGGGCTTCGCTCCGGAGGCCGCGCCGCCCTCGTCCCGCACAGGGACGCCCGTCCCCAAGAGCACCGCCTTGGTTCCCTCTCCGGGGACTCTGTCCTGGGCCAGGCGCTCCGGTCCTCCCACGCGCTGGACTCCGTCCCCAGACCGCCCCTCGCCAGCCACCTCCCCCAGCGCCACCGCCCCACACCCAACTAGCACCCCCCAGCGCCACCACCCCCCGGGCGTCCCCCAGCACCACCACCGTCGGCACCCAACCAGCAACCACCCAGCACCACCCCTCAGCACCACCTCTCCCAGCACCCCTCAGCACCACCTCCCAGCACCACCTCCCCCAGCACCCCCCAGCACCGCCTCCCGGCACCCCGCCCCGCGCGGACCCCACCTCCCCCCGTCACTCCCCGTAACCACCCCCCAAGGCCTCACGCCCGGCGCTGGTCCATCGGCGGAGCCGTTACGCTGGGGGACGTGGCAGTCGTCGACGTATCCGAAGAGCTCAAGTCCCTCTCCTCGACCATGGAGTCGATCGAGGCCGTCCTGGACCTCGACAAGCTGAGGGCGGACATCGCCCTGCTTGAGGAGCAGGCGGCAGCGCCGTCTCTGTGGGACAACCCCGACGAGGCGCAGAAGATCACCAGCAAGCTCTCCCACCTCCAGGCCGAGGTCAGGAAGGCGGAGGCGCTGCGCGGACGGATCGACGATCTCGCCGTGCTGTTCGAGATGGCGGACGAGGAGGACGACCCGGACACCCGCGCCGAGGCCGAGTCCGAGCTGGCCGCGGTCAAGAAGGCGCTGGACGAGATGGAGGTCCGCACCCTCCTGTCCGGCGAGTACGACGCCCGTGAGGCGCTGGTGAACATCCGCGCGGAGGCGGGCGGTGTCGACGCGGCCGACTTCGCCGAGAAGCTCCAGCGGATGTATCTGCGCTGGGCGGAGCAGAAGGGCTACAAGACGGAGATCTACGAGACCTCGTACGCGGAGGAGGCCGGCATCAAGTCGACCACCTTCGCCGTGCAGGCCCCGTACGCCTACGGCACGCTCTCCGTCGAGCAGGGCACCCACCGGCTGGTGCGGATCTCGCCGTTCGACAACCAGGGGCGCCGCCAGACCTCCTTCGCCGGGGTCGAGGTGCTGCCCGTGGTCGAGCAGACCGACCACATCGAGATCGACGAGTCCGAGCTGCGCGTGGACGTCTACCGCTCCTCCGGACCCGGCGGCCAGGGCGTGAACACCACCGACTCCGCGGTGCGCCTCACCCACATCCCCACCGGCATCGTCGTCTCCTGTCAGAACGAGCGCTCCCAGATCCAGAACAAGGCCACGGCGATGAACGTCCTCCAGGCCAAGCTGCTGGAGCGGCGCCGCCAGGAGGAGCAGGCCAAGATGGACGCCCTCAAGGGCGACGGCGGCAACTCCTGGGGCAACCAGATGCGTTCGTACGTGCTGCACCCGTACCAGATGGTCAAGGATCTGCGGACGGAGTTCGAAGTGGGCAACCCCGAGGCCGTGTTCAACGGGGAGATCGAGGGCTTCCTGGAGGCCGGGATTCGCTGGCGCAAGCAGCAGGAGAAGTAGCACGGCGTCCGGGACGTCCCGGAACGCCGCTTTGTCGACAAGGCAACTGCCGCCCTCCCGGCGGCAGTTGCCTTTCGTTCGCCCCTGTTGTCTGGGTTTTACATCACACTCACACGCCGTCCACCCCGGCATTCGCCCCCTATCAGGACATCGCGTACGCAACGGCCTTGACGTTGCTGTGAAAACTCGGAAGGGTGCCCCTTGGCATGCGTTTTACCTGGGGCGCATGTGAACCGGGGGGTTCCACCACAGTGACCTCCGTCGATCACGGCCCCGAAACGCCGCCCCTCTCTGACGATGAGCTACTGGGGGTAGCAACCAGATGACCAAGAAGACACGGGTCCGTGTCGCGCGGTTCGCGGCGGGTGCCGTGATCGCCGCCGGTGCGTCGCTGACCGCCGCGGGCGCGGCTTCCGCGGCCGACACCGACGACTGCCTGCTCGGGGTGCTGTGCGCCGCCGACGAGACGACGCCCCCGCCGACGGGACCGCCCTCCGAGACCCCGCCCACCGAGACCCCGCCGCCGAGCCCCAGCGTCCCGACCGATGTCCCCACGGACCCGACGGAGGAGCCCACCGAGCCGACGGAGGAGCCGGAGGAGCCGGAGGAGCCAGAGGAGCCGAACGAGCCGGCGCCGAGCCAGACCTCGGACGACAGCGGTACCGGCGGGGTGAGCCCCGAGGGCGGCTCCGGCCAGTCCGCGCAGAACCAGGGCTCCTCCTCGCTGACCGACACCGGTACCCGGACGCCGGTCGGCAGCACCCCGCAGGGCGGCGGCGACGAGCTGGCCGACACGGGCGCCATGGAGACCACCTTCCTGGTGATCGGCGCCGCGACGATGATCGCCGGCGGTGTCGGCTTCCGGGTGCTTCCGCGCCTGATGACCGGCCGTGGCGGTACGGCGGCCTGACCGCCACCGACGGTGACAGTGACCGTCCGTGCGCACCCCGTAGGGGGCTGTGCGCGGACGGTGGACACAGGAACCGCCTCCGGGTGCGGCTCAGACGCACCCGGAACACGAAAGGGCCCGGAGCGGCGGCTCCGGGCCCTTTCGGCGTTCTCCGGGCCCGGCGGGGGCCCTTTTTGCGCGGCTTACGCGGTCTGGTGCGCCAGCAGCGCCACGGCGGCGATCAGCACCGCCAGCAGGGTGATCAGCGTCGCCGGGTTGAGGCCCGCGAAGAGGTTGTCCTGCCGCAGCCGCTGGCGGTTGGCCCGGCACACGGGGCAGCGGCCCTCACTCACGGGCGCGGCACAGTTCGCGCACACCAGCCGGTCGTACGTCATGCGCTCGCCCTCCTCACGGGTTCGGTCCACCCGTTCCAACGGTTGTGAGTCCGTGAACGTTCCCTACTCCACTGTGCCAGGTTCCGCCGGACGCCGCGTCCCGACGCCGGGAGTGGGTCACCTCGTCGTACGGCACGGCGGTACGGGCCACCGCGCGGGGCCGCCCCCGGAGCGCCGTACCCGAGGACCCGCTCCCGGAGCGCCGTACATGTGGGGCCGCCCCGGAGCGCCGTACACAAGGACGGCCGTGCATAGCCGCACTGCAAAAAGACAGCCGTACAAAAAGGCACAAGCATCGCGCAACCGGGACCGGTGACTGCGGGGGTGAGCCCCGGTCGCGTATGGTCACGCACATCTACCCCCGGCGACCCGTGGTGCATCCGTGATCCGATTCGACAATGTCTCCAAGGTCTACCCCAAGCAGACCCGCCCCGCACTCAGGGATGTGTCCCTGGAAGTGGAGAAGGGCGAGTTCGTGTTCCTCGTGGGGTCCTCCGGCTCCGGAAAGTCCACCTTTCTGCGGCTGATCCTCCGCGAGGAGCGGTGCAGCCATGGCCAGGTGCACATCCTGGGCAAGGACCTCGCCCGGCTGTCCAACTGGAAGGTGCCGCAGATGCGCCGCCAGCTCGGGACGGTCTTCCAGGACTTCCGGCTGCTGCCGAACAAGACGGTCGCCGAGAACGTGGCCTTCGCCCAGGAGGTCATCGGCAAGTCGCGCGGCGAGATCCGCAAGTCCGTGCCCCAGGTCCTGGAGCTGGTCGGGCTCGGCGGCAAGGAGGAGCGGATGCCGGGCGAACTGTCCGGCGGTGAGCAGCAGCGCGTGGCCATCGCGCGGGCCTTCGTCAACCGGCCCAAGCTGCTGATCGCCGACGAGCCGACCGGCAACCTCGACCCGCAGACCTCCGTCGGCATCATGAAGCTGCTCGACCGGATCAACCGGACCGGCACCACCGTGGTGATGGCGACGCACGACCAGAACATCGTGGACCAGATGCGCAAGCGCGTCATCGAGCTGGAGAAGGGCCGCCTCGTCCGCGACCAGGCCCGCGGCGTCTACGGCTACCAGCACTGACCCGCCCCGGGCCCCACCGGCCCGCGGGACGCGGCGCAGGCCCCCGGGCCGCCCGCAGCCCCGCAGACGTCCACGGAAAGGCTTAACCAGACGCCATGCGCGCCCAGTTCGTCCTGTCGGAGATCGGAGTCGGTCTCCGCCGCAATCTGACGATGACCTTCGCCGTCATCGTCTCGGTCGCCCTGTCCCTGGCCCTGTTCGGCGGCTCGCTGCTGATGAGCGACCAGATCAACACCATGAAGGGCTACTGGTACGACAAGGTCAACGTCTCCGTCTTCCTCTGCAACAAGTCGGACGCCGAGTCCGATCCGAACTGCGCCAAGGGCGCGGTCACCGAGGACCAGAAGACGCAGATCCTCACCGACCTGGAGAAGATGTCCGTCGTCGACACGGTGACGCACGAGACGCAGGACCAGGCGTACAAGCACTACAAGGAGCAGTTCGGCGACTCCCCGCTGGCCAGCTCCCTCACCCCGGACCAGATGCAGGAGTCCTACCGGATCAAGCTGGAGGACCCGGAGAAGTACCAGGTGATCGCGACCGCCTTCAACGGGCGGGACGGTGTGCAGTCGGTGCAGGACCAGAAGGGCATCCTGGACAACCTGTTCGAACTGCTCAACGGCATGAACGCCGCCGCACTGGCGATCATGGCGCTGATGCTGGTGGTGGCGCTGATGCTGATTGTGAACACCGTACGTGTGTCCGCGTTCAGCAGGCGGCGGGAGACCGGCATCATGCGGCTGGTCGGCGCGTCCGGGTTCTACATCCAGGCGCCGTTCATCATGGAGGCGGCCGTCGCCGGACTCATCGGCGGTCTGGTGGCGTGCGGCTTCCTGGTGCTCGCCCGGTACTTCATCATCGATCACGGGCTGGCCCTGTCCGAGAAGCTCAACCTGATCAACTTCATCGGCTGGGACGCGGTCCTCGCCAAGCTGCCGCTGATCCTCGCGACCAGCCTGCTGATGCCCGCCCTTGCCGCGTTCTTCGCGTTGCGCAAGTACCTGAAGGTGTGACGCACGCCCTGAGGGCCGTACGGGCAACCGGCCGTACGGCCCTTCGCGTTGTCCTAGACTCACCGCCATGTCAGGCCGTGACCTGTTCTGTCAGCCCCGCCCTCGCCGCCGCGGGGCCACCCTGACATTGGTGTTCGCCGGGGTCCTGGTGGCGGGCGCCGCGACCGGCTCGCTGCCGGTCGGAGAACGCCGCGGCGACCCCGACCCCGGCACCACCCGCGCCGCCGCCCCCGCCGGGCGCGACGGTGTCGCCGAGGCCGCCGCCGAGGCCATGGCCGAGGGCAAGTCCCCCATGGAGGCCGCCGAGCGGGCCGTCAGCCGCAGCGGCGAGCGCTGGGACGCCGTCTACACCGAGGGCGAGTACGCCGAGTTCGAGGAGGCCCTCGACGGCGGGTACACGGGCGTCGGCGTGTCCGCGCGGCGCGAGCGGGACGGCCGGATCGAGGTGACCGAGGTCTCCACCGGCTCACCCGCCGCCACGGCGGGCATCCGCGCGGGGGACCGCCTGGTGAGCATCGACGGCCGCAGCGTCGCCGGTCTCCCGGTCACCGAGGTGGTCTCGCTGCTGCGCGGGGACGCCCAGGACGCGGCGGTCGGCACCGGCGTCCGGCTCGGACTGGAGCGGGGCACGCGCACATGGCAGCAGTTGCTGCGACGCGCCCGGCTGTCCACCGACTCGGTCACGGTGGACGAGCTGCCCGGCGGCGTGACCGTGATCAAGGTGGCCGCCTTCACCAAGGGCTCCGGCGACGCCGTGCGCGACGCCGTACGGGAGGCGCCCGGCGGCGCCGGGGTCGTCCTCGATCTGCGCGGCAACTCCGGCGGGCTGGTCACCGAGGCCGTCACCGCCGCCTCCGCCTTCCTGGACGGCGGTCTGGTCGCCACGTACGACGTCGAGGGCGCCGAGCAGGCGCTGCACGCCGAGGGCCGCGGCGACACCGCCCGGCCGCTGGTCACCCTGGTCGACGGCGGCACCATGAGCGCGGCCGAGCTGGTCACCGGCGCCCTCCAGGACCGGGGCCGCTCGGTGGTCGTCGGCTCCCGCACCTTCGGCAAGGGCTCGGTGCAGATGCCGACGCCGCTGCCGGACGGCTCGGTCGCCGAGCTGACCGTCGGCCACTACCGCACCCCGGCCGGCCGCGCCGTCGACGGCAAGGGCATCACCCCCGACCTGGAGGCGGACACCGGGGCGCTGGACCGCGCTGAGACGGTCCTCGCGGGGCTGGGACGGTAGCGGCACGGCGGCGGGGTGGCTTCGGCGCGGCGAGCGAGCGGGGCAGTGGCGCGGCGCGTGCGGGGCGCAGTGGCGCGGCGGCCCGGGGCCGGTCCCGCGCGGGACCGCATAATCGCTTCCCCGTCACCCCCCGCCTAGTGCGAAAATGGTCCGCACTATGGCTAAGGAAAAAGGGCGCAAGCTGATCGCGCAGAACAAGAAGGCGCGGCACGACTACCACATCATCGACACCTACGAGGCCGGGCTGGTCCTCACCGGTACCGAGGTGAAGTCGCTGCGCCAGGGCCGGGCCTCGCTGGCCGACGGCTTCGTCCAGCTCGACGGGCACGAGGCGTGGCTCTACAACGTGCATGTGCCCGAGTACAGCCAGGGCACCTGGACCAACCACACGGCCCGCCGCAAGCGCAAGCTGCTGCTGCACCGGATGGAGATCGACAAGCTGGAGGCCAAGTCCGGCGAGACCGGCTTCACCATCGTGCCGCTCGCCCTGTACTTCAAGGACGGCCGTGCCAAGGTCGAGATCGCGCTGGCCCGCGGCAAGAAGGAGTACGACAAGCGGCAGACCCTGCGCGAGAAGCAGGACCGGCGTGAGACGGAACGGGCGATCTCGGCGGTACGGCGTCGACAGCGGGCCTGAGCCGGGCCGGATCCGCGGCGCGGGCCGGGAGCGACCGTTCGGGGGGCTCTGGTGGTCGTATGCGCGGTTCCGGTGTCCGTACCTGATTGAACGATCAAGAACGCCCAGATCGGGCGATCAAGGGCATGTGGCTCAGGTGATCGAGCGTGCGCGAGGCGGTGATCGAAGGTGTCGCGGTGGTCGAACGACCGTCGTCACCCGGGCGTCGCCGGGAATACGCTGGCAAGCCGTCCCGTTGATCCCGTACGATGGAACAAGCGCCGCTTCGGACGGTGCGATGATTGAAAACACCACATGGGGATGATCGGTTTCGACAGCGGTTGTCGAAGCAGGGGAAGCGTGTCGAGAAAGCGGCCATGATCTCGTAAACCACAGGCCGAAAAAAATAATCGCCACTTCCAAGCGCGATTCCTCCCAGCAGGTCTTCGCCCTCGCTGCCTGATAGGCAGCGCGAGCGAGCCTCCTACTAAGGGAGTGTCAGTCCGGGGCTGTTCCCGACCCGGGTCCTGACATCATCTAGGGGACTAAACCTTGATCCTGGTCACGGGGTGAAGAGGGAAACCAAACAGTGACTGAGCCCGTCGGAGACTTGTCCGCGTGATCGCCGGGGCTGAGAAAATCGAAGCGGACTGCACACGGAGAAGCCCTGGTTCCGCACCGTTGGACGCGGGTTCGATTCCCGCCATCTCCACGATCTCCATGGCGAGGGCCCGGCAGTCACCGACTGCCGGGCCCTCGGTGTGTCCGTCGCCGGTCACCCGGAGCCACCGGCCCGCCGCCCGCCCGGCTCCCCCCCCGACCTCTCTATGCGCCTGCCCGGCTGCCCGGCCGCAGGGCCAGCAGCAGGGCTACGGCCGCCGCCGTGGCCGGGAGGCCGTACCCGGCCGTGGGGGAGAGGTGCTCGGCGACCCAGCCGCCGGTCGCCGCGCCGCACGCGATGCCCGCGAGCAGCCCGGTGACGGCGAGGGTCATGGCCTCGTTGAGCCGGTCCGCCGGGGCCCGCCGCTGGACCAGGGTCATGCCTGTGATCATCGTCGGCGCGGTCGCCATCCCGGCGATCAGCAGCGCCACCGCCACCAGTGCCAGCGAGCCGGTCAGCGACGCGGCGAGCAGCGGCAGCGTGAGCAGCGCGGTCATCGCGGCGATGCACCACGGGTAGCGCCTCTCCGGCGGCCCGGTCAGCCGCAGCGCCCCGAAGGCCAGCCCCGCCGCGAACGACCCCGCCGCCTGGAGCCCCAGGACCGCCCCCGCCCACGCCGCGTGCCCGGTTGCGTCGGCGAAGGCCAGCGTGACCACCTCCATGGAACCGAACACCGCGCCCATGGCCAGGCAGATCACCAGCAGCGGCGCCATCCCGGGCGCCCGCAGCGGTGAGCCGGACGTGGTCGCCGGGCGGGGCGGCGGCTCGGTCGAGCGCTGTGCCGTGAACAGCAGCACCCCGCTCACCAGCAGCACCACCCCGGTCAGCGTGCCCGCCTCCGGGAAGAACGTGCCGCACAGGAACGCGGCCAGCACCGGCCCCAGCATGAAGCTCAACTCGTCGGCGGACTGCTCGAAGGAGTTCGCGGTGTGCAGGGCCTTCGGGTCGTCCGCCAGCAGATGCGCCCAGCGGGCGCGGGACATGCCGCCGATGTTCGGGGTGGTCGCGGTGGCGGCGTAGGCGGCGAACAGGGTCCAGGCGGGGGCGTCGTACCGGACGCAGAGCACCAGGGCGAGGCTGCCGAGGACCGCGCACAGGGCGGCCGGTACGGCGATCCGCGCCTGGCCGTACCGGTCGACCAGCCGGGCGATCCAGGGGGCGACGAACGCGGTCGCGGCGAGCCCGGTCGCGGTCACCGCACCGGCGAGGGCGTACGAGTCGTACGCACTGGCGATCATCACGACCGCGCTCACGCTGAACATGCCCGCCGGCAGCCGGGCCAGCAGATTGCCGGCGGTGAAGGCCCTGGTGCCGGGCAGGGCGAAGAGGCGGCGGTAGGGGCCGGGGGCGGACGGCGGCCGGACGGACCGGTGGGCCCGACGGGACCGTCCACGGGAGCGTCCACGGGAACGGCCGGGGGAGGTCCCATGGGAGTTCGCACGGGAACATCCGGGGGACGTCTCCTGGGAACCTCCACGGGAACATCCGGGGGACGTCCCCTGGGAGCGCCCACAGGAACATCCGGGGGACGTCCCCTGGGAACCCCCACAGGAACATCCAGGGCACGTCCCCTGGGAACCCCCACAGGGGCAGTCACGGGGACGTCCGCCGGACCGTCCGAGGGAGCGTCCCCGAGGCCGGAAGTCGGCCGCGACCAGGCTGTCGGCGGTGACGAGGGGGGTGACACCTGGGCTGGCGGGTGGGCGGCGGCGGGCGTAGGGCGGTTGCGGCATGGCCTCTACGGTCGACCGCGTCCGGTGGCCGGGTCCAACACCTTCTGACCGGTAATTCACGCGCTGTGGTTGTGAATCCCGCGGTACCTTGCCGGGATGCCCGCCGACATCGACCCCCGCCTGCTCCGCTCCTTCGTCGCCGTGGCGGAGGAACTGCACTTCACCCGGGCCGCCGCCCGGCGCCATGTGGCACAGCAGGCGCTCAGCAGGGACGTACGGCGGCTGGAGCGGGAGGTGGGCGCGGAGCTGTTCGTACGGACGACCCGTCAGGTGACGCTCACCGGGGACGGGGAGCGGCTGCTGCCGTACGCGCGGCGGGTGCTGCGGGCGCAGGACGAGCTGACCGCCGCGTTCGGCCAGGCCCGGCCGCTGCTGGTGGATGTGAACTCGCCGGGCGTGGGCACGGCCCGGCGGGTGCTGCTGCGGGCCCGGGAACTGGCGCCGGACGTGGAGCTGATGGCCCGCTACGAGAGCGGTCTCACCGGGGCGGCGGGGGAGGTGCTCGCCGGGCGTCTCGACGTTTCTTTCGGACGGTTCGCCGGGCTCGATCCGGTGTTGCGGGCCGGGCTTGAGCAGCAGCCGGTGCGGTTCGAGCCAATGGCGGTGCTGCTGCCGGTGGCGCACCGGCTGGCCGGACGGGACCGGGTGCCGCTCGCCGAACTGGCCGGGGAGCAGGTGTACGCCGGGGCGGGCAATCCACGGACACCGGAGTGGACGGACCTCGCGCGTCGCCTGTTCGAGGGACATGGCGTCGAGGTCGCGTCACCCCATCCGCTGGCGATCGGCGAGGAGGAGTTCCAGCGGATGATGGCGAAGACCGGCAATCCGATCCTCGTCGTGCAGGAGTTTCCGGCCATGCCCGGAACCGTGCACCGGCCCTTGACCGACCCGGTGCCGCTGTCGCCGGTCTCGCTCGTCTGGCGAAAGGGGCTGGTGCATCCGGGGCTCACCGCGCTGCGCCGGGCGGCGTCCCTGCTCGCGGCGGACGAGGGGTGGCTCAGACGACCGGTCGGGGGATGGATTCCGGCCATGGATTCCGCGGTGATGAACGTCCATGGCTGACACGCGGCGAACACCGATCCCGCACGTGCGCTACATTCATGGCGCGAGCACGGTGTGGTAATGGGGGCGCTGGAGCCGGGTGGGGGCCTGGTTCGGTCGACGGGTGCTCGGGGTCGTCCGCGCTTCCGGAACTGTCCCGTGGGGGGAAGTGCGCACGTGAACAATTGGCGAGAAGACGCCCAACCGGAATGGCCCGCGCCCGGTGCCAGGACGGGGGAGATATCGGCCACGGGAGGTCCGACCCGCGCTTCCGGGGACGACACCGGGGACGGGGACGCCGATACGGAGGGGGACTCAGACGGCGGACGGGGCGGCGCTCGGGGGATCTGGGAGCCGCGGCCGTCCGGGGCGGGACAGGAGCCGGTGCGGCGGGACCCGATACGTACGGAACATACGGAGCCGTTCCACGACGCCGTACATGGGGACCCGATACACCAGGACCCCTTCCGCCAGGAGCCGTTCCGCGCGTTCGAGCCGCGGCGGTCCCCGGGGACGGGGCCGGAAGGACGGGCGTTCACAGAGCCCGCCACTGGCACCACCACAGGCACCGGCACCGGTGAACCCGCCCCGTCCACTCCGGACGCCGAGCGCCCCGCGCCCCCTCCCCCCTCCGCCACGACCGACACGCCCACCGTCGGCTCCTGGGGCGTACCCCTGGCCGGAGCGACCGAGGTGCTGCCGCGTACACCGGTCGGCACGCCCCCGCGTGACCCGTGGGCGGAGCCCGGCGACCCGGCGGCCCCGGTGAGCGAGGGCGCTCCGCACCGCTACGACTCGGCGGCCCCTGCGAGCGCCAGCGCCCCGCACCGCTACGACCCGGCGGCCCCCGTGAGCGCCGGCACCCCGCACGCCTACGACCCGGCGACCTCCGCGAGCGAGAACGCCCCGCACGCCCACACCCCCGCCGCCCCCGCGGGCGAAGCCGCCGCCCACGCCCACGACCCGCACGAAGTCACCGTCCAAATGGACGCCGTGCAGGTCGGGGAGGGCGGCGTCGTGCGCGCCGCGCCCGGGGACGCGCCCGACGCGGGCGACGGACCGGTGTTCGTCGACGAGACCGGGCGGCGCAGCCGTCGCTACCGGCGGATCGGCATGGCGGTGGCGGTGGCCTGTGCCGTCTACGCGGTCGTCATCGTCGCCACGCTGCTCTCCGGGAACTCCAACGCGCCCTGGCTGCCGGTTCCGGGGCAGCAGGACGGACAACCGGCCGGGCAGGTGGACACCACTCCGCTGCCGGAGACGTCGGCCGGGTCCGCCGACCCGAGCGCCGACGCGTCCGAGGCGTCCGCGTCGGCGAGCGAGGACACCACCGCCTCGCCCGGCGCCGACCCCACCGCCACCGACGAGGCCACCGCCTCCGCCGACCCCGGCACCTCGGGCGAGCCCGAGCCCCCGGCGGCGACCGGCGGCCCCACCTCCCGGCCCAGCCTCCCCACCGGCCCCGGCACCCAGACCTCGTCCCCGGCCACCACCTCGCCCGACCCGGGCACCCCGACCGACCCGCCCACCGGCTCCCAGAGCCCCGGCCCCAGCGAGACCCCCGCCGAGGGCGGCGAGGCGGGCGGCGGCACGGGCAGCGACACGGCCGTACAGGGCGGCGCGGCGGACGCCCTGTCCACCAACGCCGAGGGCGACGGCGACGGCGAGGCCACCGCGGCGCTCCGCGCGGCCGTCCCGTCCACCGGGCGCGCCCCGCTCCTCATCGCCGCCCCGCGGCTGTCCACCACCCCGCTCTCCCTCTCCTCCCCGTCCCCGGAGTACGTGCTCTGATGGCAACCCGCTCCCGCCGCAGGGCGTCCGCCCGCTCCGGCCCCCGGCGCCGCCGCCTGCCCATGAGGCTGCTGCTGCCCACGCTCGTCCTGGTCGCCCTGATGGCGATGCTGATGCTGCGGGGGTATGTGCACAGCGAGATCCTGGCCGACCACCGGGTCCAGGACCCGGTCGCCGCCGACCATGTGCCCGAGCGGGTCCTCGAAGGCGGCCCGGTCATCGACACCCGTGGCGCCGAACCGACCAGCCTGCGGGTGCCCGACCACCGGCTGGTCCTCACCTTCGACGACGGCCCGGACCCGGTCTGGACACCGCGCGTCCTCGACGTCCTGAAGAAGCACGACGCGCACGCCGTCTTCTTCGTCACCGGCACCATGGCCTCGCGCTACCCGGATCTGGTGCGCCGGATGGTGGACGAGGGCCACGAGATCGGGCTGCACACCTTCAACCACCCGGACCTCTCCTACCAGTCGAAGAGCCGGATCGACTGGGAGCTGTCGCAGAACCAGCTCGCCATCACCGGCGCGGCCGGCATCCGCACCTCCCTGTTCCGGCCGCCCTACTCCTCGTACGCCGACGCCATGGACGACAAGTCCTGGCCGGTCACCGAGTACATCGGCTCGCGCGGTTACATCACCGTCGTCAACAACACGGACAGCGAGGACTGGAAGCGGCCCGGGGTCTCGGAGATCATCGAGCGGGCCACGCCGAAGCACGGGCGGGGCGCGATCGTGCTGATGCACGACTCCGGTGGCGACCGTTCGCAGACGGTGGCCGCGCTGGACCGGATGCTGCCCGACCTCGAAGAGCGCGGCTACCGGTTCCAGAACCTCACCGAGGCCCTGGACGCGCCGAGCGCCCACAGCGAGGTCACCGGCGTCGACCTGTGGAAGGGCAAGGCGTGGATCTTCCTGGTCCAGGCGTCCGAGAAGATCACCGACGCCCTGGTGGCCGGTCTCGCGGTGGTCGGTTCGCTGGTCATCGGGCGGTTCCTGCTGATGCTGCTGCTCTCCGCGGTGCACGCCCGCCGGGTGCGGCGGCGCGGCTTCAGCTGGGGGCCGCCGGTCACCGAGCCGGTGTCGGTGCTGGTGCCCGCGTACAACGAGGCCAAGTGCATCGAGAACACCGTCCGTTCGCTGATGGCCAGTGAGCACCCGATCGAGGTGATCGTCATCGACGACGGGTCGAGCGACGGCACGGCCCGGATCGTGGAGTCGCTGGGACTGCCCAACGTACGGGTGGTGCGCCAGCTCAACGCGGGCAAGCCCGCCGCCCTCAACCGGGGGCTCGCCAACGCCCGCCACGACATCGTCGTGATGATGGACGGCGACACCGTCTTCGAACCGGCGACCGTCCGCGAACTGGTCCAGCCGTTCGGCGACCCGCGGGTCGGCGCGGTGGCCGGGAACGCCAAGGTCGGCAACCGTGACTCGCTGATCGGCGCCTGGCAGCACATCGAGTACGTGATGGGCTTCAACCTGGACCGCCGGATGTACGACATCCTGCGCTGTATGCCGACCATCCCCGGCGCGGTCGGCGCGTTCCGCCGCTCGGCGCTGGAACGGGTCGGCGGTATGAGCGACGACACGCTCGCCGAGGACACCGACATCACCATGGCCCTGCACCGCGACGGCTGGCGGGTGGTGTACGCGGAGAACGCCCGCGCCTGGACCGAGGCCCCCGAGTCCGTGCAGCAGCTGTGGTCGCAGCGCTACCGGTGGTCGTACGGCACCATGCAGGCGATCTGGAAGCACCGGCGGGCGCTGGTGGACCGGGGTCCCTCCGGTCGCTTCGGCCGGGTCGGGCTCCCGCTCGTCTCCCTCTTCATGGTGCTGGCCCCGCTCCTGGCGCCCCTCATCGACGTCTTCCTGCTGTACGGGCTGATCTTCGGGCCGACGGAGAAGACGGTCGGCGCGTGGCTCGGTGTGCTCGCCATCCAGGCGGTCTGCGCGGCGTACGCCTTCCGGCTGGACCGGGAGCGCATGACCCATCTCATCTCGCTGCCCCTCCAGCAGATCCTGTACCGCCAGCTCATGTACGTCGTACTGCTCCAGTCCTGGATCACCGCCCTCACCGGCGGCCGGCTGCGCTGGCAGAAGCTGCGGCGTACGGGCGCGGTGGGCGCGCCCGGCGGAGCGGTGCCCGGACAGCGCCACGCGGCCAGTGACGACCGGAGGCCGGTGGCATGACGAACCCCTACCCTCCCGGCTCCCCGTACGCGACCGGTCCGGGCGCGGCGGCGCCCGGGTACGGCGTTCCGGAGCAGCGGGACGCTGCCACCGGGCTGTCGGCGGACACCGCCACCGGGCTGTCGGCGGATACCGTCACTGGGCTGTCGGCGGACACCGCCGCGCCGACCGTCGACGCGGCACCGGCCAAGGCGGGCGGCGGCGGCCGGGACCGCTATCTGGATCTGCTGCGCTCGATCGCGCTGGTCCGCGTGGTCGTGTACCACCTGTTCGGCTGGGCCTGGCTGACCGTGCTGTTCCCGTCGATGGGCGTGATGTTCGCGCTGGCGGGCTCGCTGATGGCGCGGTCGCTGAAGCGTCCGGCGTGGGGCGTGATCCGGGGCCGGGTCCGCCGGCTGCTGCCGCCGATGTGGGCGTTCGCGGCGGTGCTGCTGGTGCTGCTGTTCGCGGGCGGATGGGACCCGGGGAGCGGCGGCGACGGCTCCACCTGGGGCTGGGTCAAGGTCCTGAACTACATCTTCCCGGTCGGCGCACCGCCCTTCCCCTGGCAGATCGGCTCCAAGTCCGGTCTGCTGGAGGACACCTGGGCGGTGCAGGCGGCCGGACCGCTGTGGTACCTGCGGGCGTATCTCTGGTTCGTGATCGCCTCGCCGCTGCTGCTGTGGGCCTTCCGCCGGGCGCCGTGGGTGACGCTGCTCGCTCCGCTCGGCCTGACGGCGGTCGTCGGGACCGGACTGGTGACGATCCCCGGAGAGACCGGCAACGCGGTGACGGACTTCGCGGTCTACGGCGGCTGCTGGGTGCTGGGCTTCGCCCACCACGAGGGCCTGCTCACCCGCGTCCCGCGCTACGCGGCCGTCTCCTGCGCCACGCTGGTGATGGCGTTCGGACTGTGGTGGGCGTCCGGTCATCTCGGCCCGGACGGCTGGGACCTGAACGACATCCCGCTGGCCCAGGCCACCTGGTCCTTCGGCTTCGTGGTGATCCTGCTCCTCTACTCGCCCTCCTGGCGGGAACTGCCCGGCCGCCTGGCCAGGTGGGACAAGCTCGTCACCCTCTCCAACAACCGCGCGGTCACCATCTATCTGTGGCACAACATGCTGATCATGGCCACGGTCCCGCTCATCGACCTCGCCTACGACCTGCCGTTCCTCCAGAGCGAGGGCGCGGTCTCGGCGCTCGACTCCACCTACACCCTCCTGATGTTCCTCCTGGTCTGGCCCCTGATCGGCCTGGCCGTCGTGACGGTGGGCTGGGTCGAGGACATCGCCGCGAAACGCCGCCCACGGCTGTGGCCGGACGGCCGCGACACGGGACGCCGGACGGCCACCGACCGCCGCCGCCGGGGCTGACCGGACGGGGCGGTTCCACCGGGTCTCCAGGCGTCGAGGTGTCCGGGTGACCTGGTGACCTGGTGTCCGGGTGACCGGGTGACCTGGTGTCCGAGTGTCCGGGTGACCGGCGTACTTGTGTACGGTTTGGGCGTCGACGTGTGGTGCGGCCTGACGGACGGGGGAGGACCGCCGATGCGCAAACGCCTGGTCAAGAGGATGTTCCGGGAGATGGCCGAGGGCCGCCCCGTCCACCTGCCCATCCGCTTCGCCGGGTTCAGGACCATGGCCCGGCTCGCCTGTCTCGCCGAACAGTTCGGCTACCGGTACGCGGACGCCTCGCAGGGGCACGAGGTCCTGTACCTGAGGCTGCTGCCCGACCACAGCCCACAGGGCCGGGCGCTGGCCGCCGCGCACCACGCCCGGTACCCCGCCGCCGCGTCGGGCGGGCCGCTGCCGCCGCTGGCGCCCGAGGACGTGGAACTGCTCCGGATGCGGATCAGCTGGGACCTCCGGACGGCGATGAGCGGCCGGGTGCGGATCGTGCTGTCGAGCGTCTTCCTCGTCCCGGTCACCGCCGCGATCATGTACCGCTTCCGTGACGACTCGACCGTCGTCACCGTCGCCGCGCTCTGCGGTGCGACGCTCCTCGGCCTGGTGCTGCTGCTCGTGCTCCAGGTCGAACCCCGGCTCCAGGCCCGTCACAAGGCGAGGATGCGCGCCGCCGGACTGGAACCCGTCACCGACGCCGAGGGACGCCTCCGCTACGTCCCCGCCGATCCGCGGCTC
This sequence comes from Streptomyces sp. NPDC048290, assembly GCF_040652095.1. NCBI lineage: Bacteria > Bacillati > Actinomycetota > Actinomycetes > Kitasatosporales > Streptomycetaceae > Streptomyces > Streptomyces sp. NPDC048290. Next base: position 46,503 of record NZ_JBEZLM010000021.1, read on the forward strand.
GACCAGCCGGGCACCCCCTTCCCGACCCCCTGAGCGCCCCGCCCCGTCCCCATCTCTCACCCGCCCCCACCCCCGAGTGAGAGCAACGTTCCTCCCCGGTCACCGGCTGCCACAGGGCCGAAACGACGTCTCCCTACCGTCGGGTCAAGCCGCTCGCAGATGCCGAGCCCGGAGCCCCGTGGAGGCGCCATGACCGCACCGAGTACCCCGGGCACCGGCCCCGGACGCCGCTGGATCGAGCGCTGGGAGCCGGAGGACGAGGCGTTCTGGCGGGCGGGCGGGGAGCGGGTCGCCCGGCGGAATCTGGTCTTCTCGATCCTCTCCGAGCACATCGGGTTCTCCGTCTGGACCGTGTGGTCCGTGCTCGTGCTGTTCATGGGTCCCGAGTACGGGCTCACCCCCGCCGACAAGTTCTTCCTGGTCTCCATGGCCACGCTGGTCGGGGCGGTGGCCCGGGTGCCGTACACCTTCGCCGTCGCGGTGTTCGGCGGCCGGAACTGGACCGTCGTCTCCGCGGGCGTGCTGCTCGTGCCGACGGCCGTCGCCTTCGCCGTGATGGAACCGGGGACGTCCTACACCACCTTTCTCCTCTGCGCGATGCTCGCGGGTGTCGGCGGCGGGAACTTCGCCTCCTCCATGACCAACATCAACGCCTTCTTCCCGCTGCGCAGGAAAGGGTGGGCGCTGGGGCTGAACGCCGGGGGCGGGAACATCGGCGTACCGGTGATGCAGCTCGTCGGGCTCGCGGTGATCGGCGCCGGGGGCGGACCCCGGGTGCTGCTCGGGCTCTACCTCCCCCTCATCGTGCTCGCCGCCGTCCTCGCCGCGCTGCGCATGGACAATCTCGCCGCGCTGCGCAACGACACCGGCGCCGCCCAGGACGCCGTCCGCGACCCGCACACCTGGATCATGTCCTTCCTCTACATCGGCACGTTCGGGTCGTTCATCGGCTACAGCTTCGCCTTCGGTCTGGTGCTCCAGACGCAGTTCGGGCGTACGCCGCTCCAGGCCGCGTACGTCACCTTCGTCGGACCGCTGCTCGGCTCGCTCGTCCGGCCGCTGGGCGGGGCCCTCGCCGACCGGTACGGCGGCGCCCGGATCACCCTGTGGAACTACGCCGGCATGGCCGCCGCCACCGGGCTGGTGGTCCTGGCGAGCGTCCGGGAGTCGCTGGCGCTGTTCACCGCCGCCTTCATCGCCCTGTTCGTGCTCAGCGGGCTCGGCAACGGGTCGACGTACAAGATGATCCCGGGGATCTTCCAGCGCAAGGCGGTCGCCGCCGGGCTCGCCGGGGAGGCCGCGGTGGCGTACGGGCGGCGGCTGTCGGGGGCGTCCATGGGGCTCATCGGGGCGGTCGGCGCGCTCGGCGGACTCGGCATCAACCTCGCCTTCCGGCAGTCCTTCCAGACCACCGGCACCGGCACCGGCGCGTTCCTCGCCTTCCTCGCCTTCTACGGGCTCTGCACCGTGGTGACCTGGGCCGTATACCTTCGCCGCCGCCCCGTCCCGGCGACCGGCGGCCGGGCCCCCGCCGAGCCGGTGGCCGCGCTCCGGCACGCCGAGGTGTGACGCGCACCCGTAACACCGGTGACATCGACGCGAACCCGGCCTGTCACGCGCCGTTGTCACGCTCGTTCCCCGGACGGACCATCGGCCGCACCATCGGCCGCACCACGACGAGCGGGAGCCCACACGCTTCATGGACGACGACGCACAGCGACCCCCCGCCACGGCCCCCGGCCCCCTCACGGGGTTCACCGTCGGCGTGACCGCCGCCCGGCGCGCCGACGAACTGGGGGCGCTGCTGCGCCGCCGCGGTGCCGCCGTCCTGCACGCCCCCGCCCTGCGGATCGTGCCGCTGGCCGACGACGGTGAACTCCTCGTCGCCACCGGTGAACTGATCCGCCGGGCGCCCGACGTCGTGGTCGCCACCACCGCCATCGGCTTCCGCGGCTGGGTCGAGGCCGCCGACGGCTGGGGCCTGGGCCAGGCGCTGCTGGACCGGCTGCGCGGGGTCGAACTGCTCGCCCGCGGACCCAAGGTGAAGGGCGCGATCCGGGCGGCCGGGCTCACCGAGAAGTGGTCGCCGTCCAGCGAGTCCCTGGCCGAGGTGCTCGACCGGCTGCTGACCGAGGGCGTACGGGGGCGGCTGGTCGCCGTGCAGTTGCACGGGGAGCCGCTGCCCGGGTTCGTGGAGTCGCTGCGGGCGGCCGGCGCGGAGGTGATCGGCGTGCCCGTCTACCGGTGGATGCCGCCGGAGGACCTCGCCCCGCTCGACCGGCTGCTGGACGCCACCCTCACCCGGGGCGTCGACGCGCTCACCTTCACCAGCGCGCCCGCCGCCGCCTCACTGCTCTCCCGCGCCGGGGAACGCGGCCAGTCGCCCGAACTGCTCGCCGCCCTGCGCCACGACGTGCTGCCGGTCTGCGTCGGACCGGTCACCGCGCTGCCGCTCCAGGCCCACGGCGTCGACACGGTCCAGCCGGACCGGTTCCGGCTCGGGCCGCTCGTCCAGGTGCTCTGCCAGGAGCTGCCCGGCCGGGCCCGCGTCCTGCCGCTGGCCGGGCACCGGGTGGAGATCCGGGGCCACGCCGTGCTGGTCGACGGCGACCTGCGCCCCGTACCGCCCGCCGGGATGTCCCTGCTGCGGGCGCTGTCCCGGCGGCCCGGCTGGGTGGTCGCGCGGGCCGAACTGCTGCGCGCGCTGCCCGGTTCCGGCCGCGACGAGCACGCCGTGGAGACCGCGATGGCCCGGCTGCGCACCGCCCTCGGGTCCCCCCGGCTGATCCAGACGGTCGTCAAACGCGGCTACCGCCTCGCCCTCGACCCGGCCACCGACACCAAGTACGCGGACGCCACGCCGTAGACCTTCCGCTGCCGCCGCCCGGGTACGCCGACGTCACGCCCTGGACCTTCCGTTGCCGCCACCAGGTATGCCGACCTCACGCCCTAGCATCCCCGGCGCCGCCACCCCAGCAGCCCCAGTGCCGCCGTCGACGTCACCGCCCGCGCCGCGTTCCACAGCACCCACGCCTCCTCGAACCGCTCCCGCGCCGCCGCCGGGTCCGTGCTCGCCGCGAGCCCGTCGTTGAGCGGGATGTTGCCGACGACCGTGATCAGGAAGGTCAGCGCGTACGCCGCCGTCGCCGCCCACAGCAGCCGGTCCCGGCGCCGCCACGCCGCCAGCGCGGTCAGTGGCAGCGCGGCCAGGAAGGGCACCAGGAACAGCGGATTCTGGATGACGTCGTTGATGTTCCGCATGACCTCGACGTAGGTCCGGTCGTCGCCGCGGGCCAGCGCCGGCATCACCGCGCACGCGAAGACGAAGAAGGTACCGGCCATCAGACCGGTGGTGAGGGTGGCCGCCACCAGCAGCGGGCGGATCGCCCGGTCCCGGTTCCGGTCGCTGAGGGTCGTGTCCGTCGTGTCCGTCGTGTCCATGGGTTCCAGTCAAGGACGGCGGACACGCGCCGGACATGGCCCACCGGCTCGGGCGCATACGCCGTCGTCCAGTCACCGCCGCCGCTCCCGGCGGTACGGGGACTTCCGGTCTCCGGAGCGGACAGGCACTGTAAGAGGAACGGTTCCCCCGTCCCCACGCGGAGCCCGTGCGGTCCGTTCCCCCGGGCGACCCCTAGGCGGTGACTGGCACATGGCATTCGGCACGGCATCCTCCAGCACGGCGCGCGCCCCCGCCCCCGAGCCGCGTTTCGACACCGGCCGTATCTCCCTCGACCTGCTCGCCACCACACACCCGGCGGAACGCCTGACCGGTCCCGCCGAACTGCGCGCCTGGATCATCCGCTCCGGACTGGTCCCGCCCGGCACCGCCCTCGCCCACGCCGACAGCGGCTGGCCGCCCGCCTTCCGTGAACTCCGGGTCCATCTCGACGCGCTGGTCCGCTGCGCTCTCGCCCCCGGCGCCCGGACCGCCGCCGCCTCGCTGGCCCGGGTCAACGCCCTCGCCCGTGCCGCCGCGCCGCCGGCTCCGCGCGCGGTGCGCGCCCCCGACGGGACCCTCGTCCGGGAGCTGGCGGGACCGCCCGAGTGCGCGGCGCTGCTCGCGGCGCTGGCGCGGGACGCGGTGGAACTGCTCACCGACCCGGTGGCGCGGGCCGGGCTGCGGCAGTGCGCGGGGGACAACTGCCCGGTGGTCTATCTGGACACATCCCGGGGGCGACGGCGGCGCTGGTGCTCCAGCGAGGTGTGCGGGAACCGGGAGCGGGTGGCCCGGCACCGGCGCCGCGCGGCGGCGGCACCGGCACGCGCCTGACGCCTCGTTCACCTCCGGACGCCCTGTGATCTGCGTAACACCCCGTTTCCGTAAGGGAGTTCACGGGTACCCGAGAGGCTCTTGTCACTGTGGCAGAAATGTAAAGGCCGAGCGGTGGGAATGTGCGGTCATGTCCCGGTCGTCACCGCACCGCGCGAAAACTGTCGCCCCCCTTTGAACACCCGGCAGCCGCCGTCCGTACCCGGTGTCGAGCGACCGACTCGGGGGAACCCCCGGACACCGGAGGTGGGCGTGCGCAAGGATGCGGCCGTGGCCAATGAACATGGTCGAGGGGCCCGACATCGCATGTCCCAGCCCTCGGAACCGGACGAGGAGTTGATGCGTGCGCTGTACCGAGAGCACGCCGGACCGTTGCTCGCGTATGTGCTGAGGCTGGTCGCGGGCGACCGGCAGCGCGCCGAGGACGTCGTGCAGGAGACGCTCATCCGTGCCTGGAAGAACGCCGGTCAGCTCAACCGAGCGACCGGATCGGTACGCCCCTGGCTGGTGACGGTCGCGCGCCGCATCGTCATCGACGGCCACCGCAGCCGGCAGGCCCGGCCGCAGGAGGTCGATCCGTCGCCGCTGGAGGTCATCCCCGCGGAGGACGAGATCGACAAGGCGCTGTGGCTGATGACCCTGTCCGACGCGCTCGACGACCTGACCCCGGCCCACCGGGAGGTGCTTGTCGAGACGTACTTCAAGGGGCGTACCGTCAATGAGGCGGCCGAGACCCTGGGCATACCCAGTGGCACCGTCAGGTCCAGGGTGTTCTACGCCCTGCGCTCGATGAAGCTGGCACTGGAGGAGCGGGGGGTGACGGCGTGACGGACACGTACGGGGGATACGGAACAGGTGGCCCGGGTATGTCTGGCTCCATGCAGCAGGGAACAGCGGGCCCGAACGAGCACGAGACCGTCGGCGCCTACGCCCTGGGCATTCTCGACGACGCGGAGGCGACCGCGTTCGAGGCGCATCTCGCCGGCTGCGAGTGGTGCGCCCAGCAGCTGGACGAGCTGGCCGGGATGGAACCGATGCTGGCCGCCCTCGCCGACCTCCCCGGCACCGGCACCCCCGCCATCGCCGAGTCGCTGTCCGTGACGCCCTCCCCGAGACTCGCCGAGAAACTGGTCGACGAGGTCGCCGAGCGCCGGGCCCAGAAGCGGCGGCGCTCCTTCTACATGGTCGCCGCGGCTGCCGCGCTGATCGTCGGCGGTCCCTTCGTGGCCGTGGCCACCAGCGGCGGCGGAGACGAGGGCGGCGGCTCCCCGGGGACGAGCGTGGAGGCGGCGAGCCCCGCCAAGACCGCCTTCGAGAACATGCCCGACCGGGCCACCGCGACCGACCCCACCACCGAGGTCAGCGCCAGCGTCGCCCTACAGGAGAAGGCGTGGGGCACCGACGGCGTGCTGGAACTGAAGAACGTCAAGGGCCCGCTCAAGTGCTCCCTGATCGCCGTAGGCAAGAACGGCGAGCGCGAGTCCATGAGCACCTGGTCCGTGCCGGACTGGGGCTACGGCATCGAGGGCGCCCAGACCCAGCAGGCGAGGAACCCGCTCTACATCCAGAGCGGCGCCGCCTTCAAGCCGAGCGAGATCGACCGCTTCGAGGTCGTCACCCTCGACGGCGACAAGCTCGTCGAGATCGACCTCTGACCCGGCGCCGGGGCGCCGCGCGACGGCGTCCGAACAGGTGACGCGGCCACGACGGGCCCGTCCGGTGTGATCAGCCGGGCGGGCCCGTAGCCTTTCCCCGCTCCGGTCGCGTACGGTTAACGGCTGCCCAGCACGTCAGAAGGGGGCCCGGTGGCCGCTCAGGCGCAACAGGAATCCGCGCTCGACTCCCTCAGGGACCGGGAGATCGGTGTCGAACAGACACACCTCGACCGGGTGTACCGACGCCTTGAGGAGAAGATCCACGAGGCCGAGCTGCTGATGCGCGACGCCGGTCGCGGCGGCCAGGTCGGCACGCCCGGCGCGCTCGCCGAGCGGGACGCCCAGGTCTACCGCGCCGGAGTACACCTGAGCAGGCTGAACAACGAGTTCGAGGACTTCCTCTTCGGCCGGATCGACCTGCTGCCCGGCAAGGACGGCACGAAGGGCCCGGACGGCGCGTACACCGCCGTCGAGCCCGCCGAGGGCGCCGTCCGCGAGGACCGCACCGCCGATATCGCCGAGACCCTGCACATCGGCCGGATCGGTGTCCTGGACGAGGACTACGCGCCGCTGGTCATCGACTGGCGGGCGCCCGCCGCGGCCCCGTTCTACCGCTCCACGCCGGTCGACCCGGGCCGGGTGGTCCGGCGCCGGGTGATCCGCTCCAAGGGCCGCCGGGTGATCAGCGTCGAGGACGATCTGATGCGCCCCGAGCTGACCGCCTCCCTCGACGGCCGGGAACTCGCCGTGATCGGCGACGGCGCCCTGATGGCCGCGCTCGGCCAGGCCCGCGGCCACACCATGCGGGACATCGTCGCCTCCATCCAGGCCGAGCAGGACCTGGTCATCCGCGCCCCCGCCGCCTCGGTGACCTATGTCGAGGGCGGCCCCGGCACCGGCAAGACCGCCGTCGCCCTGCACCGCGCGGCCTACCTCCTCTACCAGGACCGGCGGCGCTACGCGGGCGGCATCCTGATCGTCTCCCCGACCCCGCTGCTGGTCGCGTACACCGAGGGCGTGCTGCCCTCCCTCGGCGAGGAGGGCCAGGTCGCCATCCGCGCGATCGGCAACCTGGTGGACGGTGTCGAGGCCACCCTCTACGACTCCCCGGCGGTGGCCCGCGCCAAGGGCTCGTCCCGGATGCTGAAGGTGCTGCGCAAGGCGGCCCGCGGCGCGCTGGAGATGGGCGCCCCCGCCGGAACCGCGCGGCCCGCGCCCGACGACGGCCAGCTCACCTTCGACGACGACCCGCCCGCCCCCGCGGCCCCCCTCCCCACCCGCCTCCGGGTCGTCGCCTTCGGCCGCCGGCTGGAGCTGGAGGCCCCCCAGCTGGAACGTATCCGCCAGTCCGCCCTGAGCGGCACCGCGCCCGTGAACCTGCTGCGCCCGCGCGCCCGCAAGCTGCTGCTGGACGCGCTGTGGGAGCGGTCCGGCGCCGGAACCCGGCACTCCGATCCGGAGCTGGCCGCCGAACTGCGCTCCTCCTTCGACGAGGACATCACCACCGAGGACGACTTCCTCGCCTTCCTGGACGCCTGGTGGCCCGAGCTGACCCCGCGCGGGGTGCTGGCGGCGATGGCCGACGAGCGGCGCCTGGGCCGCTGGGCCCGCCGGGTGCTCACCCCGGGCGAGGTGCGCCGGATCGCCCGCTCCCTCCAGCGCGACGGCCTCTCGGTGCACGACATCGCCCTCCTCGACGAACTCCAGGCGGTCCTCGGCGCCCCGGCCCGCCCCCGCAAGAAGCGCGAGCTGGACCCGCTGGACCAGCTCAGCGGCCTGGAGGAGCTGATGCCGGTACGCGAGGAGTCCCGGCGCGAGCGCGCCGAGCGGCTGGCCCAGGAGCGCACCGAGTACGCCCACGTCATCGTGGACGAGGCCCAGGACGTCACGCCGATGCAGTGGCGGATGCTGGGCCGCCGGGGCCGTACCGCCACCTGGACGGTGGTGGGCGACCCGGCCCAGTCGTCCTGGTCCGACCCGGACGAGGCGGCGCAGGCCCGGGACGAGGCGCTGCCCTCGACCGGTGGCACCGGCCGCTTCTCCCGGGCCCGCCGCTTCCAGCTCACCGTGAACTACCGCAACCCGGCCGAGATCGCCGACCTGGCCGCCAAGGTCCTCGCGCTGGCCATGCCCGGCGCCGAGTCCCCGACCGCGGTCCGCTCCACCGGCGTCGTCCCGCACTTCACCGTCGTACGGGACGGTCTGGGCCGTACCGTCCGGACGGCGGCCGAGGCGCTGCTGGAACGGGTCGACGGCACGGTCGGGGTGGTCGTCGCGATGCACCGGCGCGAGGAGGCCCGCCGCTGGCTGGCCGGGCTCGGCGACCGGGTGGTCGCCCTCGGCAGCCTGGAGGCCAAGGGCCTGGAGTACGACGCCACGGTGGTGGTCTCCCCGGCGGAGATCGCCGACGAGTCCCCGGCCGGTCTCCGGGTGCTCTACGTGGCCCTGACCCGGGCCACCCAGCAGCTCACGGTGGTCTCCCAGGACCGTGACGCCCCGGACCCCTCGGGCGTCCCCGACCTGCTGCGGGACTGACCCGGCCAGGTGGATGTCCGGCCGCCGGACGAGGAACCCGCGGTACGGGAATGGCCGTACGGGATCGGTTTGTTAGCCTGGACGTGACACCGGCCCGATCCAAGCCCCCGGGCCCAACCTTCGTCGCTACGAGCGACCACTTGCCGCGAGGCGAGCATGGCGGGTCGGTGTCACTGAACCACCGGGGAGGCCCACGTCCTGTGTGACGTGGGCCTCCTTCGTCGTCACGGCAGCCGGGGGGTCTCTTACGATGTCTCCGGTAATCTCGTATGGTGGAAGTGAGTTTCCACTTCCGTTCGATCTCGCACCCGCTCCCGTACCCGGCCGTGCCCGCCCGCCGTGAACTCAATGAGCGCAATCGAGGGCGGCTGGCACGTACTCGACGGTAGGTGCGACGATCGGACGGCACCAATCAGCGAGCGCGTGAAAAGCAGAGGAAGTTGGCCATGGCAACGGCGCCCAGCGTCTCCTACTCGATGACCATCCGGCTGGAGGTGCCCGCGAGCGGAACCGCCGTCTCGCAGCTCACCACCGCCGTGGAGTCCTCCGGAGGCTCGGTCACCGGCCTCGACGTCACCGCCTCCGGGCACGAGAAGCTCCGGATCGACGTCACGATCGCGGCCACCTCCACCGCACACGCCGACCAGATCGTCCAGCAGCTGCGCGGTATCGAGGGCGTCACGCTCGGCAAGGTCTCCGACCGTACGTTCCTGATGCACCTCGGCGGCAAGATCGAGATGCAGTCCAAGCACCCGATCCGCAACCGTGACGACCTCTCGATGATCTACACCCCGGGGGTCGCCCGGGTGTGCATGGCCATCGCCGAGAACCCCGAGGACGCCCGCCGCCTCACCATCAAGCGCAACTCCGTTGCGGTCGTGACGGACGGCTCGGCCGTCCTCGGCCTCGGCAACATCGGCCCCAAGGCCGCGCTGCCGGTGATGGAGGGCAAGGCGGCCCTGTTCAAGCGGTTCGCCGGGATCGACGCCTGGCCGCTGTGCCTGGACACCCAGGACACCGACGCCATCGTGGAGATCGTCAAGGCCATCGCCCCCGGCTTCGCGGGCATCAACCTGGAGGACATCTCCGCGCCGCGCTGCTTCGAGATCGAGGCCCGGCTGCGCGAGGCCCTCGACATCCCCGTCTTCCACGACGACCAGCACGGCACCGCCATCGTGGTGCTCGCCGCGCTCACCAACGCCCTGCGCGTGGTCGGCAAGGACGTCGACAGCGTACGGGTCGTCATGTCCGGCGCGGGCGCGGCCGGTACCGCCATCCTGAAGCTGCTGCTGGCCGCCGGGGTGAAGAACGCGGTGGTCGCCGACATCCACGGCGTGGTGCACGCGGGCCGCGAGGACCTGGTCGGCGCCGCCCCCGACTCCCCGTTGCGCTGGATCGCCGAGAACACCAACCCCGAGCACCTCACCGGCACCCTCAAGGAAGCCGTTCGCGGGGCGGATGTCTTCATCGGTGTCTCCGCCCCGAACGTGCTGGACGGGGACGACGTGGCCGCCATGGCGGCGGACTCCATCGTGTTCGCGCTCGCGAATCCGGACCCCGAGGTGGAGCCCTCGGTGGCCCGGGAGACGGCCGCGGTGGTGGCCACCGGACGCTCGGACTTCCCCAACCAGATCAACAATGTGCTGGTCTTCCCGGGTGTCTTCCGCGGTCTGCTGGACGCCCAGTCCCGGACGGTGAACACCGACATGATGCTCGCGGCGGCGAAGGCCCTCGCCGATGTGGTCACCGAGGACGAGCTGAACCCGAACTACATCGTGCCGAGCGTCTTCAACGACAAGGTCGCGGGCGCGGTCGCCGGGGCCGTACGGGAGGCCGCGAAGGCGGCGGCCGGAGCGGCGTCGTAGGCTGGCGGTGCGGAGCGGGGGCCGCGGGTGGTGCCGTGCGGGCTGTGAAGGGCCTGTGCGCATCGCCGTGCGGGCCCTGGCCCCGGCGCGTCGCGGAACCGACCGACGTCGAGGGGCATCTAGGGTGTCGCCAGGCTCAGGCCCTCTTTTCGTGTGACCCCCAAGGGTGTTCTCACGACGCGAGCGGGTGCCGGATTGGCATTCCCGCCGCAGGTAGGGGCAGGATGCGTCTCTAGGCGCGAGCGTCTGAGGACGGACCCCGGGTCAGGGGAATGTCCGAGGGACCTGGCAGCATCGGCTTCGCTGTGCCCCATATACGGCTCCGCCGTATGGCACGCCTCAACGGCAAGATGAACACGGGAGTAACAACATGAACCGCAGTGAGCTGGTGGCCGCGCTGGCCGACCGCGCCGAGGTGACCCGCAAGGACGCTGACGCCGTGCTGGCCGCGTTCGCCGAGGTGGTGGGCGACATCGTCTCCAAGGGCGACGAGAAGGTCACCATTCCCGGCTTCCTGACCTTCGAGCGCACCCACCGTGCGGCTCGTACCGCCCGCAACCCGCAGACCGGTGACCCGATCCAGATCCCGGCCGGGTACAGCGTGAAGGTTTCGGCGGGGTCCAAGCTCAAGGAAGCGGCCAAGGGTAAGTAGGGCGCCTGGTCGCCGTGGTGCGTGCAGCGCCGTGGGCGACCGTGGGCGACCGCGGGCCTGTCGTGGCTTGTCGCGCCCGCGCGGCGGAGCCGCACGAGGGACGCAGCCCCTTGAGAGGGGCGTCGCAGTAGACGTTGATGGGCGGTCATCCCCGGTCGGGGGTGACCGCCCATCGGCGTAACGGGGTCAGCCGAGCGGCTTGCCCGGGAGTTCCACCTTCGCGCCCAGCTCGACCAGCTTCTGCATGAAGTTCTCGTAGCCGCGGTTGATGAGGTCGATGCCGTGCACCCGGGACGTGCCCTGGGCGGCCAGCGCGGCGATCAGATACGAGAAGCCGCCGCGCAGGTCGGGGATGACCAGGTCGGCGCCCTGGAGCCGGGTGGGTCCGGAGACGACGGCCGAGTGCAGGAAGTTGCGCTGGCCGAAGCGGCAGTCGGAGCCGCCGAGGCACTCGCGGTACAGCTGGATGTGCGCGCCCATCTGGTTGAGCGCGGAGGTGAAGCCGAGCCGGGACTCGTAGACCGTCTCGTGGATGATGGACAGGCCCGTCGCCTGGGTCAGGGCCACCACCAGGGGCTGCTGCCAGTCGGTCTGGAAACCGGGGTGCACATCGGTCTCCAGCGCGATGGACTCCAGCCGGTCGCCGGGGTGCCAGAAGCGGATGCCCTCGTCGTCGATCTCGAAGGCGCCGCCCACCTTGCGGTAGGTGTTCAGGAACGTCATCATCGACCGCTGCTGGGCGCCGCGGACATAGATGTCGCCCTCGGTGGCCAGCGCCGCCGACGCCCAGGACGCCGCCTCGAGACGGTCCGGCAGGGCGCGGTGGGTGTAGCCGCCGAGCTTGTCGACACCGGTGATACGGATCGTGCGGTCGGTGTCGACGCCGATGATGGCGCCCATCTTCTGGAGGACGCAGATCAGGTCCTCGATCTCCGGCTCCACGGCCGCGTTGGAGAGTTCGGTCACGCCCTCCGCCAGCACGGCGGTGAGCAGCACCTGTTCGGTCGTACCGACGGACGGGTACGGCAGCCGGATCTTCGTACCGCGCAGCCCCTTCGGTGCCTCCAGGTACTGGCCGTCCGCGCGCTTCTCGATCGTGGCGCCGAACTGCCGCAGCACATCGAAGTGGAAGTCGATGGGACGGCCGCCGATGTCGCAGCCGCCGAGGCCGGGGATGAAGGCGTGGCCGAGCCGGTGCAGCAGCGGTCCGCAGAACAGGATCGGGATGCGCGACGAACCTGCGTGCGCGTCGATGTCGGCGACGTTCGCGCTCTCGACATGCGTCGGGTCCAGGACCAGTTCGCCGGGCTCCTCACCGGGCCGGACCGTCACCCCGTGCAGCTGCAACAGGCCCCGGACGACTCGGACATCACGGATGTCCGGGACATTGCGCAGGCGGCTCGGTTCGCCGCCGAGCAGCGCGGCGACCATGGCCTTCGGTACGAGGTTCTTCGCACCGCGGACACGGATCTCGCCCTGTAGCGGGGTGCCGCCGTGGACCAGCAGGACATCGTCGTTGACGGTCATGAATCTCGCGTTCCATGGAGTGCGGGTGGGGCCGGAGACAGACTAATCGCCGTCGACCCCCCTCCTGTATGCCGTGGGGCGGCTCAGCCCTGTCATAGGTGTGTCACAACACGAACCGCGCCCGGCCGGGCACATGGGGTCACCGGTGGGCGGGCGGCGGCCGGGTCGGGTCCGGCGCCGGTCGGCGTGTCGGGGTGTGCGCCGGGGACGCTTCCTTCCGCCCCTGGCCTGCCCTCTCCCCCCTGCCCCCGTCGGCTCCCCACGTGACAGGAAGATGCGGGATCATGTCAGGCATGACCGAGGTGTCCTCGCTCACAGGGCGACTGCTCGTGGCCACGCCCGCCCTGGCGGACCCGAACTTCGACCGCGCGGTCGTGCTGCTCCTCGACCACGACGAGGAGGGCTCGCTCGGTGTCGTCCTCAACCGCCCCACCCCGGTGGGCGTCGGGGACATCCTGGCGAACTGGGCCGACCTCGCGGGCGAGCCCGGTGTGGTGTTCCAGGGCGGTCCCGTCTCGCTGGACTCGGCGCTCGGTGTCGCCGTCATCCCGGGCGGCGGATCGTCCGAACGGGCGCCGCTCGGCTGGCGCCGGGTGCACGGCGCGATCGGCCTGGTCGATCTGGAGGCCCCGCCGGAACTGCTGGCCTCGGCCCTCGGCTCGCTCAGGATCTTCGCCGGGTACGCGGGCTGGGGCCCCGGCCAGCTGGAGGACGAACTGGTCGAGGGCGCGTGGTACGTCGTCGAGTCCGAGCCCGGTGACGTGTCCTCGCCGGAGCCGGAGCGGCTGTGGCGCGAGGTGCTGCGGCGCCAGCGCAATGAGCTGGCGATGGTGGCCACGTACCCGGACGATCCGTCGCTGAACTGAGGCGCCGCCCGTCCCCGCCGCCCCTCCGGCCGTCCCCGTGGCTCCGGGGAGCGGTCGCCGGACCGAACACTGTGAGCTTCAGTACTCTTGGTTTCTATGAGCACTCTTGAGCCCGAGCGCGGGACTGGTACGGGGACCCTCGTAGAGCCGACGCCGCAGACCTCCCACGGTGACGGTGACCACGAGCGCTTCGCCCACTACGTCCAGAAGGACAAGATCATGGCGAGCGCCCTCGACGGCACCCCCGTCGTGGCGCTGTGCGGCAAGGTCTGGGTGCCGGGCCGCGACCCGAAGAAGTACCCCGTCTGTCCCATGTGCAAGGAGATCTACGAGTCGATGGGCTCCGGCGGGGACGACGGCAAGGGCGGTAAGGGCGGCAAGGGCGGCGGCAAGAAGTAGCCGGTCCGGCGCCGCGCCCCCGCCGGGGCGGCCCGCGCCACCGTACGGATACGACAGAGGCCCCTGAGGTGTGTTTCGGCACGCTTCGGGGGCTTTTGTGCTGTCCGGGCGGGGGTCGCGCGTTGCACGGAATGCGTCGCCCGGTCACAGAGTGGTTGAGACCTCTTGTAAGTCCGTTCATCCACTCCATAACCTCCGGGGTGTTGTGCACAGCGAAACAGGCATTGCGCATGTTGCAACGCTGCAACGCATCTCGGAGGAGCAACTCCATGAAGCTGTCTGTCCGTATGGCCGCCCTGCTGGTCGTCCCCGCTCTGCTGGCGGGCGCCGCCTGCGCCCCTTCGACCTCCGACAACTCCGCCTCCAGCGAGGACGAGAAGACCGGCACCCTGCGGGTCTGGCTCTTCCAGGAGGTCAACAACCAGCCCAAGGAACAGGTCGTGAAGTCCGTGATCGAGGACTTCGAGAAGACCCATGAGGGCGCCGAGGTCTCCATCGAGTACATCCCCGTCGAGACCCGCGCCCAGCGCATCAAGGCCGCCTTCAACGACCCGAAGAGCGCCCCCGACGTCATCGAGTACGGCAACACCGACACCGCGGGCTATGTGAAGGACGGCGGACTCCTCGACGTCACCACGGAGTTCGACGCCTGGGCCGAGGCCAAGGACGCCGACCCGACCGCCCGCCAGTCCGTCACCGTCGACGGCAAGGTCTACGGCGCCCCCTTCTTCGTCGGCGTACGCGCCCTCTACTACCGCACGGACGTCTTCGAGGAACTCGGCCTCCAGGTGCCGAAGACCCAGGCCGAGCTGATCAGCACCGCCAAGAAGATCCGCGCCGAGAAGCCCGAGCTGTACGGGCTCGCGGTGGGCGGTGCCTACACCTATGGCGCGATGCCGTTCATCTGGGCCAACGGCGGTGAACTCGCCACCGGCAAGGGCACCTCCTTCGCCTCCGCCATCGACAGCGCCGCCGCCCAGAAGGGCATCACGGCGTACACCTCGCTGTTCGGCGACGACAACTGTCCCGCCGCCAAGTGCGCCGGCTTCACCGGCAACGACACCGTCACCGCCTTCGCCTCCGGCAAGGCCGGCATGGCCATCGGCGGCGACTTCAGCCACCAGGCGGTGGAGGCGGGCGCGGTCAAGGGCAAGTACGCGGTGGTGCCGCTGCCCGGCGTGACGGCGGGCTCGATCGCCCCGGCGTTCGCGGGCGGCAACAACATCGGTGTCCTGAAGAGCACCTCCAAGCGCACCCTCGCCGTCGACCTGATGGAGCAGCTCGCCTCCAAGCAGACCCAGGGCCAGCTGTTCGACGCCATGGGCTTCCTGCCGACCTACGCCGACGTCCGCGACGAGGCCGCCGCGAAGGACTCCTTCATCGCGCCCTTCGTCCAGACCCTCGCCGCCGACACCAAGTTCGTGCCCGCCTCCCCGGCCTGGGCCGAGATCGACGCCTCCCAGGTCCTGCCGACCATGTTCCAGGAGATCGTCAGCGGCAAGAACGACGTCAAGGGCGCCGCGGCGGACGCCGCCGACAAGATGGACGCGTCGTTCGCGTCGGCGGGGTGACGCCCGGTGAGCGCACCCAGTAAGACAGGGGGCGACCGGCGCGACCGGTCCGACGGGGCGCGGGACGCCGGGAAACTCCCGCGCCCGCGCGGCGGCGGCCGTACCGGCTCGGCCCCGCGCCCCTCGGGGCGGCCGGGCGCCCGCCGGTCCGGCTGGACCCCCTGGCTCTATCTCGCCCCCGCCCTCGTGGTGCTCGGCGGACTGCTCGTCTACCCGATCTACCAGCTCGGTCTGATCTCCTTCCTGGAGTACACCCAGGCACAGGTCAGCGGTGGCGCCCCGACCACCTTCAAGGGCTTCGGCAACTACGCCGAACTCTTCGGGGACGACCAGTTCTGGACGGTGCTGGTCTCCACCCTCGTCTTCGCCGCCGCCTGTGTGGTCTCCACCCTCGCCGTCGGCTGCGCGCTGGCCGTGCTGCTCACCCGGGTGCGCGCACTGCCCCGGCTGGCGCTGATGATGGCCGCGCTGGGCGCCTGGGCCACCCCGGCGGTCACCGGCTCCACCGTCTGGCTGCTGCTGTTCGACCCGGACTTCGGACCGGTCAACCGCATCCTCGGCCTCGGTGACTACTCCTGGACCTACGGCCGCTACAGCGCGTTCTTCCTGGTGCTCCTCGAAGTCGTCTGGTGCTCCTTCCCGTTCGTGATGGTCACCGTCTACGCGGGTATCCGCGCCATCCCCACCGAGGTGCTGGAGGCGGCCTCCCTGGACGGCGCCTCGCAGTGGCGGATCTGGCGCTCGGTGACGGCGCCGATGCTCCGCCCGATCCTGGTGATCGTCACCATCCAGTCGGTGATCTGGGACTTCAAGGTCTTCACCCAGATCTACGTCATGACCAACGGCGGCGGTATCGCGGGCCAGAACCTGGTGCTGAACGTCTACGCCTACCAGCAGGCGTTCGCGTCCTCGCAGTACAGCCTCGGCTCGGCGATCGGCGTCGTGATGCTGCTGATCCTGCTCGCCGTGACCCTGGTCTATCTGCGGCTGCTGCGCCGCCAGGGGGAGGAACTGTGAGTGTCGTACGGACTCTGATACGGCGACCGCGCCGACCCTGGCGGCTGGCCGCCGAGGCGTCGGCGCTGCTGATCGCCGTCCTGGTCGCCTTCCCGCTGTACTGGATGGTGCTGAGCGCCTTCAAACCGGCCGGTGAGATCGAGTCCACCGAGCCCCGGCCCTGGACCCTCGCCCCGTCGCTGGATTCCTTCCGGAGAGTGTTCGGGCAGCAGGAATTCGGCCGGTATTTCCTCAACAGCCTGCTCGTCGCGAGCTGTGTGGTGATCGCCTCCGCGCTCATCGCCTTTCTCGCGGCGACCGCCGTCACCCGGTTCAAGTTCCGCTTCCGGACCACGGTGATGATCATGTTCCTGGTGGCCCAGATGGTGCCCATCGAGGCGCTCACCATCCCGTTGTTCTTCCTTATGCGGGACTTCGGCCAGCTGAACACCCTGGGCGCGCTGATCCTGCCGCACATCGCCTTCTCCCTGCCCTTCGCGGTCTGGATGCTCAGGGGATTTGTGAAAGCGGTGCCGGAGGCGCTGGAGGAGGCCGCGTATCTGGACGGGGCGAGCCGCTCCCGATTCATGTGGCAGATCCTTTTCCCGCTG
The DNA here is from genome assembly GCF_040652095.1 of Streptomyces sp. NPDC048290. Taxonomy (NCBI): domain Bacteria; kingdom Bacillati; phylum Actinomycetota; class Actinomycetes; order Kitasatosporales; family Streptomycetaceae; genus Streptomyces; species Streptomyces sp. NPDC048290. The sequence continues at coordinate 63,453 of NZ_JBEZLM010000021.1, forward strand.
GTCTTCCCGGGCCTGGTGGCCACCAGTGTGTTCTCCTTCATCTCGACCTGGAACGACTTCCTGTTCGCCCGCTCCTTCATCATCAGCGACACCTCCCAGTCCACCCTTCCGATGGCCCTGCTGGTCTTCTACAAACCCGACGATCCCGACTGGGGAGGCGTGATGGCGGCCTCCACCGTGATGACCATTCCGGTACTGGTCTTCTTCGTCCTGGTCCAGCGGCGACTGGTCTCCGGACTGGGCGGAGCGGTGAAGGACTGAGGCGGGGCGGGGCGGGGCGGTGGGGTGGAGTGGGGGCGGGGCTCCGGTGCCGGGTCCCTGCCGGGTCCCTGCCGGGTGTTCGCCGGGTGCTTTGCGCGTTCCTGTGGGGGCGGCCTACCGGTGAGGCGGTCCCGGTGAGGTGGCACCCAGCCATAGGACAGCTGACGTTGCGACAGCCCATGTTGCGACAACCCACGATGTGACAGCCGACGATCTGACAGCCGACGACCGATCTTCTCGGAGATGACTTCTGACGTGACTTCCGATGCGACTCCTGACCGTGAACTGACGTCCGGTGCGACGTCCGAGGTGATTTCTGTGACTTCTACGACGACTTCTGCGACGACTTCTGCGACGAGTTCTACGGAGGGGACTTCCGTGCGTACGACTTCGCCGACGGAACTGATTCCGGCGCCGCTGCGGGTGACGGCGGACGGCACCGGATTCTTCGCGCTGGGACCGGAGACGGCCCTGGTCGCGGGCGCGGGAACGGAGGGAACGGAACGCTGGCTGCGCACCGAACTGGGCGCCGCCACCGGACTGCCCTTCGCCCCCGCGGCACCGGACTCGGACCGCGCGGCCCACGCCGTACGGCTCTCCCTGGACCCGGTGGTCGCCGGGGAACTCGGTGCCGAGGGCTACCGCCTGGACATCACCGCCGACGGCGTGGAACTGACCGGCGGCGACCCCGCCGGGCTGTTCCGGGGCGCCCAGACACTGCGGCAACTGCTCGGCCCGGACGCCTTCCGGCGCGCCCCGCTGCCGGGCCGGGAATGGCGGCTCGCCACGGCCCGTATCGAGGACGCCCCGCGGTTTCGCTGGCGCGGCATGATGCTCGACGTGGCCCGGCACTTCATGCCCAAGGAAGGCGTGCTGCGCTATCTCGACCTGCTGGCCGCGCACAAACTCAATGTCTTCCACTTCCATCTGACGGACGACCAGGGCTGGCGCGTGGAGATCAAGCGCCATCCGAAGCTGACCGAGGTGGCCTCCTGGCGCTCCCGCACCAAATGGGGGCACCGCGCCTCACCGCTGTGGGAGGACAAGCCGCACGGCGGCTTCTACACCCAGGACGACATCCGCGAGATCGTCGCCTACGCCGCCGCCCGGCATATCACCGTCGTCCCGGAAATCGACATCCCGGGGCACTCGCAGGCCGCCATCTCCGCGTATCCGGAACTCGGCAACACCGATGTCATCGACACCGCCTCCCTCTCCGTCTGGGACACCTGGGGCGTCTCTCACAACGTACTCGCCCCCACTGGCAACGTCCTTCGCTTCTACGAAGGGGTGTTCGAGGAACTCCTGGAACTCTTCCCCGGTGAGTTCATCCACGTCGGCGGTGACGAATGCCCGAAGGACCAGTGGCGTGAATCGCCCCTCGCCCAGGCCCGTATCCAGGAACTCGGGCTGAAGGACGAGGACGAGTTGCAGTCCTGGTTCATCCGGCACTTCGACGGCTGGCTCGCCGAGCGGGGCCGCCGGCTCGTCGGCTGGGACGAGATCCTGGAGGGCGGCCTCGCCGAGGGCGCCACGGTCTCGTCCTGGCGGGGCTACGAGGGCGGGATCGCCGCCGCTCGGGCCGGTCACGACGTCGTCATGTGCCCCGAGCAGCAGGTGTATCTGGACCACCGTCAGGACGGCGGTCCCGACGAGCCGGTGCCGATCGGATTCGTGCGCACTTTGGAGAACGTCTACCGGTTCGAGCCGGTTCCCGCGGAGTTGACGCCGCAGGAGGCCCGTCATGTCCTCGGGACCCAGGCGAACGTCTGGTCCGAGGTGATGGAGAACTCCGGCCGCGTCGACTACCAGGTCTTCCCGCGGCTCGCCGCCTTCGCCGAGGTGGCCTGGAGCGCCCTGCCCGCCCCGGCGGAGCGGGACTTCGCCGACTTCGAGCGCCGGATGACCGCGCACTACGGGCGGCTCGATGCGCTGGGCGTCGCTTATCGGCCGCCGGGCGGGCCCAAGCCGTGGCAGATGCGGCCGGGTGTGCTGGGGCGGCCGATCGACGGGGAGCCGCCGCGGCGGTGAGTGCGGCGGTGAGTGTGGCGGGGTGGTGATTCCGGCCGGGCGGTGAGTCCTGCCGGGCGGTGCGTCCTGCCGGGGCGGGCCCGGACGGTCGGGGCTGCCGGGATGACCGGGGCGGCTGGGATGGCCCGGGGTGACCGTGACCGTGGCCGGGATCGCCGGGTTGGCCGGGGTTTTGGGCCGCGCATGTGGGCGGCTTCCCCGGCGCCCGGCACGCCTCCGCCACCTCCGGCACCCCTGCCACCCCCCCGCCGGTCCCGGTGTGGCTCCGGCGCCCCTTCCGGCGGGCCCCCGCGCGGCTCTGCGCCCCGAACAGATAATGGAAAAAGCTCCCAAGGGTCATCGAAGAGTGCCAATTGCCGCGCGTGGGTGATGCGGCGTGAAAACCGACCATCTCCGCGATGAGGTGGGCGAATGCCTCCTAGCGGACCCCCGCGTTCGTGCCCTGCGAAGATGTGCCAGAGTTGCCACGTCCGCCCGGTCAGCACGTACCGTACGGCGCACAGGTGGGAACAGTGGGGGCAGCGGGAAGGGGCAGCCGGTTTGACCACGCACGCACCGCAGGCGGCGCAGTCCGTCACCCTGCCCACGACGCTCGACGAGGCCGTGGCGGCCCTCACCGCGCTGCCCGCCGCCGTACCCGTCGCGGGCGGCACCGACCTCATGACCTCGGTCAACTCCGGTCAGCTCCGCCCGGCCGCGCTGGTCGGCCTCGGCCGGATCAGCGAGATCCGCGGCTGGCAGTACCAGGACGGCCACGCGCTGCTGGGCGCCGGACTCACCCACGCGCGGATGGGCCGCCCCGACTTCGCCGCCCTGATCCCCGCGCTCGCCGCCGCCGCCCGCGCGGCGGGCCCCCCGCACATCCGCAACGCCGGGACCCTCGGCGGCAACATCGCCTCCGCGTCGCCCACTGGTGACGCGCTGCCGGTGCTGGCCGCCCTGGAGGCCACCCTCGTCATCGCCGGACCCGAGAGCGCCCGGCGCGAGATCCCGGTCTCCCATCTGCTGGCCGGCGTGGAGATGCTCCGCGCGGGAGAGCTGATCGGCTTCGTGCGCGTGCCCCTGCTGCACGCGCCGCAGGTCTTCCTGAAGGCCACCGCGCGGACCGGCCCCGGCCGGGCCGTCGCCTCCGTGGCCCTCGTCCTCGACCCCGCCCGGCGCGGTGTGCGGTGCGCCGTCGGTGCCATAGCGCCGATGCCGCTGCGCCCGCTGGACGCCGAGCAGTGGGTCGCCCGGCTCATCGACTGGGACAACGACCGCGCGCTCGTCCCGGAGGCGCTCAGCGCGTTCGGCGAGTACGTGGCCGCCGCCTGCATCCCCGACCCGGTCCCGGCCGAGGACGGCTCCGTGGCGCAGCTCCCGCCCGCCGTACTGCATCTGCGGCGCTCCGTCGCCGCGCTGGCCCGACGAGCACTGGGGAGGGCGCTGTCGTGACGGACGACCAGCACGGAGAGGGCGCCCCCCAGGGCGGGGGCCGCTGGGACCCACTGCCCCAGGGCGAGTACGACGACGGCGCCACCGCCTTCGTCAAGCTGCCCGAGGGCGGTATCGACGCGCTCATGGCGGCTGCCGACAGTCCGCTGGCCGCGCCCGGCCATGGCTATGTGCCGCCGCCCATCACCGTCTCCCCGGCGCCGCCCGCGGCCACCGACCCGTCCGCCACCGGCACCTGGACCAACCTCCCGGCCGCCCCCGCCGACGGCGCCCAGTGGCAGCACTCCGGGGACACCGGGCACCAGGGGCCGTACGGGCGGCAGGCGCCCGAGCACGGCGGCGGCTCCCCGGGCGACCGGTTCACGTACCACCCGGGTGCCACCGGGCAGTGGAACTTCGAGGAGGCCGTCGCCGCTGAGACCCCGGCACCGGGGCACGACGTGACCGGCCAGTGGTCGATTCCTGTGGCGGGCGGCGATCTCCCGGACGAATCAGGCGAGTTCACCACGTCCGCGCTGGTCGAGCAGTGGGGCGGCACCCCGCCGCCGACCCTCCCCGGCGGCGCCGCCGCGCCCTGGGCGACCGAGGGCGCCGGTCAGGCGTGGGCACCGGAGACCGACGCGCGGCCCGAGCCTTCCGGGCACCTGTACGCCGGGCCGACCGCCCCGGACGCGCCGGTGACGTCCAGCGTGTCGCGTCCGCGGCCCACGGAGACGCGCCGCGAGGCGCCCCTGGCCGAGGCCGCCCACCCGGCGACCCCGGAACTCAAGGGGACCACCGGGGCACCGGAGACGGTCGAACAGGCCGAACAGGCCGACCAGGCCGAACAGGTCGAACAGCTTCATGAGGTCGAACCGGCGACGGCGCCGCTCCGGATCGTTCAGCGGCCCGTGGAGCCCCCGGCGGAGACCGACACGGACTCCGGGCCGACCGGACCCTCCGAGGCGCCGGAGGAGGCCGCCGGACCCGCTGCCGGGCCCGCCCCGGACGGCGAGGAGGTTCCCGCCGCCGCCAACCCGGCCGACTCCGAGGGCGATTCGGACAGTACGGACACCACCGGTGCCCCCGCCGAGCCGCCCGCGCCCCCGCACGACGACCACCCCCTCGCCTCCTACGTGCTCCGCGTCAACGGCGCCGACCGGCCCGTCACCGGCGCCTGGATCGGCGAGTCGCTGCTCTATGTGCTGCGCGAGCGGCTCGGCCTCGCGGGCGCCAAGGACGGCTGCTCCCAGGGCGAGTGCGGCGCCTGCAACGTCCAGGTGGACGGCCGCCTCGTCGCCTCCTGCCTGGTGCCCGCCGTCACCGCCGCGGGCAGCGAGGTGCGCACCGTCGAGGGCCTGGCCACCGACGGACAGCCCTCGGACGTCCAGCGCGCGCTGGCCCGCTGCGGCGCCGTGCAGTGCGGCTTCTGCGTACCCGGCATGGCGATGACCGTGCACGACCTGCTGGAGGGCAACCCGGCGCCCACGCCGCTGGAGACCCGTCAGGCGCTCTGCGGCAACCTGTGCCGCTGTTCCGGCTACCGCGCGGTGGTCGACGCCGTGCAGGAGGTCGTCGCCGAGCGGTCCGCGGGCACCGGCGCCGACTCCGTCGAACACGACGGCTCCGAGCCGCGTATCCCTCACCAGGCGGGCCCCGGGTCCGGCGGGGTCAACCCGTCGGCCTTCGAACCGCCCAGAGGCCAGGGACAGGGCCACGGCCGCCCCCACGGCCAGGGCTTCAAGAACGGAACCGGACCGGGACAGGAAGGAGGCCAGGCGTGAGCAACGAAGCCGCCACCGCGACCACCGCGCAGGCCGTCCCCGCCGCCGAGCCGATCCCGCACGGCCTCGGCGTGTCGCTGCCCGCCGCCGACGCCCGCGCCAAGACCGAGGGCACCTTCCCCTACGCCGCCGACCTGTGGGCCGAGGGCCTGCTCTGGGCCGCCGTCCTGCGCTCCCCGCACCCGCACGCCCGCATCACGTCCATCGACGTCTCCCACGCCCGCGACATGCCCGGCGTCCGGGCCGTGGTGACCCACGAGGACGTGCCCGGCGTCGCCCTGCACGGCCGGGGCACCGCCGACCGCCCCGTCTTCGCCTCCGAGGTGGTCCGCCACCACGGCGAGCCCATCGCCGCCGTCGCCGCCGACCACCCCGACACCGCGCGGATGGCCGCCGCCGCCGTCATCGTCGAGTACGAGGTGCTCGACCCGGTCACCGACCCCGAGCAGGCGTTCGAGGCCGAGCCGCTGCACCCGGACGGCAACCTCATCCGCCACATCCCGCTGCGCCACGGCGACCCGGACGCCGACGGCGAGATCGTCGTCGAGGGCCTGTACCGCATCGGCCGCCAGGACCCCGCGCCCATCGGCGCCGAGGCGGGCCTCGCCGTGCCCCGGCCGGACGGCGGCGTGGAGCTGTACGTCGCCTCCACCGACCCGCACAACGACCGCGACACGGCCGCCGCCTGCTACGGCCTCGAACCCGAGCGGGTCAAGATCGTCGTCACCGGTGTGCCCGGCGCCACCGCCGACCGCGAGGACCAGGGCTTCCAGCTCCCGCTGGGACTGCTCGCCCTCAAGACCGGCTGCCCGGTCAAACTCACGGCCACGCGCGAGGAGTCCTTCCTCGGCCATGTGCACCGCCACCCCACCCTGCTGCGCTACCGCCACCACGCGGACGCCGACGGCAGGCTGGTCAAGGTCGAGGCACAGATCCTGCTCGACGCGGGCGCCTACGCCGACACCTCGGCCCAGGTGCTGGCCGCGGCCGTGTCCTTCGCGTGCGGCCCCTATGTGGTGCCCAACGCCTTCATCGAGGGCTGGGCGGTACGCACCAACAACCCGCCCTCCGGCCATGTCCGGGGCGAGGGCGCCATGCAGGTGTGCGCCGCCTACGAGGCGCAGATGGACAAGCTCGCCAAGAAACTCGGCGTCGAACCCGCCGAACTGCGTCTGCGCAACGTCCTCGCCACCGGCGACGTCCTGCCCATCGGCCAGACCGTGACCTGCCCCGCGCCGGTCGCCGAACTCCTCCAGACGGTACGGGACTTCCCGCTGCCCGCCCTGCCCAAGGACACGCCCGAGGACGAGTGGCTGCTGCCCGGCGGCCCCGAGGGCGCGGGCGAACCGGCCGCGGTGCGCCGGGGCGTCGGCTACGGCCTGGGCATGGTGCACATGCTGGGCGCCGAGGGCGCCGACGAGGTCTCCACGGCGACCGTGAAGGTCCACGACGGGGTCGCCACGGTCCTGTGCGCGGCCGTCGAGTCCGGCCAGGGCTTCACCACCCTGGCCCGGCAGATCGTCCAGGAGACCCTGGGCGTCGAAGAGGTCCATGTGGCCCCCGTCGACACCGACCAGCCGCCCGCCGGAGCGGGCTGCCGTGGCCGTCACACGTGGGTCTCCGGGGGCGCGGTGGAACGCGCCGCCAAGATGGTCCGCACCCAGATCCTCCAGCCGCTGGCGCACAAGTTCGGCATGTCGACCGAGCTGCTCCAGATCGCCGACGGCAAGATCACCTCGTACGACGGTGTGCTGTCCACCACCGTCACCGAGGCCCTGGACGGCAAGGAGCTGTGGGCCACCGCGCAGTGCCGCCCGCACCCGACCGAGCCGCTCGACGAGCACGGCCAGGGCGACGCCTTCGTGGGCCTCGCCTTCTGCGCCATCCGCGCGGTGGTCGACGTGGACATCGAACTGGGCTCGGTACGGGTGGTGGAGCTGGCGGTCGCCCAGGACGTCGGACGGATCCTCAACCCGGCGCAGCTCGCCGCGCGGATCGAGGCCGGTGTCACCCAGGGCGTGGGCATCGCCCTCACCGAGAACCTGCGCACCCCGCGCGGCACGATCCGCCACCCCGACCTGACCGGCTACGCCCTGCCGACGGCGCTGGACGCCCCGGACATCAGGATCGTGAAACTGGTCGAGGAGCGGGACGTGGTGGCGCCGTTCGGCGCGAAGGCGGTCAGCGCGGTGCCGGTCGTCGCCTCCCCGGCGGCCATCGCCTCCGCGGTCCGCGCGGCGACCGGCCGCCCGGTGAACCGGCTCCCGATCCGGCCCCAGGCCGCGGTGGTCACCACGTCGTGAGGGGGCGACCCCGTGAGGGGTGCCATGCCGTGACGAGGCCACGCCGTGACGGGGGAGGGGTCCGGGACGCTGATGCGGCCATCGGTGTCGTTCCGTCCGGTATCAGAGGGAATCACGGGGTCTGAGACAACCCACGAGTCCTTCCCGGCGTCTGTCTGAGTAGCCGGCAGCGGGTGCCCCGGCCGGATCGGCGAAACCCTGGCATCCAACGCGTTTGCGCAGGTCGGAGCCCATTGTCAGTGGCAGCCCGTAGTGTTTCGGGCAGTGGGGACGGCCGCGGGATCGGGCAGGCGGACCGGCCCTGACCACCATGCACGGGGGAGCTATGAGCACGACCGGCGCCGTGACAGCGGCGATCACCCTGACCGATCACGACCTGGACCTCTACTTCACACAGGCGACCACCTCTCACCGGTCGACCGACCCCGCGCCGCCGTGCGTGAGCGGCCCGCACACCGTCGAGCCCCTGCGCCTGGGCGGAGCCCCGGGCCCGGTCACCACGGCCTACTTCACCTACGACCGCCCCGCCGCCCCGGCCCCGCGTCCCCCGTCTCCCGCCCTGCGCGCCCTGACCGCCTTCGCGGCGGCGACGGAGGAACTGGCGGAGCTGCGCCGCCGGTTCGCCGCGCAGCGGGCGTCCAGCCACCTGCCGGCCCTGTTCGAGAAAGGCGCGGACGACACGGACCACCGGACGATGACGGCGCTGATCCGCCCGCTGGCCCCGGCCGCCGGTCCCGGCACCCGCTCGGGGCTGACCTTCGACCTCCCGCCCCGGCTGCTGACCACCGAGTTCGGCCCCGGCCACCTCGCCCGTTTCGAGGACGTCGACTTCCCGGCCGCGCTCACCCATGAGCCGACCCGCCGCTTCCTGCGCGAGACGGGTCTGCCCGAGGACGGCGCCCTGCTCGCCCTGGACACGGACATCCCGCTGCCGACCCTCACCGAGCACTACGCGGACGACGGGGAGATCGCCGGGGCGCTCCCCGGCGGCGGACTCCCGCGACGGGCCGACGCCTTGATCCGTCTGGGCCGGCTGACGGACGACGGCCATGCCCTGCTGGTCGACGGCGCCACCGGCGAGGTGCTGCTCTGGAGCGAGCGGGAGACCACGCCCCCGCGCCCGCTCAGCACGGACGTCTCCACCCTCGCCGTCACCCTCTGGCTGCTGCACCGTGAGCGCGCCCTCGGCCGTGAGCCGTCCCGCGAGCCGGTGACGGACGCCTGCGACCGCCTGGCGGCGGCCATGAGCCGGGCCCTCAGATCCCTCGACAGACCGACGGACCCGGCGGCCCCGCCCCCGCCCCCGGTGGACTGGCAGTACTGGACGCGACTGCTCCAGGACGAGTCCACCGGGGCCAGATGACCGCCCGGCACCCCGGCGGACGGCCTGGAGACAGCCGCCTCGGAGTCAGCCGCCTCAGCGGCGGCGTCCTCAGAGGGACACGGCGATCGCGCTATAGGTGGTCTCCGGCGTCGGCGGAGTGCTGAAGCGGGCGTTGACCACATAGAGCCGGTCGCCGTACCGCGCGGCGGTGGTGGGCACGTCGTAGCGCGGGTCCGTGATCGTACGGCGGAGCACCGCCGTACGGGCCGAGGCGTCGAGCGTGAGGACGCTGACCTGGTTGAGCCGGTTCTGGACGACGAAGAGGGTCCGGCCGCTCCGCAGCAGACCGTCGCCGTAGGTGAGGGAGGAGGTACCGCTCAGGGCGATCTCGACGGCCGTACCGGTGTCCAGGGGAACGCGGTAGAGCCGACCGCCGTTGACGACGATCAGGGCCCTGCCGTCGGGGGTGCCGACCAGGCCGTTGGCGCCGATCCCGGTGGCGGGCTGCACCCAGTCGCCGCCGAGCGGCAGCTCATGGACCGTGCCGGTGCCGCGCCCGCGCGGGACGCCGTAGAGGACGGCACCGTAGGAGTCGGTGAACCAGGCCCGGTCGCCGAGCAGGGTCACATCATTGATGAAGTGTCCGGCCGGGTCGGTGAGCTGATGGTGGGCGACGAGCTTGCCGGTGCGGGAGTCCACGATCCGGGCGGCGCCTCCGGTGGCCCCGGACGAGAGGTAGAGCAGTCCGTCGCGGTCGAGCTTCAGCCCGTTGGTGCCGGTGCCGGTCTGGCCCGCGTAGACCGTGGTGCCCCGGCCGGTGCGCAGATCGGCGCGGTACACGGCCCCGTCGGCGCGGGAACCGAAGTAGGCGTAGGGACCGGTGCCGATGGTGATGCCCTCGGGCAGGAAGCCGTCGGGGAGGGGGATCTCGGTGGGCCAGCCGTCGGGGGACGGCCTGGCGGCAGCGGGGGACACGGGGGCCGCGTCGGCCGGTGCGGTGCCGAAGGCGCCGGCCAGCGCGGCGAGCGCGGTTCCGGCGAGAAGGGTACGACGGTGGGGGAGGGGGTGATTCCGGGACAGGTTCCGGGACAAGGCTCGGCCTCCGGGGCGAGTGAGGTGGGGGCTCTCGGAGCCCCGAGACAACCACCCCACTCTGTGAGCGGGCTGAGAGACGCCGCTCTCCGTCCCGCCCGCCTCGCCCGCCCCGGAGGACGACGTGGAGACCGTGGCGGGAATCGAACCCGCGTAACTGGATTTGCAGTCCAGCCCCTGAGCCTCTCGGGCACACGGTCGTGGTGAGAACGACGGTAGGGCGCGGTGTGCGGGGGGCTCAAGGGATGCGCGGGGGCCGCAATAGGACTGCCATACGGCGTTCACAAGGGTTCATGAAAGGGGGGCGGGAGATCCGCGGGGAAGGCTGTGGGGACGGCGAGGGAAAGGTGACGAGAAGGACGGACGAGGAGAAGGCCGACGGGAAGGCCGACGGGAGGGACGAGGGGAAGACCGGTGAGAAGGGGGTCAGGGGGAGACCGGGGGACCGGGCGGTGGGGGCGTGGGCGCCGGTCGTAGGACCGTCGTAGGACCAAGGTCCCAGCTCACGACGGCCTCCCGACAGGGGTAAAACTTGACTGCGGCCCTTACTCTGCTGGTCATGACGAGCCCGATACCCCGCGACACCGAGGTCGCCGACAGCACCATGACCACCGGAGGGCCTGCGGGCGGGCCGAAGGAGAGCGTGCTGAGCCGGCCGTACCGGGCGCTCAGTATCGGGATCACCTCGGTGGTGCTGCTGATCGCCTTCGAGGCGACGGCGGTAGGGACGGCGATGCCGGTGGCGGCGCGGGAGCTGGACGGGCTGTCGTTGTACGCCTTCGCCTTCTCGGGGTACTTCACGACGAGCCTGTTCGGGATGGTGCTGGCGGGGCAGTGGTCGGACCGGCGGGGGCCGCTGGGACCGGTGACGGCGGGCATCGCCTCGTTCGCGGTCGGGCTGCTGCTGTCGGGGACGGCCGCGTCGATGGTGCCGTTCATCCTGGGGCGCGCGGTGCAGGGCCTGGGCGGCGGCCTGGTGATCGTGGCGCTGTACGTGGTGGTCGGCCGGGCGTACCCGGAGCGGCTGCGGCCCGCGATCATGGCGGCGTTCGCGGCGAGCTGGGTGGTGCCGTCGATCGTGGGGCCGCTGGCGGCGGGCGCGGTCACCGAGCACCTCGGCTGGCGCTGGGTGTTCCTCGGCATCCCCGCCCTGGTCGTGCTGCCGCTGGCGCTCGCGCTGCCGCAGATCCGGCGGCTGGCGGGCCCGGTGGACGGCGCGGACGGCGACGGGGGCGGGGGCGGCAAGGGCGGGCCGTCGTTCGACCGGCGGCGCATCCGGCTGGCGTTCGGGATCTCGCTGGGCGCGGGGCTGTTGCAGTACGCGGCGCAGGATCTGCGCTGGCTGTCGCTGCTGCCCGCGGTGGCGGGCGCGGCGCTGCTGGTCCCGGCCGTGCTGGGGCTGCTGCCGCGGGGCACGTACCGGGCGGCGCGCGGGCTGCCGTCGGTGGTGCTGCTGCGGGGCGTGGCGGCGGGGTCGTTCATCGCGGCGGAGTCGTTCGTGCCGCTGATGCTGGTCACCCAGCGGGGGCTGAGCCCGACGCTGGCCGGGTTCTCGCTGGCGGCGGGCGGGGTGACCTGGGCGGTGGGGTCGTGGGTGCAGTCCCGGCCGCGGCTGGAGCCGTACCGGGAGCGGCTGATGACCGTCGGGATGGTGCTGGTCGCGGCGGCGATCGCGGCGGCGCCGAGTGTGCTGATCGAGTCGGTGCCGGCCTGGACGCTGGCCGTGGCGTGGGCGTTCGGCTGCTTCGGGATGGGGCTGGTGATCGCCTCGACCAGTGTGCTGCTGCTCCAGCTCTCCGCGCCCAGCGAGGCGGGCAGCAACTCGGCGGCGCTCCAGATCTCCGACGCGCTGTCCAATGTGATGCTGCTGGCCCTCGGCGGCGCCGCCTTCGCGGCCCTCGGCGGCGGCACGGTCGGCCATGCCGCCACCGAGGCCTCGGGCGGTTCCCCGGTCGCGTTCGCGGTGGTGTTCCTGCCGATGGCGGTGGTCGCGCTGGTCGGGGCGGTGGTGACGCGCAGGCTGCGGGTGCCCGAAGAGGCGTGAGGGGCGGGGGAGTCGCCGGGGCGCGGATGTGAGCTGGGTCCCACCCGGGGGTGACCCGGCATCGTCCGCGCGTTGACCGGGGCGGGGCGCCGGTAGGGTGGCCCGGTTGTCATACGTAGCCCCGTACGGCGCCGTACCGCTACGGCGCACGACAGCCGCCGCCCGACCACATCCCGGAGACCGTGACTACCGCCCGCCCGTCGCCCGCCACCCCCGTCCATGGAGGGCTCTTCGAGCCCACGCCTATGTCTGCTTCCACGTCTCACTCGCATCATCTGTCCCCGGCGTTTCCCGGCCGGGCGCCCTGGGGTACCGCGAGCAAGCTGCGGGCCTGGCAGCAGGGGGCGATGGAGAGATATCTCCAGGAGCAGCCGCGGGACTTCCTCGCGGTCGCCACGCCCGGCGCCGGGAAGACCACCTTCGCGCTGACCCTGGCGTCCTGGCTGCTGCACCACCATGTCGTGCAGCAGGTGACCGTGGTCGCGCCCACCGAGCATCTGAAGAAGCAGTGGGCGGAGGCCGCGGCCCGGATAGGGATCAGGCTGGACCCGGAGTACAGCGCGGGACCGCTCAGCAAGGACTATCAAGGGGTCGCGGTGACCTACGCGGGCGTCGGCGTGCGCCCCATGCTGCACCGCAACCGGGTCGAGCAGCGCAAGACGCTGGTCATCCTGGACGAGATCCATCACGCCGGTGACTCCAAGTCCTGGGGCGAGGCGTGTCTGGAGGCGTTCGAGCCCGCGACCCGCCGGCTGGCGCTGACCGGTACACCGTTCCGCTCCGACACCAATCCCATCCCGTTCGTGGCGTACGAGGAGGGCGCGGACGGCATCCGCCGCTCCTCCGCCGACTACACCTACGGCTACGGCTCGGCGCTCGCGGACGGGGTCGTGCGGCCCGTCATCTTCCTCTCCTACAGCGGCAACATGCGCTGGCGCACCAAGGCGGGCGACGAGATCGAGGCCCGGCTCGGCGAGCCGATGACCAAGGACGCGGTCAGCCAGGCGTGGCGTACGGCGCTGGACGCGCGCGGCGAGTGGATGCCGGCCGTGCTGCGCGCCGCCGACCGGCGGCTGACCGAGGTGCGCAAGGCGATCCCGGACGCCGGGGCGCTGGTCATCGCCACCGACCAGGACTCCGCGCGGTCCTACGCCAAGCTCATCCGGGACATCACCGGGCACAGTGCGACGGTCGTGCTGTCCGACGACTCCGGCGCCTCCGACCGGATCGACGAGTTCAGCCAGGGCAGCGACCGCTGGATGGTCGCGGTGCGGATGGTGTCCGAGGGCGTCGACGTGCCCCGGCTCGCGGTCGGTGTGTACGCGACGACGATCTCGACCCCCTTGTTCTTCGCCCAGGCGGTCGGGCGTTTCGTCCGGTCGCGCAGGCGCGGCGAGACGGCGTCGGTGTTCCTGCCGACCGTGCCCGATCTGCTCGGGTTCGCGAACGAGATGGAACGCGAACGCGACCACGTCCTCGACAAGCCGAAGAAGGACACCGAGGAGGACCCGTACGCCGAGGAGGACAAGCTCCTCGCGGAGGCGGAGCGGCAGCAGGACGAGGACACCGGCGACCAGGACATGCTGCCCTTCGAGGCGCTAGAGTCGGACGCCGTCTTCGACCGGGTGATGTACAACGGCGCCGAGTTCGGGATGCAGGCCCATCCCGGCAGCGCGGAGGAGCAGGACTACCTCGGCATCCCCGGGCTGCTGGAGCCCGATCAGGTGCAGTTGCTGCTCCAGAAGCGGCAGGCCCGGCAGATCGCGCACAGCCGCAAGAAGCCGGACGACGAGGCCGATCTCCTCGAACTCCCCGCCGAGCGCCGCCCGGTCGTCAGCCACAAGGAGCTGATGGAACTGCGCCGCCAGCTCAACACCATGGTCGGCGCGTACGTCCACCAGAGCGGTAAGCCGCACGGTGTCCTCCACACCGAGCTGCGCCGGGTGTGCGGGGGGCCGCCCGCCGCGGAGGCCACCGCCGGGCAGTTGCGGCAGCGGATCGCGAAGGTGCAGGAGTGGGCGACCCGGATGCGGTGAGCCGGACGCGGTGAGTCGGATGCGGTGAGCCGGACGCGGTGAGTCGGACGCGGTGAGCCGGACGCGGTGAGTCGGACGCGGTGAGCCGGACGCGGTGAGTCGGACGCGGTGAGTCGGCCGGACAGGGCCGGACCCGTACGCGTCCAGATCGGACCGGGCCGTGCGCTGCGCCTGGCGGAGCCGCTTCTCGGGGCCGCTTCTCGGAGCCGCCTCTCAGGGGGGCGATCGACCGGTGATCGTATGTCCGAACGATCATCCGAGGATCGATCGCTCATCACCTCACCGCCCGGGGACGCAAACGATCGGCGTTGCCCGGTGCGAACGATCGCCCTTGGACAGTCCTGCTCGTATCCGGTCAATGTGACCAAGTCCATACCGGCCATTGACCGGATTCTGGACGGAGCCTTCCGCTGAGCGAACCGGCTCGCTACTGTCCCGCTACGCACACGCCCCGTGGCAGCGTCGCCGCGGAGCGCAGCCGTGAAGCGACCTGGGCCCGGACGCCGTCGGGCCGTCAGCCGATCGGCAGCCTCTGATGCGCGTCGCCGACGGGACTCGGCGGCGCCCCGCCGCCCAGGAGGCCGCCGACCCTCACCACTAAGGAGTGGGCGTCGTGACCGCGGAGACCTCTCAGACGCTCGACCGGGGCCTGCGGGTCCTCAAGCTGCTGGCCGACACGGACCACGGGCTGACCGTCACCGAACTCTCCAACAAGCTGGGCGTCAACCGGACCGTCGTCTACCGCTTGCTGGCGACCCTGGAGCAGCACGCCCTCGTCCGGCGCGATCTGGGCGGCCGGGCCAGGGTCGGGCTCGGTGTGCTGGGCCTGGGCCGCCAGGTGCATCCCCTGGTACGGGAAGCCGCGCTGCCCGCCCTGCGCTCGCTCGCCGAGGACATCGGCGCGACCGCGCATCTGACGCTGGTGGACGGCTCGGACGCGCTCGCCGTCGCCGTGGTGGAACCGACCTGGACCGACTACCACGTGGCCTACCGCGCCGGGTTCCGCCATCCGCTGGACCGGGGCGCCGCCGGGAAGGCGATCCTCGCCGCCCGGCAGCAACCGCCGGCGGACCCCGGGTACACCCTCGCCCACGGGGAACTGGAGGCCGGGGCGAGCAGCGCCGCCGCGCCGCTGCTCGGGGTGAGCGGGGTCGAGGGCAGCGTGGGGGTCGTCATGCTCTCGGACGCGGTGCCGGAGCGGGTCGGGCTGCGGGTGGTGGACGCGGCGCGGGAGGTGGCGGAGGCGCTGCGCTGAGCGCCGTACGCGGTCCCGCGCGGTGCCCCGGCGGCGGACGGATCATGTGCGCGCCGTTAGATTGACTCCGTGCTCTCTCGCCTCACACGCCCCTGGGCCCTCGTCGTCTGTGCCGTGCCCGTGGTGGGCCTGATCGCCACGGCCGCGTTCGCTCCGCTGCCGTTCTCGGTGGCGCAGCCCGGTCTGACCGCGAACGTGCTGGGCGACAACCGGGGCGAACCCGTGATCACCATCTCCGGCGCGCCGACCCGCGCCACCTCGGGACAGCTCCGTATGACAACGATCGAGGCGACCCTGCCCGACGAGGAGGTGGGGCTCGGCGAGGTGATCGACAACTGGTTCCGCACGGACCGCGCGGTCATGCCGCGGGACGCGGTCTATCCGAGCGGGGGCAGCGTCCGGGAGATCGAGGAGTACAACGCCGAGCAGATGCGGGAGTCCCAGGACATCGCCACCAAGGCGGCGCTCTCCCATCTCGGCCTGAGCGGAAGCGAGGTGAAGGTCACCCTGAGGCTCGCCGACGTCGGCGGCCCCAGCGCGGGCCTGCTCTTCTCGCTCGGCATCATCGACAAGCTCGACGGCGACGGCGAGGGCGGCGACCTCACCGGCGGCCGGACGATCGCCGGGACGGGCACGATCAGCGCGGACGGCGAGGTCGGCGCGGTCGGGGGAGTGGCCCTGAAGACGCAGGCCGCGCGGCGCGACGGCGCCACGGTCTTCCTGGTGCCGAAGGCGGAGTGCGGGGACGCGCAGGCGGAGCTTCCGGCGGGCCTGCGGCTGATCCCCGTGACGACGCTGGACGGGGCGGTGGACTCACTGGTGGCCCTGGAGTCGGACCCGGGGGCGGTACCTAGCTGCTGACCGGGGGCGGGTCCCGCGCGGGGCCTGACCGGGGGCGGCTTCCGCGCGGGGCCTGATTCGGCTGCGGGGGGTCGGGCGCGGGGTGGTGATCGGTGGGTGCCGGCTGGTGATCGGCGGGTGCCGGGTGCCGGGTGCCGCGCGGCGCTTGATCCGGCTGCCGGGGGCCGGGTGGTGATCGGTGGGTGCCGGTGCCGCGTGGCGGTTGCTCCGGGGTGCTGGGTGCCGGTCGCGAGTGGCGCTCGATCCTGCTGCCAAGGGCCGGTCCCGCGCGGTTCAGTTCGCCAGTGCCGGGCGGTGCGGCGGGTTCACCAGCCGCAGGCCCACCTCCACCAGTGTCCAGCCGACCCGGGTCCGTAGATCACGCGGCTCCCGCGTCTGCCGGGCGAGCCGGTGGGCGTCGGCTTCGGCCCGGAGGTCGTCGGCGCGGGTGTGGTGCAGCACGGAGTGGGTCTCGGGGCGGGTCATGGGACGGGCCTCTCTTGGTCGGGTGGTGCCTCGATCAACCTTGGTCGGATGGCGCTTCGATCATCTGGTGGTGTTCGTCTGCTCAGCCGGTGATCAACCGGCGGTTTCCGTTCGCCTCAGTCCGGGATGAGCGGGAAGGCGTGCGTATGGACGCGGACGGTCTGGACGTCGGGGTCGTCCTCGACCCCGGCCCGATCGCGGTAGCCGTCCACCAGGCCGTGCATCTTCTCGATCAGCTCATGGGCGAGTTCCGGTGTGAGCCGGAGCGTCATGCTGCTGAGGTCCGTACTGGTGGCCCACTCGCGTGACCAGTGCTCCCGGTTGCCGAGCCAGGTGGTCACCTCGCGCGCATGGGTCGTCGCGATCTCATGCAGATACAGCTCGGCCGCACCGCGCACGGCCGGGCTCGTGTCGGCCAGCAGCGCGTCGTCGAAGTGCAGGCCCTTCACGGCCGCCTTCCACCACCGCTCCCGGCCCTTGCCCCGCTCCGGGTCGTCCTCCACGAATCCGTACGAGGCGAGCTGCCGCAGGTGGTAGCTGGTCGCCCCGCTCGACTCGTTGAGCCGGTCGGCCAGCTGGGACGCCGTGGCCGGGCCGCTGATGCGCAGCATGTCCAGCAACTGCATCCGCAGCGGATGGGCGAGCCCGCGCAGCGAACGCGCGTCCAGGACGCGGACCTCGGGCGGGTTCGACGGTGGCGGTGCGGCGGGCGACTCGGGCAGGTCCTCGGGCTCTTCCATGCGTCCAAAGATAGCTATGCAAAGAGATCGGTGCAAGTATTTCTTTGCAACGTCTTCTTTGTGTGCTGGCGGCCGGCTCTCCCTCCATGCCGCGCCCCTCTGTGCCTCCCCCCGTCCCTCACCCCTCCGTGATGAACCCCTCCGCCTTGAGCCAGTCCAGGGCCACCTCGTGTGGGTCGTCGCCGTTCACATCCACCCGTGCGTTGAGGGTCTGCGCCACCTCGTTCGTCAGCTTCCTGGTGATCGGGTCGAGGACGTCCGCGATGGCCGGCCACTTCTCCAGCGCCTTGGTGTTGATTTCGGGCGCCGCGTTGTAGATCGGGAAGAACTTCCGGTCGTCCTCCATGACCACCAGGTTCATGGACCTGATCCGGCCGTCGGTGGTGAACACCTCGCCGTACGTGCAGGCCCCCTTCGCGGTCTGGGTGTAGATGATCCCGGTGTCCATCTGTGTGATGTTCCCGCCGGGCACATGCATGCCGTACGCCTTCTCCAGGCCCGGGAGCCCGTCCGCGCGGTTGGCGAACTCGCCCTCCACGCAGAGCGTCACCGCGCCCGGGTCCCGCCGGGACAGCTCGGCGACCTCGGAGAGCGTCCGGGTGCCGTACTTCTGGAAATTGGCCTGGTTCATCGCGAGCGCGTAGGTGTTGTCCAGGGACGCCGGGGGCAGCCAGGTCAGTCCGTTCTTGGCGTCCGCCGCGCGGACCGCCGCCCACTGCTTCTCGGCGTTGGGGATCGGCTCCGAGTTGCCGAGATACGTGATCCAGGCCGTCCCCGTGTACTCGTACATCCCGTCGGCCTCGCCGGTCTTGACGGCCTCGCGCGCGCCGATCGAGCCCTGGATGCCGGTACGGTCGAGCACCTCCGCGCCGGACGCCTTCCAGGCGAGGCCCATGATGGCGCCCAGGATGAGCTGCTCGGTGAACTCTTTCGACGTGACGGTCAGCTGTGCGCCCTTGAGTGGTTCGCCCTGACCGATCGATCCCGGATGAACATCGTCGACCATGGGCGAGCCACTGGTCAGTCCGCAGCCCGGCGCCGCCATCAGCACCGCCCCGGCCACCGCCAGACAGAGCCTGCGCCGCCCCACGGCCCTCCTCATGTCCCCACCTCCAGCCCCCGGGGCCGCAGCAGCAGCTCCGCCAGGGACGCCAGCCAGTCCACCAGCAGCGCGAGCGACACGGTCAGGATCGAACCGAGCAGCAGTACCGGCATCCGCTGATTGGTGATGCCCGTGGTGATCAGCACGCCCAGGCCGCCGCCCCCGCCGAACGCCGCCAGCGTGGCCGTGCCCACATTGAGCACCAGGGCCGTACGGACCCCGGCCAGGATCAGCGGCACCGCGAGCGGCAGCTCCACCCGCGACAGCACCCCCGTCGACGACATGCCGATGCCGCGGGCCGCCTCCAGCAGCGACGGATCGTTCGCCCGCAGCCCGGCGATCGTGTTCGACAGCACCGGCAGCAGCGCGTAGATGATGATGCCGATCAGGGCCGCCCTGGTGCCGATGCCCAGCCAGATCACCAGCAGCGCCAGCAGCCCGATCGCCGGGGTCGCCTGCCCCACGTTGGCCACCGTCATCGCCACCGGCTGAGCCTTGCGGAACGCCTTGCGGGTCAGCAGGATGCCGCCCGGGATCGCGATGATCAGTACGAAGAACGTGGAGATCACGGTCAGCTGCACGTGCTGCCACAGCGCCTTGGACACCGCCCCGTTCGACAGCGCGTTCTCCGAGATCGTGTCCAGCTGGGCCTGGTCGAACCAGATCCAGGTGCCCAGCAGCAGCGCGATCAGGAACGTCGGCAGGAAGGTCAGCTTCTGCCAGGTGATCCGGCGCGCCGCCGGTGGACGCGGGGGAGGGGGCTCCTTGTCCGTCGCCACCTCACCCTCGTCCCGGAACGGATGGCCCTTCACGTCGTGCTCGCCCGGCGGGCGGCTCTGGTCGGACGAGGTGCTCACGCCGTCGCCTCCGCCCCGGTGCCGCCCTCCTGCTCGGCGTGCGTCTGCTGCGCGCGGGCCTCGGCGAGTTCGTGCGCGTGCTCCATGGCCTCCAGACGGTCGGCCTCCAGCAGTTCGTGCACGGAGTTCATGAGCGTCTCCATGTCGACCACGCCCGTGTACTCGCCGCGCCGCCCGGTCACCGCGACACGCCCGGCGTTGTCGGTGAGGACCGCCTCCAGCGCGTCGCGCAGGGTCGCGTCCCGGGTGACCGTGTCGTGCACCAGCGTGCCCGCCCGCGCGAGCGAGCTCTTGGCCCGCATCAGATCGCCGCGCCGCAGCCACTTGTAGGGCCGCCCGCGCTTGTCGAGCAGCAGGATCTCGTTCGTCCCGCTGGAGCGCAGCAGATTGAAGATGTCCTGGAGCGGGTCGTCCACGGTCACCGTCGGATAGTCGGTGATCTCCACATCGCGGACCCGGGTCAGGTTCAGCCGCTTCAGCGCCGCGCCCGCCCCGACGAAACCGGACACGAAGTCGTCCGCCGGGTTCGTCAGGATCGCCTCGGGCGTGTCGAACTGGGCGATGTGCGAACGTTCACGCAGCACCGCGATCCGGTCACCGAGCTTGATCGCCTCGTCGAAGTCGTGCGTCACGAACACGATCGTCTTGTGCAGTTCGTGCTGGAGCCGGATCAGCTCGTCCTGCAAGTGATCACGGGTGATCGGATCGACCGCGCCGAACGGTTCGTCCATCAGCAGTACCGGCGGATCCGCCGCCAGCGCCCGCGCCACGCCCACCCGCTGCTGCTGCCCGCCGGACAGCTGCCGGGGATACCGGCCGTGGAACTCGCCCGGATCGAGCCCCACGAGATCGAGCATCTCCTCGATCCGGTTCTTGATCCGCCCTTTCGACCAACCGATCATCCTCGGCACCAGCGCGATGTTCTGCGCGACCGTCATGTGCGGGAACAGCCCGGACGACTGGATGGCATAGCCGACCTTGCGGCGCAGCTTGACCGGATCAATGTCGGTCACGTCCTCACCATTGATCCGGATACGGCCACCGGTCGGCTCGATCAACCTATTGATCATCTTGAGCGTGGTGGACTTACCGCACCCCGACGGCCCGACGAAGATGACGATCTCGCCCGCCTTGATCTCCATGCTGACGTTCTCGACGGCGGGCTGCGGATTGCCCGCGTACCGCTTGCTCAGGTTCTCCAGTTCGATCGTGGCCCCGGTGGCGGCGTCAGGCACGAATCCCCCTAGGAATGGTCAGCCGCCCGATCAGCACATACGCGGCGTCGAACAGCAGGGCGAGGACGATGATCCCGAGCGTGCCCGCGAGCACCTGGTTGAGCGCGTTCTTGCTGCCCAGCGAGGCGATCCCGCGGAAGATCTCATTGCCGAGCCCGGGACCGGAGGCATAGGCGGCGATCGCCGCGATCCCCATCAGCATCTGTGTGGAGACCCGGATACCGGTCAGGATCGGCGGCCAGGCCAGCGGCAGCTCGATCCGCGCCAGCCGGGCGAACCGCGACATCCCGATGCCCTTGGCCGCGTCGACCAGGGTGGGATCGACCCCGCGCAGCCCGACGATCGCGTTCCGCACGATCGGCAGCAGCCCGTACAGCGTCAGCGCGATCACCGTCGGCGGCACGCCCAGCCCCACGACCGGGATCAGCAGACCGATCATGGCCAGCGACGGAATGGTCAGCAGGGTCGAGGTCGTGGTCGTGGCGAGCCCGGCGGCCCACTCGGTGCGGTAGGTGACCACCCCGACGACCACCCCGATCAGGGTCGCCACCACCATGCACTGGAACACCGCGCTGGCGTGTTGATAGGCGTCGACGAGCAACTGCTCGTGCTGATTGCTCAGGTACTCCCAGAAGTTCACCCGCGCTCACCCCGGTCGGCCGGCCCGACTGCCTCCTCCGCGCCGGGCCCCTGGGGCGGGCGTCACTCCTGGAGCGCCGCCTGTTCCACCAGCGGGATGAACCGCAGCGGAACGGGGTTCTCCATGACGATCGCCGTGGAGGCCCGGACGATGCCATCAAAACCGACGACCCGGTCGATCACCCGCTGGAGATCGGCGTTGGAGCGGGCCACCAGGCGGCACATCATGTCCCCGGTACCGGTCGTGGTGTGCAGTTCGAGCACCTCCGGAACGGTCGCCAAGTGGGCCCGGACATCGGGCCCTTGCCCCTGCCGGATCTGGAGCGTGGCGAACGCCGTCACCGGGTAGCCGAGCGCCGCGGGATCGACCTGCGGCCCGAATCCCCGGATGACTCCATTCGACTGAAGCCGGTCGAGCCGGGCCTGTACGGTCCCCCGCGCCACACCGAGCCGCCGGGACATCTCCAGCACCCCGATCCGCGGCTCACGCGCCAGCAGCACGATGATCCGTCCGTCCAACCGGTCGATCGCCATGGGACCCTCCGCCTCCACCGCCCGACTGCGCACACCGCGCCCCGGGCGGCCCCGGCGCTGGACACATTGCCCAGCACACGCCCGGGACACCGCACATCCTGCCCGACCGGCTGACCACCGTCATCCCGCCCGCCGAACCCGTGAAGCCCGCCGCCCCCGTGAAGCCCGTAGCACCCGTGAAGCCCGCCGCCCCCGTGAAGCCCGTAGCACCCGTGAAGCACGCCGCCCCCGTGAAGCCCGCAGCACCCGCGCCCACCCCGGTCCCTCCATGCCCCGCCCTCGCCAGTCCCCCTCCGCCACGCCACCCCCGACCACTACCCCCGGGTCACTCCACCCCTCCCGTCACTCCAACCTCCTCAGACCTCACGCCTCACCCTCACACCCCACCCCTCACTCCACCCCCTCCGGCAGCTCCCCCAAGGACGGCTCCCCCAGCCCCCGCAGCGCGGCCCGCGCCGCCGGCGCGTACAGCGGAGAGAAATACGGATTGATCCGCAGCGCCTCCTCCAGATGCCGTCGCGCCGCACCCGTCCGCTCCAGCGCCCGTTCGATCATCCCGCGGTGATAGGCGTACAGCGCGCTGCGCACCCCGCCCCCCTCCCGCGCCTCCGTCGCCCGCACCGTCAGCTTGTGCGCCTCCTCGTCCTCTCCGGTGCGGTGCAGCGCCCAGGCCAGCGCGTCCGCCGCCGCCGTCGAGGGCTGGCGCGCCCACTCCCCGCGCAGCCGCGTCACCGCCTCGTACGGGTCCCCGTGGTCGGCCTCGTAGCGGCCGAGCAGCAGCTCCCCGTCCACCCCGGCCGCCGCCGCGTCCCGCACCTGGGCGCGCACCAGGTCGTACTGCGCCTTCGCGGCCGGCCCCAGCCCCAGTGACTCGTACAGCTCGCCCAGTTCGAGCGCCCACTCCGGGGACGGCTGCGCGGCGAGCGCCGCGCGGTAGGCGCTCAGCGCCTCCGACGTCCGTCCCAGCGCCGCCAGCGCCCGCGCCTGGCCCGCCTGCGCGGCCCGCTGGTCGGGATCGGTGCGCAGGGCCTCGGTGAAGTGCCGCAGCGCCGCCTCCCGGTCGCCGCGCTCCCAGGCCAGCTGCCCGGCCCGCTCCAGCCAGGCCGCCCGTTCCGCGGGCTGCTCGGCGGCAGCGGCGGCGTCCGACAGCACCGCCGCCGCGTCCTCCCGCCAGCCCAGGTCCCGGTAGACCGCCGCGGCCCGCGCCCGTACGGCCGGTGTCCCACGCAGCTCCAGCAGCCGGTCCAGCGCCTTCTTGACCGCCTTGTGATCACCGAGCCCGGTGTACGCGTCGATGAGCATCGGATACGTCGTCCAGCGCCGGGCGTCCTGGCGCTGCGCCTGCTCCGCCCAGGTGCGGGCCGCGGGGAAGTCGCGCCGCGCGTTGGCCAGCGCCGCGAGTCCCTGGAGCGCGGGGACGTTCCCGCGCGGGCGGGTCTCCAGCGAGGTGCGCAGGGCGCGTTCCGCCGCCGGATAGGACGCGGTGTCCGCGAGCCGCCTCCCTTGTTCCACGTACGCCGCGCCGAGCAGCGCCCACGCCTGCGCGTCCCGGGGCCGCTCCTGTACCCGGGTCTCCTGCTCGGTGATCAGCACTGTCAGGTCGGACAGCGCGGCGGGGGCGCCTCCTGTGACTGCCGTCCGGGCCAGCGCCCCCGGACCGGGCGGTGATGGTGGCCCCTCCGCCGGCCGCCACCACCGCCACGCCCACATCCCGCCGACCGCCACACACCCGGCGAGGGAGACGATCAGCACCGCCCTGAGCACGGTCCGCAAGCCGCTCCGCCGCCGGGGCCCTCCCGTGTCCACCCTCTGCTGGAACTCCATGCCGCTCACTGTGCGCCAGCCCCCGCGGCCGATGCCGGCGGCCGATGCGGGCGCCTGCGGGGGTTCACACCGATGGCCCCCGGGTGTCAGGCTGTGATCATGAGCCGTATCGAAGCCGCACCCGACGCGGTCCAGGGCAACCTCACCGACCGGCTGCTGGCGGGTCTGCCGGCCGAGGCCGTCCTGACCGACCCCGACATCACCGCCTCCTACGCCAACGACATGGCGAGCTTCTGTCCCGCCGGCGCCCCGGCGGTGGTGGTGCTGCCCCGCACGGTCGAGCAGGTCCAGCACGTCATGCGCACCGCCACCGAGCTGCGCGTCCCGGTCGTCCCGCAGGGCGCCCGCACCGGACTGTCCGGCGGCGCCAACGCCACCGAGGGCTGCGTCGTGCTGTCCCTGATCAAGATGGACCGCATCCTGGAGGTCAACCCGGTCGACCGGATCGCCGTCGTGGAACCGGGCGTCGTCAACGCCGCCCTCTCCCGCGCGGTCGGCGAACACGGCCTCTACTACCCGCCGGACCCCTCCAGCTGGGAGACCTGCACCATCGGCGGCAACATCGGCACCGCCTCCGGCGGCCTGTGCTGCGTCAAGTACGGCGTGACCGCCGAGTACGTCCTCGGACTCGACGTCGTCCTCGCCGACGGCCGTCTGATGTCCACCGGCCGCCGCACCGCCAAGGGCGTCGCCGGATACGACCTGACCCGGCTGTTCGTCGGCTCCGAGGGCTCCCTCGGCGTGGTCGTCCGGGCCGTCCTCGCCCTGCGCCCCAAGCCGCCCCAGCAGCTGGTGCTGGCCGCCGAGTTCTCCTCCGCGGCGGCGGCCTGCGACGCGGTGTGCCGGATCATGGAGGGCGGACATGTGCCGTCCCTGCTGGAGCTGATGGACGGTACGACGGTCCGCGCGGTCAACGAGCTGGCCCGTATGGGGCTGCCGGAGACCACCGAGGCCCTGCTGCTCGCCGCGTTCGACACGCCCGACCCCGGTCCCGACCTCGCCGCGGTCGGCGCCCTGTGCGAGGCCGCCGGAGCCACCGAGGTCGTCCCGGCCGAGGACGCCGCCGAGTCCGAACTCCTCCTCCAGGCGCGCCGCCTGTCCCTGACCGCCCTGGAGGCGGTCAAGGGCACCACGATGATCGACGACGTCTGTGTGCCCCGCTCCCGCCTCGGCGACATGCTCGAAGGGGTCGAACGGATCGCCGACAAGTACCGGCTGACCATCGGGGTCTGCGCCCACGCGGGCGACGGCAACACCCATCCCACGGTCTGCTTCGACGCCCAGGACCCCGACGAGTCCCGGCGCGCCCGGGAGTCCTTCGACGAGATCATGGCCCTCGGCCTGGAGCTGGGCGGCACGATCACCGGCGAGCACGGCGTGGGCGTCCTGAAGAAGGAGTGGCTGGCGCGCGAGATCGGCCCGGTGGGGCTGGAGATGCAGCGGGCCGTCAAGCAGGTCTTCGACCCGCTGGGCATCCTCAATCCGGGCAAGCTGTTCTGACGTCACCGCGATGGCCGCCCGCCGCTCACTCCCCGTCCTTGGACTCGTCCGAGGGCCACGGGTCGCGCAGCCACAGATCGTCGGCCGGGGTGGGGGCCAGCAGCTCGGCGAGGCCGTCGTCGATGCCGAGCTGCTCGGCCTCAGAGCCCGGCGGAACCACCCTCAGCGTCCGCTCCAGCCAGGCCGACACCTGCGCCGCCGGTGCCTCCAGCAGCGCGTCGCCGTCCGGCGAACTCAGCGCGATCAGCACCACACTGCGCCCCTCCACCTTCGTCGGCCACACCCGCACGTCCCCGTGCCCGCACGGCCGGAACACCCCCTCCACGAGCAGCTCGCGCGCGAACGTCCAGTTGACCGGGTGCTCGGAGTTGATGTGGAACGAGATGTGCACGGCGTACGGATCGTCGGTGCGGTAGCTCAGCAGGGCGGGCACCGGGACGCTCCGCTCGGGCGACAGGATGAGCTTCAGTTCCAGCTCGCGTTCTACGACGGTATGCATGACACGCGTTCCTCTCTTGTCCGGACGGGCCACCTGTGTGGCCCCGCGGAAGCAGAGAGAGGGCGGAGGCCGGACCATTACGCGACTTCGCCGAGATTTTTTTCCGACCTCCTGGAACGGCTTCCTGGAACGGCTTCCTGGAATCCCCTTGTGGAACGGGCTCCTGGAACGGCCCCACAAGGCGGGCACCTGGAACGGCCCCACAAGGCGGGCTCATGGAACAGCCCCACAAGGCGGGCTCATGGGCCGGTCTCCCAGACCGGGTCCCCGCGCACCGCCCCCGGCATCCCGCCGACCACCTAGCACACGCGTGCCCGGAACGAGTACGTCCGCCCGGACGGGCCGTGCGGCTTGCCCCGGTCTGATAGATGTGGAGCCCCCCTTACTCACCCCCGAGCAGATACGGGACGACGGACATGAGCGCCCCAACCCCGGCACCAGGCGACGACAGGCCCCGTGAGGGGTACTACCCGGACCCCTCCATCCCCGGATACGTCCGTTACTGGAACGGCGCCGCGTGGGTGCCCGGCACCAGCCGCCCCGCCCCCGCCGACGGCGAACCGCTCAGTCCCCCGCCCGGCGTCCGGCCCGCGACCCCGGTCCCGCCGGTCGAGGAGACCGGCCCGCACTTCTTCGACGAGGACCCCGACCCGGCCCCCGCCCCCGGCGAGCAGTACGGCAGCCGCCCCGAACCGGCCACCGCGTGGGGCGCCGACCGCGCCCGCCAGTCCGGCTTCGGCGCCGACCAGGACCGCCGAGTCTCCTGGGGCTCCCCGGACCCGGCCGCCCCACAGGGCAACGCCCCGCATGTAGGCGCCTCCCCAGCGGGCGCCCCCTATACAGGCGCCCCCCAGCCGAACGCCCCCAGGGCAGGCGCCCCCCAGCCCAACACCCCCTCCGCCGCCGATCCCCGCCTCCCCCGCGCCGCCGAACCGTCCGCCACTCCGCCCCAGCCCGACGGCCGCTCCGCGCGGACCCACGGCACCGCGAGCATCCCGCCCGCGGACGACGCCGACGGCGGCGCGACCGAGGTCCCCGGTTCCGGCAGCACCTTCGTCTTCCGCCGCCCGACGGCGACCCAGACCCCCGACGAAGGCACCATGACCTTCCGCCCGCAGTCCCCCCAGGGCCCCACCGCCCCTCCGGGCCCGACTGCCCCCTCCGCCCCCCAGACCCACCGCCAGGGCCCCGGTTTCGGCGCCGGAAGAGCAGCAGCGGACCGCGCGAACACCGCCCAGCCCCAGCCGCAATCCCAACCCCATCTCCAGCCCCGCCCCCCGGCCCAGGCAGCCCCCGTAGCCCCTGCAATCCCCACACCCCCGACAACCCCCACCGTCCCCCCACAAGCCACCCCGTCCCCCATCCCCTCCGTCCCCGCACAACACCCCGGCACCCCCCTCACCACCGGCTCGGGCGGCGGACAGTCCTCCTGGGCACAGCAGGTGCACCGACTCGCCGGGGCGTCCGGCGCGGACGGCGCGGCGGCACGCGGCGGAACCCCCGGCTCCGGTGACGAGCCCGTGACCCCCTGGCGCCCCCCGGTCGACGACCCCTTCCAGGCCATGGCCCGCCGCCAGTCCGCCGCCCGCCCCGCCGCGCTCGGCAAGCGGCTCGCCGCGCGGCTGGTCGACACGCTGGCCGTGGCCGCGGTCACCGCGGTGGCCGCCGTACCGCTCGGCGCCAAGGCGCTGGACCACATCGACGGCAAGATCGAGGCGGCCAGGCTCTCCGGACAGACCGTCACGGTCTGGCTGCTGGACGGCACGACCTCGGTCTACCTCGGGATCCTCGTCGGTGTGCTGCTGCTCTTCGGCGTCCTCTACGAGGCGCTGCCCACCGCCAAGTGGGGCCGTACGCTCGGCAAGCGCCTGCTGGGCCTCGAGGTGCGGGACATCGAGGCGCACGAGCCCCCGACCTTCGGCGCCGCGCTGCGCCGCTGGCTGGTCTACAGCGTGCCGGGGCTGCTCTGCTTCGGGCTGATCGGCGTCCTGTGGTGCCTGTTCGACAAGCCATGGCGGCAGTGCTGGCACGACAAGGCGGCCGGTACGTTCGTGGCGGGCTGAGCGCGTACGGCACGAGGAACCCCGCACGTTCGCGCCGGACCGAGCGCCCACGGCACAACGAACCCCGGACGTTCACGCCGGACCGAGCGCCTACGCCACGACGAACCCCGCACCGTCGCGCCGGACCGAGCGCCCACGGCACAAGGCGGCCCCCCACCGCCACCCCGGGCCGACCGCGCGCACCTGATCCGGCCAGGGACGACGGCCTACTCCGGACGGCCCCTCGCCGGATGCGGAGCCCGGAGGTTCGCGGTCCACTCGGGCCATGAGCACCCAACCGCCCCCCGGTTCCGGTGAACCGCCGGACGACGACCCGTTCAGGAAGCAGCCCCCGCCCGGGGAAGGCGCGGGCTCACCGTACGACGCCCCCCGGCAGCAGCCCCCCGCCTGGGGCGGCCAGGGCGACCAGCCCCCGCCCCCCGGCGGAAACGAGCCACCCCCGGGTGGCGGAGACCAACCGCCCCGCTACGGCGACAGCCCGCCACCTCCCGGCGGCGAGGGCCAGCCACCCCCGTACGGCGGCAGCCCCTACGGCGCACCTCCCGGCGGCTATCCGGGCGACCCGCTGGCCGGGATGCCGCCGCTCGCGGACAGCGGTCGGCGCACGCTCGCCCGGATCATCGACATGGTCCTGGTCGGCATCGTCGTCTTGCTGATCACCTGGGGATTCAACGTGGACGAGTACAACGTCAACGGGGACGAGGTGCAGGTCGGCCGGTCCCTCGCGCAGTCCGCGGTCGCGGCGGTGCTCTACATCGCGTACGACACGTTCCTGATCTCCCGGACCGGTCAGACGCTCGGCAAGAAGTGGCTGAAGCTGCGGGTCGCCAACCTGGACAACGGCAACACCCCGTCGGTGCAGAGTTCGCTGATCCGCGCGGCGATCCTGTGGATCCCGTTCGCGTTCTGCTGCGCCTGTGTGTGGACGGCGATCTGCGGCGGCTGGAGCTTCTTCGACAAGCCCTACAAGCAGGGGCTGCACGACAAACCGGCCAAGACGGTGGTGGTCAGCACGGCCTGATCCCCCCCGATGGACACACAGAACGGCGGGCCCGTGGAACCAGGGGCCCGCCGCTCACGTTCTCTGCGAACAACTGTTGCGAACAACTGTTGCGAACAACTGTTGCGAACAACCGTTGCGAACAACCGTTGCGCACGACAGCTGCGAGCAACCGTCGTGAACAACCGATGCGAACAACCGTGGTGTACAACCGGTGCGTACGGACCGGTACCGGTCCAGGAACCTAGGGTCCCTGCACGTGGGTACGCGGCCCAGCGGACACCGGGACCGCCACCGGCTGCTGCGGCACGGGGTGCGCGACAGTGGTGGCGGGAATCCGCTTGGGGGTCTTCTTCATCGGGGCCGTGAGAGCGACGACCAGTCCAAGCGTCAGCGCCGTCACGGTGACGACCGCGATCCCCACCGGGGATGCCGTCTGTGACAGCAGCAGCATGGCGAGGGTCGTAAGGATCACGGTGCACGAGCCGTAGGCGAGCTGTGCGGCAGTCGGACGAGGCATGGCAATCGTGTCCTCGGAAGTGGGGGTGAGACTAGGTTGTCGGCCTGGCTTTCCGCCGACTTCCGGGCGTTCCGCCACTCGACTCTAACGGCGTGGATGCCCTAGGGGAACGAACGGTAAGCGTGACCTGACCCACCGTGCCGGTGCACAGGGGGCGCACCGATTCATCCTGTCCAGTAAGTGGACATTCCCGCGCGCCCGTTGACGGCGTGGTTCCGCATGTACGCGCAGGTGCGGGCCGGTTTGCACGGGGATGGGAGGGGCTGCGATGTTCGCTCAGCGGGGTGAACACACCGCATAGTGCAGTTGACCTGTCCAAGTCAAGGTCTGTCTTTTCTTCGCAACCTCTAGTCGAATGACGTCACTTGACTACACGCGTCGATCAGGAGCGCGCGGGTTCCCCACCAATCCCGGACCCCACCTCCGCGCGCCCGGACGCGGAGGAGGAACTCAAGTGACCAGTAGACCTTGGACGTTCAGAGCCGCGGCGACCGCCGTCGCGTTCGCCGCGGCCACCGCCACCCTCTCCGGTCTCTCCGTGGCACAGGCCGACCCCGCCGGCGCGTCCGGCGCGCCCGCCGTCGACCGCCAGGACCCGGCGTCGGCCCAGGCGCACGAGGAGCCCCACAACCTCAAGGGACCGCTCACCGACACCCAGACCGCGCAGCGCGAGGAAGCCCTCAACCAGGTCATCTCCGGCCAGGCCGAGGTCCAGCGGCGCAACGGCTCCCAGGTCGTCGAGCTGGAGTCCAAGAGGGGCGGCAGCAAGTACGTCGAGCTCGGCCGGGAGAAGACGGACAAGATCTTCACCATCCTGGTCGAATTCGGCGACCAGATAGACAGCCGCTACGGCGGCACCCCCGGACCCCTGCACAACCAGATCGCCCGGCCCGACCGTGCCAAGGACAACAGCACCGAGTGGCAGGCGGACTACAACCAGGCGCACTACCAGGACCTTTACTTCGGTGAGGGCACCGCCTCGATGAAGACCTACTACGAGAAGCAGTCCTCGGGCCGCTACTCGATCGAGGGCGAGGTCGCCGACTGGGTCAAGGTCCCCTACAACGAGGCCCGCTACGGCTCCAACAACTGCGTCCCGGACAACTGCGCCTGGTACGCGGTCCAGGACGGCGTCAACGCCTGGGCGGCCGGACAGAAGGCGGCCGGCAAGACGGACGCCGAGATCACCGCGAAGCTCGCCGAGTACGACCAGTGGGACCGCTACGACCACGACGGCGACGGCGACTTCAACGAGCCCGACGGGTACATCGACCACTTCCAGATCGTGCACGCCGGTGAGGACGAGTCCGCGGGCGGCGGCGCCCAGGGCGAGGACGCCATCTGGGCGCACCGCTGGTACGCCTTCGGCACCGACGCCGGCGCCACCGGCCCCGAGGGCAACAAGCTCGGCGGCACGCAGATCGGCACGTCCGGCGTCTGGGTCGGCGACTACACCATCCAGCCGGAGAACGGCGGCCTCGGTGTCTTCGCCCACGAGTACGGCCACGACCTCGGTCTGCCGGACCACTACGACACCCAGGGCGGCGAGAACTCCACCGGGTTCTGGACCCTGATGTCCTCCGGCTCCTGGCTCGGCACCGGCAAGGACGCCATCGGCGACCTGCCCGGCGACATGACCGCCTGGGACAAGCTCCAGCTGGGCTGGCTGGACTACGACACGGCCAAGGCCGCCACGAAGTCGCGGCACACCCTGGGCCTCGCCGAGTACAACACCAGGAACCCGCAGGCCCTGGTCGTCGAGCTGCCCGACAAGGAGGTGACCACCGAGGTGGTGGCCCCCGCCGAGGGCGCCACCCAGTGGTGGAGCGGCAGCGGTGACGATCTGCGCAACACCCTGACCCGCTCGGTCGATCTGACCGGGAAGACCTCGGCGGCCCTGACCTTCGACGGCTGGTACCAGATCGAGGCCGACTACGACTACCTCTACACCGAGGTGTCCACCGACGGCGGCGCCAACTGGACCGCCGTGGACGGCACGGTCGACGGCCAGCCGATCCCGCGCGACGGCAGCGGCAAGCCCGCCCTGACCGGCACGATCGACGCGTACAAGAAGCTGTCGTACGCGCTGGACGCCTACGCGGGCAAGAAGATCGACCTGCGCTTCCGCTACGCCACCGACGGCGGGGTCGCGCTCAAGGGCTTCGCCGCCGACCGGATCTCGGTCGTCGCCGACGGCACCGCGCTGTTCACCGACAACGCCGAGACCGCCGACGCCGCCTGGACCGCCACCGGCTTCTCCCGCATCGGCGCCTCCTTCACCAAGGAGTACGCGCAGTACTACATCGCGGAGAACCGCCAGTACGTGTCGTACGACAAGACCCTCAAGGTCGGCCCGTACAACTTCGGCTTCTCCACCACCCGGCCGGACTGGGTCGAGCACTACCCGTACCAGAACGGTCTGTTGATCTGGAAGTGGGACACCTCGCAGGCGGACAACAACACCAGCGTCCACCCGGGCACCGGTCTGCTGCTGCCGGTCGACGCCCACTCCACCCAGCTGAAGTGGTCCGACGGCACCCTGATGCGCAACCGCGTCCAGGCGTACGACTCGCCCTTCAGCCTCTCCCGCACCGACGGCATCACCCTGCACAAGGCCGGCGTGCCGACCCGCATCCCGTCGTCGAAGGGCGTGTCGGTCTTCAACGATCACACGAACACCTACTACGACCAGTCGAACCCCACGGCGGGCGTCAAGATCACTGACACCAACACCAAGATCAAGATCGTCAAGGAGGCCAAAAATGGCTCCACGATCTCCCTCGAAGTGGGCCGTGCGGTGAGGTAAGCGACAAATCCCCAGGTCAGACGCGTATCGGCGGGAGCCCCTTGGCGGGCTGCCGCCGATCGTGTTTAGGTGCGTGCTGTGGTTCTCTTATTGACACCGGCTCGCACGGGGGTGTGACTGACATGGCCGCAGGAGGTTTCTGCAAGCTGCCGAACGGCACGGTGGTGGTGGCGCTGAATCTGCCCAGCCCCGCTCCCGACCGCCCGGCAGGCGTACGGGTGCTCGTCCACGCCCAGAACCGGGCGCGCGCCCTGACCAGGCTGCGCAATCTCGGACTGCGCGCGGTCTATCTGCGCGGCAACGCGGCCCCGCCCACCCCGGACGAGGTCACCGCCGTACTGCACCACCCGGACGGCCTCATATGGCGGACGGCACCCGACGAACTACTCGGCGTGACCGAGCTGTGGCATCCGATCAGGGCGCTGCTACGCAGACCGGCGGCGCCCGCGTAAGCGCCCCCTGGAGGCGCCCTGCGGCTCGCTAGGCCGGGTTCTGCCCGCTGACCACGGGCTTGCCCGCCAGCTCCACCCCGGCGTCCCGCAGCTCCTCCAGGGCCCGCTCGGTGGTCCCCGGGGCCACTCCGGCGGTCAGGTCCAGCAGCACCTGGGTGCGGAAGCCCGCCCGGACCGCGTCCAGGGCGGTGGCCCGCACACAGTGGTCGGTGGCGATGCCGACCACGTCCACCTCGTCGACGTCCCGGGCGCGCAGCCAGTCGGCCAGCGAGGCGCCGTTCTCGTCGACCCCCTCGAACCCGCTGTACGCCGCCGAGTACGCCCCCTTGTCGAAGACCGCGTCCACCGCGCCGGAGGCGACCGCCGGGGCGAAGTTCGGATGGAACCCGGCCCCCTCGGTGCCCGCCACGCAGTGCGCGGGCCAGGAGTGCACATAGTCCGGGTTGTCCGCGAAATGACCACCCGGCGCGATGTGGTGGTCACGGGTCGCGACGACATGCCGGTACCCGGCCGGGGCCTGGGCGATCAGCTCGGTGATGGCGGCGGCCACGTCGGCCCCGCCCGCCACCGCGAGACTGCCCCCTTCGCAGAAGTCGTTCTGCACATCGATGACGAGCAACGCACGACGCATGATCGAGATCCTTAGGGGAGAAGGGGACCGGGCCGGGGGCGCTTCGCGGAAACCTGAACCTACGAGCCTAAAGAATCGTCAACGAATCGGGGAAGGGGGTCACCAACGCCCTGAAGGGGCGCTGGGGGTACCCCCTCGGGGGGGGGGGAGGAGGAACTGCGCGATCAACCACAACGCACCAGCCACCCCGCGAACCACCTCAACCCCCCACCGCATACTCGGTCGGAATCACCGGCTCCCCCCGCGACAACTGCGTCGCAGACAACGGCAGCCTCCCCCGAGCCACCACATGCCGCTCACGCACCACGTCCAACGGCTCACGAGCGATCACCTGACCACCCTTGATCAGCTCGACCAACAACTGATCATCGGCGAGCGCACGCGGCACCGCACCCGTACCGATCACCTCCGCCTCGGCGACCCCCACCGCGTCCGTCCGCCGCGCCGCCCACTTGCGCCCCCCGATGGACGTCTTCCCGCCGGTCGACCTCTTGGCGACCGGCACCAGCGGGGCGCCCGGATCGGCCGACCCGGCGCGCGCGACCAGCTTGTACACCATCGAACAGGTCGGATGCCCGGACCCGGTGACCAACTGCGTGCCCACCCCGTACGCGTCCACCGGAGCCGCCGCCAGGGACGCGATGGCGTACTCGTCCAGATCCGAGGTGACGATGATCCGGGTCCCCGTGGCGCCCAGCTCGTCCAGCTGCTGCCGTACCCGGTGGGCGACCAGCAGCAGATCCCCCGAGTCGATCCGTACGGCGCCCAGACCGGTCCCGGCGACCTCCACCGCCGTACGGACCGCCTCGGCGACGTCGTACGTGTCCACCAGCAGGGTCGTGCCGTGCCCCATGGAGTCCACCTGGGCGCGGAAGGCGCCGCGCTCGTCGTCGTGCAGCAGGGTGAAGGCGTGGGCGCTGGTGCCGACGGTGGGGATGCCGTAGCGGAAACCGGCGGCGAGGTCGGAGGTGGAGGAGAAACCGCCGACGTAGGCCGCGCGGGCGGCGGCGACGGCGGCCAGCTCATGGGTGCGCCGGGCGCCCATCTCGATCAGCGGACGGTCACCGGCGGCCGAGGACATCCGGGAGGCCGCGGCGGCGATGGCGGAGTCGTGGTTGAGGATCGAGAGGATCACGGTCTCCAGGAGCACGCACTCGGCGAAGGTCCCCTCGACCCGCATGATCGGCGAGCCCGGGAAGTACACCTCGCCCTCGGGGTAGCCCCAGACGTCCCCGGTGAAGCGGTAGTCCGCGAGCCACTCGAGGGTGGCCTCGTCGACGATCGACCGCTCCCGCAGGAAGCCGAGCACGGCCGGGTCGAAACGGAAGTTCTCGACCGCGTCGAGCACCCGGCCGGTGCCCGCGACGACGCCGTAGCGGCGGCCGTGGGGCAGCCGGCGGGTGAAGACCTCGAAGACACTGCGCCGGTGCGCGGTGCCCGCCTTGAGGGCCGCCTGGAGCATCGTCAGCTCGTACTGGTCCGTGAAGAGCGCCGTCGAGGGGACGTCCACCGGCAGCCCAAGGTCTGCTGTGTTCATGACCCCTGATGCTACACCCCATTTCGTCAGTGTGACGATTTGTGGGGCACGTGGCAGCATGGGGGATGTGACGTCAGCCGCTCCCATCGAGATCGAACGCACCGAGTCGGCGGAGGAGGTCTCTGCCGTCCCCGAGCCGGACGTCCCCTGGGTCACGATCGTGCACAACGACCCGGTCAACCTCATGAGCTATGTGACGTACGTCTTCCAGACGTACTTCGGCTATTCCAAGGACAAGGCCAACAAGCTCATGCTCGATGTCCACCACAAGGGCCGTGCGGTCGTCTCCAGCGGAAGCCGCGAGGAGATGGAACGCGACGTGCAGGCGATGCACGGCTACGGCTTGTGGGCCACCCTCCAGCAGGACCGGAAGTAGCGACCGCCCCCATGCCAGGAACCTTCGAACACCTCCCCGGCGGCGGCGCGGCCGTCGCCCTCGACGAGGTCGAGATCTCGATCATCCGGTCGCTGACCGTGCAGCTCCTGGAGCTGATCGGCCCCGGACCCGCCGAGGACGGGCCCGCCGACCCGCTGGCGGAGCTGTTCGCCGAGGGTCCGAGCGAGCCGCCCTCCGACCCGGTCCTCAGGCGCCTCTTCCCGGACGCGTACACCGACCCCGGGCGCGCCCCCGCCTCCGCCGAGCAGGCCGAGGAACAGCGGGAGTACTCCGCCGAGTTCCGCCGCTACACGGAGAACGACCTGCGTACCGGCAAGCGCGAGAACGCCCTCGCGGTGGTCCGCTCGCTGGACGAACTCGCCGCGGACGCCACCGGTTCGGGCGCGGTGCTCAAGCTGACGCCCGAGGAGGCCCGGCCCTGGCTCGGCGCGCTCAACGATCTGCGCCTCGCCATCGCGGCCCGCCTGGACATCACCGACGAGGACGAGAGCGCCCTCCTCTTCCGCCTCCCGGACGACGACGAGCGCAAGCCGATGGTGATGGCGTACCTGTGGCTGGGCGGGCTCCAGGAGACGCTGGTACAGGCGCTGATGCCGTAGGGGGGACCGGGGCGGGCGGCACCGGGCGCGGGGCGCCGCGCACCTTCTGATCGACCTGTTCATCTGATCGATCGATCACCTTCCCCTTCATTCGCTCACGTCCGTCCCTCCGCGTTCGTTCGGCCGCGTTCGCTCACCCATGCTGACTCTCTCGCGCGTTCGATCACCCGCGCTGACTCTCTCGCGCGCGTTCGATCACCCCCGCTCATTCACTCGCGCGGCCGATCATCCCGACGTACCCGGAAGGCCCCCGGAGTCACCTCTCGTGTTCGCTCAGCGGACGCTCAAATCGGGATAACGATCGCGTCAACCAGGTCATCCCCTATGGCGAGGCGTCCCACGTTTGTCCGCTTCTCCCTGTGCTCTGCACCACATGTTGCGGAGCCGATCCGCGATCCCGGCGTGATACATCTTCACCTCGCCCGGCGGACGCCACCCCTGTCCTGCCGGGTACGCCACAGTGCCGGCCGACCGCCGGCCCGGCGACTCCATTCCATCCGGGGGGATCGAAACCCGATCCGAAGCCGTGCGCCGGCTCGGGTCGGACATGGAGAGAAGGGGCGCACCACACATGACCTCAGCGCAGGTCGACCAGCAGACGAGCGGCGGCGACAACGCCCCCGAAGAGGGCTACGAGCGCGGACTCGGCAGCCGGCAGGTCCAGATGATCGCGATCGGCGGCGCCATCGGCGTCGGCCTCTTCCTGGGCGCCGGGGCGAACATCGCCAAGGCGGGACCGAGCCTCATCCTCATGTACGCCCTCGCGGGCGTGATCATCTTCTTCATCATGCGGGCCCTGGGCGAACTGCTGCTCTACCGCCCGGTCTCCGGCTCCTTCGCGGAGTACTCCCGCGAGTTCCTGGGCCCGTTCTTCGGCTACTTCACCGGCTGGACGTACTGGCTGATGTGGGTGGTCACCGGCATGGCGGAGCTGACCGCAGCCGCCATCTACGTCAACTACTGGTGGCCGGTCGTTCCCCAGTGGGTGACCGCACTGGTCTTCCTGATCATTCTCTTCGGGGCCAACCTGATCTCGGTGAAGCTGTTCGGCGAGATCGAGTTCTGGTTCTCCATGGTCAAGGTGACCGCACTGATCGGCATGATCGTGATCGGTCTCGGCGTGCTCACCTTCGGCTTCAGCGCGGCGGGCGACACCGCCCAGGTCTCCAACCTCTGGGCCTTCGACGGCTTCTTCCCGACCGGCGTCGGCTCGTCCCTGATGACGCTCCAGGGCGTGATGTTCGCCTACCTCGCGGTCGAGCTGGTCGGTGTCACGGCCGGTGAGTCCGAGGACCCGGAGAAGACCCTCCCCAAGGCGATCAACACCCTGCCCTGGCGGATCGCCCTCTTCTACGTCGGCGCGCTCACCGTGATCCTCTGCGTGGTGAAGTGGACCGAGTTCGCGCCCGGGGTGAGTCCCTTCGTGGAGGCGTTCGCGCAGATCGGCATCCCGGCCGGGGCGGGCATCGTGAACTTCGTGGTGCTCACCGCCGCCCTGTCGTCCTGCAACTCCGGTATGTACTCCACCGGCCGAATGCTGCGCACCCTGGCCGACAACGGCGAGGCCCCGCGGGTCTTCAGCAGGCTGTCCGGCACCAAGACCCCGGCGTTCGGCATCACCGTCTCGGTGCTGTGCATGGGCATCGGGGTGGTCCTCAACTACATCGTCCCGGAGAAGGCGTTCGGCTATGTCACCTCCGTCGCCACCGCCGCCGGCATCTGGACCTGGCTGATGATCCTGATCAGCCATGTGCTGTACCGCCGGGGCGTGGTCGCGGGCCGCCTCCCGGCCTCGTCCTTCCCGGCGCCCGGCGGCTCGGTGTGCTCGTACATCGCCATCGTGTTCCTGCTCTTCGTGACCTGTCTGATCGCCTACGACGCGGACGCGCGGGTGTGTCTGTATGTGATGGCGGGCTGGACCGCGGCCCTGTGGATCGGCTGGCTGATCCTCAGGACCCGCGACCCGCGGGTGACGGGGGACCAGAGCCCGGAGGTGGCCAAGGCCAGCTGACCCGGCCCCGGCTCCGGCTCCGCACTTCGGACCGGCTCCGGACCCGGCCCGCTCCACGCCCAGGTGCGCACCGGCGCACCCCGGCGGGCGGGAAAACCGGCGAAATCCCAGCATGTGAGCGGTCCCGTACCAACCATCGGTACGGGACCGCCCCCATGCTTATCCTGGCGACCATGCTGACCATCACCCAGGCGCTGTACGACCAGATCGTCGCCCACGCGCGCGAGGACCATCCCGACGAGGCGTGCGGTGTGGTGGCGGGCCCGGTGGGGGAGGGCCGCCCGGAGCGGTTCATCCCGATGCTGAACGCCGCCCGCTCACCCACGTTCTACGAGTTCGACTCCGGGGACCTGCTCAAGCTCTACCGCGACATGGACGACCGCGACGAGGAGCCGGTGATCATCTACCACTCCCACACCGCGACCGAGGCGTACCCCTCCCGTACCGACATCTCCTACGCGAACGAGCCCGGTGCCCACTACGTCCTGGTGTCCACGGCGGACGCCGACGGCGCGGGGGAGTTCCAGTTCCGCTCGTTCCGGATCGTGGACGGGGAGGTCACGGAGGAGGAGGTCACGGTCGTCGCGGCCTACTGATCCCGGTATTCGGTCAGAATTCATCCAGTATGCGAGATCACATTCCAGTGACCGGACCGGGAATCGATACGATGACCGCATGGTTCTGAACGACGTGAGCGAGAAGACGCCGAGCACCGTGCTGCTCGTGGCGCGGCTGCACGTCGATCTGTGCAGGCTGAACAGCGCCATCTGTTGACGTTCCCTGCCGCCGTACGGCCGTGAGCCGCGGCGCGCGCCCCGCTCCACCCCGCCGCACCAGCGCTGCCGTGCGCCCACCGACCCGACCCTTTCCGACAGGAGCCCGCCACCATGGCCATCGAGGTCCGCATCCCCACCATCCTGCGTCAGTACACGGACGGCCAGAAGGCCGTGGCAGGCAGCGGCGCCACCCTCGCCGACCTGTTCGCCGACCTGGAGACCCGGCACACGGGCATCCAGGCCCGCATCGTGGACGGCGGCCAGCTGCGCCGCTTCGTCAACGTCTACCTGAACGACGAGGACGTCCGCTTCCTGGACGGCATCGGCACCCAGCTCGCCGACGGCGACAACGTGACGATCCTGCCGGCCGTGGCCGGCGGCATGGCCTGAGCGGCCACTGATCCCCGATGCGCTACGACTCCCCGCTGGCCGCGGTGGGCAACACCCCCCTGGTGCGCCTGCCGCGGCTCTCGCCGTCCCCCGAGGTGCGGATCTGGGCCAAGCTGGAGGACCGCAACCCGACCGGCTCGATCAAGGACCGCCCCGCCCTGCACATGATCGAGCAGGCCGAGAAGGACGGCCGCCTCACCCCGGGCTGCACGATCCTGGAGCCGACCTCCGGCAACACCGGTATCTCGCTCGCCATGGCCGCCCGGCTCAAGGGCTACCGCATGGTGTGCGTGATGCCCGAGAACACCTCGCAGGAGCGCCGGGACCTGCTCCACATGTGGGGCGCCGAGATCATCCCGTCCCCGGCCGCGGGCGGCTCCAACACCGCCGTACGGGTCGCCAAGGAGCTGTCCGCCGAGCACCCGGACTGGGTGATGCTCTACCAGTACGGCAACCCGGACAACGCGGGCGCCCACTACGCCACCACCGGCCCCGAGATCCTCGCCGACCTGCCCTCGATCACCCACTTCGTGGCCGGGCTCGGCACCACCGGCACGCTCATGGGCGTCGGCCGCTTCCTGCGCGAGCACAAGCCGGGCGTCAGGATCGTCGCCGCCGAGCCGCGCTACGACGACCTGGTCTACGGGCTGCGCAACCTCGACGAGGGCTTCGTGCCGGAGCTGTACGACGCCGCCGTGCTCACCACCCGTTTCTCGGTCGGTTCCGCCGACGCGGTCACCCGCACCCGTGAGCTGCTCCAGCAGGAGGGCATCTTCGCGGGCGTCTCCACCGGCGCCGCGCTGCACGCCGCGATCGGGGTCGGCCAGAAGGCGGTCAAGGCGGGGGAGAGCGCGGACATCGTCTTCGTGGTGGCCGACGGCGGCTGGAAGTACCTGTCGACCGGCGTCTACACGGCGGCGACCACGGAAGAGGCGATCGAGACGCTCCAGGGCCAGCTCTGGGCGTAGCGTGCTCGGTCGATCAATGATGTTCGATCAACGATGTTCGATGGGTGATGCTCGATCGATCATGAGCGTGCATCGCTCGTGATCGTTCCCGGCGCGATCGTTCCCGGAGGGATCGTTCCGTGATCGTTCCCGCACCGGCTCCCAGAGCAGCCCCCTGGGAGCCCTCCCCTGGAAGCCCCTCTTGGAGGCCCATCCAGGACGCCCCTCCAGGACGCCCCTCCAGGACGCCCCTCCTGGGAAGCCCCCGGAGGGAACCCGCTCACCCCGCCAGATGCCGGACCCGGTCCCACAGCGCCGGGTCCACCGCACCGGCCCGCCGCCGGAAGTCCCGCACCGGCACCCGGCGCAGCTCGTCCGTCTCCAGGAAGCTCGGGCGGCCCCGGGCATCACCGACCGAGCCCGGCGGCAGCGCGATCACCCCGGCCCGTTCGTCCCGGTACTTCGTGGTGATCTTGGCGACCAGCGCCCGCCGCCCCCGTACCGCCAGTACCAGACAGGGCCGGTCCTTGCCGCCCGGCCCGTCCTCGAAGGGCACCAGCGCCCACCAGATCTCCCCGGCCCGCGGACCGGGCCGCCCCGCCGCCCGCTCCGGACGACCCGGGGGACGGGTCCGGCCGCCCGGCCTGCTCCCGCGTCCCCAGCCGTCCACGAGCGCGGCGACCAGCGCGAGCAGGACCACCGCCACCAGCGCGAGCCACCATGACGCGTCCATACGGACGACGGTACCGGCCCCGCCCCGCCCGCCGGGGCCGGTCCGCGCGACGACGCGCGCCACGCCGCCCCGCGCCGCCCCGCGCCGCCCCACGCCGCCCCGCGCCGCCGCGCGTCCACGACCCCGCCACCGCCCCGGCCCCCGCCTCCGTCCGACGCGCCCGGCCCCCGTGCCCCGTACGTCCAGCCGAACCGGTGACACCACAGGTGAGTTCGCCCACAACAGACCTTGGCGGAGGAGCGACCGGACGTTTTGCGCCTTACGCTCGACAAACCGCACGACCCCCGTCTCTCCATATCCGCCAGCGGAGGTTTCTGTTTCATGAAGCTCACCGTCGTCGGCTGCTCGGGGTCGTTCCCGTCCGCGGAATCGGCCTGTTCGAGCTACCTCGTCGAGGCCGACGGCTACCGGCTGCTCCTCGACATGGGCAACGGTGCCCTGGGCGAGTTGCAGCGCCACTGCGGTCTCTACGACCTCGACGCGATCTTCCTGAGCCATCTGCACGCCGACCACTGCATCGACATGTGCGCCTATTTCGTGGCGCGGTACTACCGGCACGACGGCGGCCGGTGCGATCCGATCCCGGTCTACGGACCGGAGGGCACGGAGCACCGGCTGACCACGGCCTACGCCGACACCCCGACCGCCTCGTCCATGAGCGAGGTCTTCGACTTCCACACGGTCAAGCCCGGCACCTTCGAGATCGGCCCGCTCACGGTGCACACCGACCGGGTGGCCCATCCCGTGGAGGCGTACGGCATCCGGGTCGAGCACGGCGGACGGTCGCTGACGTACTCGGGCGACACCGGGATCACCCCGGCGCTGGACGAACTCGCCCGGGACACCGACCTGTTCCTGTGCGAGGCCGCGTTCACGCACGGCAAGGAGTCCATCCCGGACCTGCATCTGAACGGGCGTGAGGCGGGCGAGACCGCGCGGCGGGCCGGCGCCCGGCGCCTGGTCCTCACCCACATCCCGCCCTGGACCGACCCCCAGCACAACCTGGCCGACGCCCGCGCGGTGTACGACGGCCCGGCGGAGCTGGCGGCGCCACGGGTGACGTACGAGATCTGACCGGTCGGCCGGTCACGGCGGGCGACCGCGCACCGGACAAGAACACCGGACGACAACGGACAAGGGGAAGGCCCCCGGAGCGGTGCTCCGGGGGCCTTCGTGCGCGCCCGTGGGGGAGGACGGGGCGCCTACTTGGCTTCCGCCTTCTGGAGTTCGGCGAGTTCCTCGTCGGACTCGCGGCCCGGCGTCGGCAGATTGAACTTGATGATCGCGAAGCGGAACACGGCGTAGTAGACCGCCGCGAACACCAGGCCGACCAGGGCCAGGCCCCAGGGGTTGGTCGCGATGCCGAGGTTCAGGAAGAAGTCGACCGCGCCGGCCGAGAAGCCGAAGCCGTCCTTCATGCCGAGGGCCCAGGTCAGGGCCATGGAGACACCGGTGAGTACGGCGTGCAGCGCGTACAGGACCGGGGCGATGAACATGAAGGTGAACTCGATCGGCTCGGTGACACCGGTCACGAAGGAGGTCAGGGCGAGGGAGAACATCATGCCGCCGACGACCTTGCGGCGCTCGGGGCGGGCACAGTGCACGATCGCCAGACAGGCGGCGGGCAGCGCGAACATCATGATCGGGAAGAAGCCGGTCATGAACTGTCCGGCGGAGGGGTCACCGGCCAGGAAGCGGGCGATGTCGCCGCTCTTGCCCTCGTACTCGCCCGCCTGGAACCAGGGGAAGGAGTTCAGCAGGTGGTGCATGCCGATCGGGATCAGCGCCCGGTTGGCGACACCGAAGATGCCCGCGCCGACCGCGCCCGAGCCGACCAGCCACTCACCGAAGTTGTGCAGACCCGCGCCGAGGACCGGCCAGATGTAGCCGAAGACGATGCCGATGAACAGACCGGCGAAGGCGGCCAGGATCGGCACCAGGCGGCGACCGCCGAAGAAGCCGGCCCAGTCGGGCAGCTTGGTGCGGTAGAAGCGCTGGTAGAGCAGTGCGACCACGATGCCCATGACGACACCGCCGAGGACCTTGGCGTCCACCGGCGCGTCGACCATGACGACCTTGCCGTCGACGGCCTTGGCTATCTGCGGCAGGCTGTCGTCGGTGAACGTGGCGAGGACGTTCTTGAAGACCAGGTAGCCGACGACCGCCGCGAGCGCGGTGGAGCCGTCCGACTTCTTCGCGAAGCCGATCGCGATACCCACCGCGAACAGCAGCGCCATGTTGTCGAGGATGGCGTTGCCGCCCGCCGCCATAAAGCCGGCGATCTTGGTGAAGAACGTGGGGAACTCCGGGCGGCCGAGCATGTCGGTGTTGCCCAGGCGCACCAGGAGCGCGGCGGCGGGCAGCACTGCCACCGGCAGCATCAGGCTGCGGCCGATGCGCTGGAGTACAGCCATCGCGCCGGAGCCCTTCTTCTTCTCGGCCGCCGAAGCGGGACTCGCCGTGGTCACAACATCCTCCAGTGGGCACAGCGCCGCCCGGGGACAGAGAAGGGGGCCGGCGGCGGCGATAGGTCTACACCACTCAGTGGTGTAGACCTGTTCTAGCAGATGAGCAGCGCATAAGGAACCCACCTTTCATAACGTCCTGGCGGGCCCTTCCGGATCGATCCACGGCTGATCCAGGGAATGCCGAAAGGCCCTCGGACCTGGGGTCCAAGGGCCCTGGAGCGGAGGCTAGTTGAGCGGGCTGTGAGCCCGGTTACACCTTGGTCACGTCTTCCACCTCGTCCTCCGGTTCACGGCCCGGGGTCTTCAGATCGAACCGGGTGATCGCGAACCGGAAGATCACGTAGTAGACGGCGGCGAAGCACAGACCGATCGGAATGATCAGCCAGGGTCTGGTGGCCAGGTTCCAGTTGATCAGGTAGTCGATCAGTCCGGCGGAGAAGCTGAAGCCGTCCTTGACGCCGAATGCCCAGGTCACCGCCATCGAGACCCCGGTCAGCACCGCGTGCACCGCGTACAGCACGGGCGCGATGAACAGGAACGAGTACTCGATGGGCTCGGTGATGCCGGTCACGAACGAGGTCAGCGCCACCGAGAGC
Organism: Streptomyces sp. NPDC048290; assembly: GCF_040652095.1. NCBI lineage: Bacteria > Bacillati > Actinomycetota > Actinomycetes > Kitasatosporales > Streptomycetaceae > Streptomyces > Streptomyces sp. NPDC048290. The sequence goes on from NZ_JBEZLM010000021.1 coordinate 107,178, forward strand.
ATCATCCCGCCGACCTCCTTGCGGCGGTTCGGCCGGGCGGTGTGCGCCATGGCCAGGGCCGCGGCGGGCAGCGCGAACATCATGATCGGGAAGAACCCGGTGGTGAACTGCCCCGCGTCCGGGTCGCCCGCCAGGAACATATTGATGTCGCCGTGCACCACCGTGCCGTCCGGCTTGGTGTACGAGCCGAACTGGAACCAGATGGGCACGTTCAGGAACTGGTGCAGCCCGATCACCAGCAGCGCCCGGTTGGCCAGGCCGAAGATGCCCGCGCCCCAGGAGCCGAGGCCGTCCAGCCAGTTCGAGAAGGACTCCAGACCGCTGCCGATCGGCGGCCAGATCCACAGGCACAGCGCGGCGAACGCGATGGCCACGAACGCCATGATGATCGGGACCAGCCGCCGCCCGTTGAAGAAGCCCAGCCAGTCGACCAGCTTCGTACGGTGGTAGCGGGCCCAGAAGTACGCCGAGAGCAGGCCCATCACAATCCCGCCGAACACCCCGGGATTCTGGTAGGTGAACGGCCCGACCGTGCCGTCCTGCGCCAGGCAGCCCGCGACCACCGTCTGCGCCCCGGCGGGACAGGCGATCGGGAACTGGCGCAGCACCGAGTAATAGACGAGGAACCCGGCGACCGCCGCGAGCGCGGTCGAGCCGTCCGCCTTGCGGGCCATGCCGATGGCCACGCCGACACAGAACAGCAGCGGCAGTCCGAGCGCCGAGTCCAGCAGCGCGCCGCCCGCGCCCACCATGACCTTGGAGACATCGGTCCAGCCGAGCCCCTCGTCGCCGAACACATCGGGTTGTCCCAGCCGGTTGAGGATGCCCGCGGCGGGAAGGACGGCGATGGGCAGTTGGAGACTCCGGCCCATCTTCTGCAAGCCCTGGAACAGACTGTTCCAGCGGGCCCGTCCCGGACTGACGGCACTCTCGGCACTCATCGGGCTCCTCCCGGACCGTCCCGGACTCCTCCCGGTGGGGCCGGGTTTGGCGGCGGTCGGCACGGTGGTGTAGACCAGTTGACAGAGGGTTCCGCTGTCGTGACGCCATCATTCGGTACGGACGGCATGACCGCTCGCGAAGTTGGGCCAACTGTGGGTTACTGCGACAAAGCGGTTCGGATCAGGGAGAGGGAACATGGCCAGCAAGGCTGAGAAGATCGTCGCCGGGCTCGGTGGCATCGACAACATCGAGGAGATCGAGGGCTGCATCACGCGGCTCCGGGTCGAGGTCGCCGACGCGTCCCTGGTCGACGACACCGCTCTCAAGGGCGCGGGCGCCCACGGCGTGGTGAAGATGGGCACCGCCATCCAGGTCGTCATCGGCACCGACGCCGACCCGATCGCGGCGGACATCGAAGACCTGATGTGACCCGGCCGCCCCGCGGTGAGGCGCCCCGGGGCCGCACGAGGTGAGGTGGACGAGGCCCCTCCGGTACAACCCGGAGGGGCCTCGCCGTGTACGACGCCGGGTCCGCGCCACGGTGTACGGCGCCGGGGGCGGGTCCGCGCGGAAGCCCGGCCCGGGAGAGGACGCCGCCCGTGTGGAGCCCGTCCCGTGTGGAGCCCGTCCCGCGCGGAGCCCGTCCCGTGTGGAGCCCGTCCCGCGCGGAGCCCGTCCCGTGTGGAGCCCGTCCCGCGCGGAGCCCGTCCCGCGAGGGAAGCCCGACCGCGCGGAACCCCGCCGCCTGGGAACCCGCCCCGCGCGGGACCCGCCCGCCCAGAAGCCCGCCCCGCCCAGAAGTCCGCCCCGCGCGGAAGTCCGCCCCGCGCGGGAGTCCGCCCCGCGCGGGAGTCCGCCCCGCGCGGGAGTCCGCCCCGCGACGAACCCCGCCGCCCAGGAGCCTCCCCGCCGCCTCGTCCCCCGGCGTCATACCTGCCGATAAGGGCCCTCCCCCTGGGGGACTAGGCTCAGCGCATGTCACGAATCGACGGCCGCACCCCCAGCCAGCTCCGCCCGGTCACCATCGAACGCGGCTGGAGCAAGCACGCCGAGGGCTCCGTCCTCGTCTCCTTCGGGGACACCAAGGTCTTCTGCACCGCCTCCGTCACCGAGGGCGTCCCGCGCTGGCGCAAGGGCAGCGGCGAGGGCTGGGTCACGGCCGAGTACGCGATGCTGCCCCGGGCCACCAACACCCGCGGCGACCGCGAGTCCGTCAAGGGCCGCATCGGCGGCCGTACGCACGAGATCTCCCGGCTCATCGGCCGCTCCCTGCGCGCGGTGATCGACTACAAGGCGCTCGGCGAGAACACCGTCGTCCTGGACTGCGATGTGCTCCAGGCCGACGGCGGCACCCGCACCGCCGCCATCACCGGCGCGTATGTGGCGCTCGCCGACGCCGTCACCTGGGCCCGCGAGAAGAAGCTGATCCGGGCCGGACGCCAGCCGCTGACCGGCATGGTCTCCGCGGTCTCGGTCGGCATCGTCGCCGGTGTCCCGCTGCTCGACCTGCGCTACGAGGAAGATGTGCGCGCCGAGACCGACATGAACGTGGTCTGTACCGGTGACGGACGCTTCGTGGAGGTGCAGGGCACCGCCGAGGCCGAGCCCTTCGCCCGCGAGGAGCTGAACGCGCTGCTGGACCTGGCCGTGGCCGGATGCGGGGAACTGGCCGCCGCGCAGCGCGCCGCGCTTGATACCGTCCTCGAAAAGTAAAGGGCGCGCCAAAAGCGCCGGTCGGCGCGGGCAACCGTGGCCGCCCGCAAAGGCGTCACTAGGGGTACGGGCGCATGGCTGATCCCTGTGCGCCCGGCCAAGCAGTGCAGGGCACCGGAGAGCAGGGCGCACCGCCCGTCGCCGGTCCCCTGGCAGTACGGTCCCGGCTCATCGCCCGGGGCCGGGAAGCACCGGGCACAGGGGGCGGCAGCGGGCCGTGCCCCGGCCCGTTCCGAGGGAGGGGACCGTTCCATGGCCGCGAGCCGCCGTCGCCGCACCGCAGCCGTCGCCGCCACGCTGGCGGCCGTCGCGCTCACCGCCGGGCTGACCACCGGCTGCGAAGCCGTCGACAAGGCGCTGGACTGCGTCCAGACCGCCGACGCGATCGCCGACAGCGTCACCGACCTCCAGCAGGCCGTCGACACGGCGGCCAACGACCCGACGCAGCTCAGCGAGTCCCTCCAGTCCATCGAGGACAACCTGAACGAGATCGGCGACAAGACCGACAACACGGATGTCGGCAAGGCGGTCGACGACCTCCAGACGGCCGTCGACAACGTCCGCGCCTCGGTGGACGGCGGTGACGCCACCCCGGACATCAGCCCGGTCACCGACGCGGCCGGTGAGCTGACCAAGGTCTGCACGCCGTAGCGGGACCGGCGCGTCCGGCGTCGCGGGCGGCCCGGGATAATCAGCGGCATGACCCGTCTGATCCTCGCCACCCGCAACGCCGGGAAGCTCGTCGAACTCAAGGCCATCCTCGCCGACGCAGGGCTCTCCCATGAGCTGGTCGGCGCGGACGCCTACCCCGAGATCCCGGATGTGAAGGAGACCGGTGTCACCTTCGCCGAGAACGCGCTGCTGAAGGCGCACGCCCTGGCGAGGGCCACCGGTCTGCCCGCGGTCGCCGACGACTCGGGCCTGTGCGTCGACGTGCTGAACGGCGCCCCCGGCATCTTCTCCGCCCGCTGGTCCGGACGGCACGGCGACGACCGGGCCAACCTCGATCTGCTGCTCGCCCAGCTCTCCGACATCGGCGACGAGCACCGCGCCGCGCACTTCGCCTGCGCCGCCGCCCTCGCCCTGCCGGACGGCACCGAGCGGGTCGTGGAGGGCAGGCTGCGCGGCACCCTGCGGCACATCCCGGCGGGCAGTGGCGGCTTCGGCTACGACCCGGTCCTCCAGCCCGACGGCTACGACCGCACCTGCGCGGAGCTGAGCCCCGAGGAGAAGAACGCCATCAGCCACCGGGGCCAGGCGTTCCGCGCGCTGGTGCCGGTCGTACGGGAACTCGTCGGCGCGTAACCAAGAGCTGGTGCGCGAGAAATGGTGCGGCCGGAGGGACTCGAACCCTCACGGGAGTTACCCCACTGGGACCTAAACCCAGCGTGACTGCCAATTCCACCACGGCCGCCTGCTGCTGCCCGGCCATGCTACTGGCCGGGCAGCGGCGTCAGACGCCCAGATCCTTGATGATCTTCGCCACGTGGCCCGTCGCCCGGACGTTGTACAGCGCCCGTTCGACCCGGCCCTCCTCGTCCACGACCACCGTGGACCGGATCACGCCCATGTACGTCTTGCCGTAGTTCTTCTTCTCGCCGTACGCCCCGTACGCCTCGATCACGCTCTTGTCCGGGTCGCCGGCCAGGGTCACCCTCAGGTGCTCCTTCTCGCGGAACTTGGCGAGTTTTTCGGGGGCGTCCGGGGAGATGCCGATCACGTCGTACCCGGCGGCGGCCAGGACGTCGAGGTTGTCGGTGAAGTCGCACGCCTGCTTGGTGCAGCCCGGCGTGAGGGCGGCCGGGTAGAAGTACACGATGACCTTGCGGCCCTTGTGGTCCGCCAGGGACACATCGTTGCCATCGGCGTCGGGCAGGGTGAAGGCGGGGGCCACGTCCCCGGGCTGGAGTCGCTCACTCATGGGATCGAGCGTAACCGGGGGTGCTGACAGTGCGGCGCGCCGGGAAGCTGACAGACTGTCCGGAACAGTGCATCAGCGGAACTTCGGAGGCCGTACGGTGGCGGACACGTCGGACACCAGAACCCCGGCGCAGATCGAGGCGGACATCAGGGCCCGCCGCGATGTGCTGGCCGAGACCCTCGACGAGATCGGGGTGCGGGTCCACCCCAAGACGCTCGTGGGCGACGCCAAGGCCAAGGCCGCGGCCCAGGTCGACCACACCCTCGGCAAGGCGTATGTGCAGGTCAACAAGGCCGTCACGGAGGTGCGCCAGCGGTTTGTGACCGACGAGGGCGCCCCCCGGCTGGAGCGGATCGTGCCGCTCGCCCTGGCCGCCGTCGGTGTGGTGGGACTCCTCGCCGTCACCGCCCGGCGCCGCAGGCGCTGACCCGGACACGGACGGATGTGCTGAAGGCAGGTAGGTTCGAGCCGTGAGCGCCCAGACGAACGACTCCAGCACCCACCCGGACAAGCTGCCCATCCGTATGCTCCACGACCGGGTCCTGGTCCGCCAGGACACCGGCGAGGGCGAGCGGCGGTCCGGCGGCGGCATCCTGATCCCCGCCACCGCGGCCGTCGGCCGCCGGCTGGCGTGGGCCGAGGTGGTCGCGGTGGGGCAGAACGTCCGGACCGTGGAGCCGGGCGACCGGGTGCTCTACGACCCCGAGGACCGCGCCGAGGTCGAGGTGCGCGGTGTGGCGTATGTGCTGATGCGCGAGCGGGATCTGCACGCCGTCGCCGCGGACCGCTTCGAGGGCTCGGAGGACTCGACGGGGCTGTACCTGTAGCTCCCCAGATCCCCGGTGTCCCCGGGCGCGCCTGGGAAGTAGGGGTTCTGAAGGGCTGGTGACCATCGTCACCAGCCCTTTTTCCTGTTCTTTGCTATGTTTGGAAGGCAACCCGACGAGACGCGCCGTACCGGGTCGAAACGCAAAGACGACGCACCCCCGTTCATGGACATCACGTCTCGGAGGTGCCTCTCATGGCCTGGATTCTGCTGCTCGTCGCCGGTCTGCTCGAAGTCGGCTGGTCGATCGGGATGAAGTACACCGAAGGCTTCACCCGGCTGTGGCCCAGTGTGTTCACCGGCGCCGGGATCGTCGCCAGCATGATCCTGCTGGCACAGGCCGCCAAGACCCTGCCGATCGGCACCGCCTACGGCGTCTGGGTCGGCATCGGCGCGGCCGGTGCGGCGATCCTCGGTATGGCCATCCTGGGTGAGCCGGTCACCGCCGCCCGGATCTTCTTCATCTCCCTGCTGCTGGTCGCCGTCGTGGGTCTGAAGGCGACCTCCGGCCACTGACGGCCGTACACCTGAAGGCGGCCTCCGGCCACTGTCCGTCGTGGATCAGTGACCGGAGGCCGCTCATGTGTCGCTGCCCGCCGGGGCTACCCGCCGGTGCCCTGCGCCCCGCCGGTCCCCGTCGCCGCTCCGCCCTCGGTCCCGCCGTCCGCGGTGCCGCCGCTCCCGGTGGCGCCGCCGGCCGGTGACTCGCCCGTGGTGCCGCCCGCACCGGTGTCGCCGGTCGTCCCCCCGTCGGCCGTACCGCCGGTGCCGGTCTCGCCGGTGGTCGTGCCCCCGCCGTCCGTACCGCCCGTGGACGTCCCGCCGTCCGCCGTGCCGGTGCTCGGACCGCCCGGGGTCTGCGAGCCGCCCGAGCCGGAGCCCGGGTCCTCGCTCGGCGGCTCGGCGACATCGCTCGGGTTCTCCGGGTCGGGCTCACCACTGCTGGGCGGCGTCGACGGATACACCCACTCCTCGGCGCCGTCCTGCACCTGGAGGTCGAAGTCGGTCACCTCGGTGCCCTTGAGCGCCGCCTTGGTGTACTGCGCCCAGATCTCGGCGGGCGGCCCGCTGCCGCTCACCCGGGCCAGGCCCATCGCCCCGTACAGCGGCTCCTGCTTGGCGCTGTCCGGGTTCTGGCCCATCACCGCGACCACCGTGACCAGCTCCGGGGTGAAACCGGCGAACCAGGCCGCCTTGTCCTGCTCCGCCGTGCCCGTCTTGCCCGCCGCCGGACGGCCCGCCGCCTGCGCGGCGACACCGCTGCCGTTGTCGACCACGCTCTGGAGCACCGAGGTGGTGGTGTCGGCGGCCTCCCGGCTGATCACCTGGCTGGTCTTCCGCTTCGGCAGCGGGACCTCCTCCGCGCCCTCCTTGGTGATCTTCTTGACCAGGACGTACGCCCCGTACTCACCGTGGTTGGCGAGGGTGGCGTACCCCTGCGCCATGTCGAGCGGGCTCGCCGTGGCCACCCCGAGCGCCACCGCGGGCACCGAGTCCAGCGACGGGGTGCCGCGCGGCAGCCCCAGGTCCACCGCCGTCTGCACCACCTTGTCCGGGCCGACGTCCACCGCCATCTGCGCGTACACCGCGTTCACCGACTTGTCGGTGGCCTCCCGCACGGAAAGGTCGCCGTAGTCCACGTCGTCCTGGTTCTCCGGGGCGTACGAGCCGCCGCTCCAGCCCTCCACCGGGCGCTGGCTGGAACCGTCGTACACCGTGTTGGGGGTGATGCTCTGCCCGCTCTGGGTGTTGGAGGCGTGGTCGACGGCCGAGGTGAACACGAACGGCTTGAAGGTCGAGCCCACCTGGTAGTCCCGGCGGGTGGCGCCGTTGGTGTACTGCTTCACATAGTCGATGCCGCCGTACATCGCGACGACCTCGCCGTTCTCCGGGTCGATGGAGGCGCCGCCCGCGCGGACGAAGGTGTCCACCTCGCGGTTCTCCTTGTCCAGCTCCGACATCAGCTGGTCGTCGACCGCCTTCACGAACGCGTTCTGCTTGGGCTTCTGGAGCGTGGTGGTGATCCGGTAGCCGCCGCTCTCCAACTGCTCCGGGGTGAGGATGTCCCGCTCGGTCAGATACTGCTTGACCGCCTCCACCAGATAGCCGCGCTGCCCGGACATCCCCGTCGACAGCGTCGTCTCCTTCGGCACCGGGAACTTCAGCTCCGCGCGCGCCGACTCCGTCAGCCAGCCCTTGCCGACCATGCCGTCCAGCACATAGTTCCAGCGGGCCTCGGCGGCGCCCCGGTTCTCCGGGTGGGCCACCACGTCGTACTCGCTCGGCGCGTTCAGCAGCGACGCCAGATACGCGCCCTGCGCCGCGTCCAGGTCCTTGGCGTCGACGCCGTAGTACGCCTGGGCCGCGGCCTGCATACCGTAGGCGTTGCGGCCGAAGAAGCTGGTGTTGAGATAGCCCTCCAGGATCTGGTCCTTGCTCTTCTCCCGGTCCAGCTTGATCGCGATGAAGAACTCCTTCACCTTGCGCGTGACGGTCTGCTCCTGCGCCAGGTAGTAGTTCTTGACGTACTGCTGGGTGATCGTCGACCCGGACTGCTTGCCCTCGCCCGTCATGGTCTTCCAGGCCGCCCGGACCATCGCCTTCGGGTCGATGGCGGACTGGGTGTAGAACTCGCGGTCCTCGGCCGCCAGCACCGCGTTGCGGGCGTCCTTGGAGATCGCCGACAGCGGTACGTTCTCCCGGTTGACCTCCCCGTCACGGGCCAGCTGCGAGCCGTCCGCGTAGAGGTACACATTGCTCTGCTTGGTCGCCATCGCGTTCGCCGACGGGATCTTCACCAGGGAGTACCCCAGGAAGAACAGCCCGCCGAGCAGCAGCAGACCGATCACCACCGTCGACAGCACGATCCGCCAGGTCGGGATCAGCCGCCGCCAGCCCGTCCGGCGCGGACGCTTCTTCCCGCCCCCGTCGTGCGCTGCTCCCTCCGGCGGTGACTGCGGTGCCGAGCCCTCGGTCGGCTGCTGCGGCTGCGGCTGGTCGCTCATCTCGTACTCGGACTCCTGTTTCGCGTCGTACGTGATTCCCCGTACGCCCTCAGTAACGCTTCACGCCCCCAGTTGAAGACTCTCGCACCGACCGTTCCGTTCCCGGTCACCGGCACGCGACCGTGCCGAAAATGCGGTGGCGTACGTCACGGCCCACTCGGTACGCTCCCCGGCTTCGGTGTTTCGGCGCCTCGGGCGCGGACGGGAGGGTGGTGTCAGTGGGCTCGGGACGGTTGTACCTGGCCGTCGCCGTGAGCGGAGTGCGACGGTACGCCACGTACCGGGTCGCCACCGCCGCGGGCGTGTTCACCAACACCGTCTTCGGGGTGATCCTCGTCTACACCTATCTCGCCCTGTGGGACCAGCGCCCCCAGCTCGGCGGCTACGACCAGGCGCAGGCCGTGACGTACGTCTGGCTCGGCCAGGCGCTGCTGTCCACGCTGGCCATCGGGGGCGGCGGCTTCGAGGACGAGCTGATGGAACGCATCCGCACCGGCGATGTCGCCATCGACCTCTACCGGCCCGCCGACCTCCAGCTGTGGTGGCTCGCCGCCGATCTCGGCCGGGCCGTTTTCCAGCTGGTCGCCCGCGGGATCCTGCCCTTCGTCTTCGGCGCCCTCGTGTTCGACGCGGCGCTGCCGTCCGACGCCGGGACCTGGGCCGCGTTCCTGGTCGCCGTGTTCCTCGCCATGCTGGTCGGCTTCGGCATCCGCTACCTGGTGGCGCTCAGCACGTTCTGGCTGCTCGACGGCGCCGGGATGACCCAGCTCGCCTGGCTGCTCGGGTTCTTCTGCTCCGGGATGCTGCTGCCGCTCAACGTCTTCCCCGGAGTGCTCGGCGAGATCGTCCGCGCCCTGCCCTGGTCGTCGCTGCTCCAGGCCCCGGCGGACATCCTGCTCGGCCGGGCCGGACCCTGGTCCACGTTCGCCTTCCAGGCGGCCTGGGCTGTGGTGCTGCTCGCGGCCGGGCGACTGCTCCAGTCGGCGGCGACCCGGAGGGTGGTGGTCCAGGGTGGCTGACACCTCGGATATCCCGGATATCCCGGATATCCCGGATATCCCAGGAACCCCGGACGTCCGGGATTCCCGGGCGGACCGCCCGGGGGACCGGTGGCCCGGCGAGGAACGCCCGCCCGGCGGGCGGCTGCGCGAGGGACTGCGCGCGTACCGGCTGATCACCGCCATGTGGGTGCGCTCCACGATGGCCTACCGGTTCTCCTTCCTGATGACCACGGCCGGGAACTTCGTCGCGACCGGCCTGGACTTCCTGGCGATCCTGCTGATGTTCTCCCGCGTCGACGCGCTCGGCGGCTACAGCCTGCCCGAGATCGCCTTCCTCTACGGGCTGTCCAGCGTCTCCTTCGGCCTCGCCGACCTCGCGATCGGTTCCATGGACCGGCTCGGCCGCCGGGTCCGCGACGGCACCCTGGACACCCTGCTGGTGCGCCCGGCACCGGTCCTCGCCCAGGTCGCCGCCGACCGCTTCGGACTGCGCCGCCTCGGCCGGGTCGTCCAGGGCGCGCTGGTCCTCGGCTACGCGCTGGTCCATCTGGACCTCGACTGGACGGCCGGGCGGCTGCTGCTGATGCCGGTGATGATCCTCAGCGGGGGGCTGATCTTCTGCGCGGTGTTCGTGGGCGGGGCGGCCTTCCAGTTCGTCGCCCAGGACGCCTCCGAGGTGCAGAACGCGTTCACCTACGGCGGTACGACGCTGCTCCAGTATCCGCCGACCGTCTTCGGCAAGGAGCTGGTGCGCGGGGTGACGTTCGTACTGCCGCTGGCCTTCGTCAACTGGCTGCCCGCGAGCCATGTCCTGGGGCGGCCCTATCCGCTGGACCTGCCGCAGTGGGTGGCGTTCAGCTCCCCGCTGATCGCCGCGGTGAGCTGCGCGCTGGCGGGACTGGCCTGGCGGGCGGGCCTGCGTACGTACCGGAGCACGGGGAACTGAGCGAGGAGCGGTCGATGACGGACACACACAGGGCGGACTCCGGGGACGGCTTCATCACGCTCGACCGGGTCGAGAAGGTCTTCGAGGTCCGCAAGAAGACCGGCTTCCTGCGCCGCGAGCGCCGCGAGGTGCGCGCGGTCGACGCGCTCTCCTTCACCGTGGCGCGCGGCGAGATGGTCGGCTACATCGGGCCGAACGGCGCCGGGAAGTCCACCACGATCAAGATGCTGACCGGCATCCTCACCCCGAGCGCGGGCCGGCTGCGGGTGGCGGGCATCGACCCGTCCCGCCGGCGCGGTGACCTGGCCCGCCGGATCGGTGTGGTGTTCGGCCAGCGGACGACCCTGTGGTGGGACCTCCCGCTGATCGACTCCTACCGGCTGATGCACCGCATGTACCGCATCCCGGACGCCCGTTACCGCGAGAACCTCGACCGCTGTGTCGAACTCCTGGAACTCGGCGACCTGCTGGACGTCCCGGTCCGTCAGCTCTCCCTCGGGCAGCGGATGCGCGGCGACATCGCGGCGGCCCTGCTGCACGACCCCGAGGTCCTCTACCTGGACGAGCCCACCATCGGCCTGGACGTCGTCTCCAAGGCGAAGGTCCGGGAGTTCCTGCGGGACCTGAACTCCGAGCGGGGCACCACGGTCCTGCTCACCACGCACGACCTCCAGGACATCGAACAGCTCTGCTCCCGCGTGATGGTCATCGACCACGGCCGGCTGATGTACGACGGTCCGCTCGCCGGGCTGCACGAGGCGGGCGAGAGCGAACGCACCCTCGTGGTCGACCTGGAGCGCGAGCTGCCCCCGATCGACGTCCCGCCCGCCCGGGTCGTCCGGGTCGAGGGCCCGCGCCAGTGGCTCGCCTTCCCGTCGGCGCAGTCGGCCGCGCCGCTGGTGGCCCGGGTCGCGGCGGAGTATCCGCTGGTCGATCTCTCGGTCCGGGAGCCGGACATCGAGGCGGTCATCGCCCGGATGTACGCGGGCCGGGCCCAGGCGCGGTAGGCAGGCCGGAAGGGGCGGAAGGGGGGAGCCGCGTAGTGCCCGCCGGGCGGAACTCGTAGGCTGCCGGTATGACCGACGATGCCCCGGAGCTGCGTGCCTCCGACGCCGATCGTGAGCGGGTCGCCGAGATCCTGCGGGACGCCCTCGCGGAGGGGCGGCTGGACATGACGGAGTTCGAGGAGCGGCTCGACCAGACCTACCAGGCCCGTACGTACGGCGAACTGGCGCCCATCACCCGCGATCTGCCCGGCGCCGGGGTGAGCGCACCCTCGGTGTCCCTGGTCAAGGGGCCGGAGGGCGGGCCGGATTGGCCGGACCGGGTCACCGGGGCGCCCGGTTCGTCGAGCTGGGGCGTGGCCGTGATGGCGGGATTCCAGCGCAAGGGGCGCTGGACGGTGCCGAAGCAGTTCAACTGCGTGGCGTTCTGGGGCGGCGGCGAGATCGATCTGCGGGAGGCGGACTTCTCGGCGCCCGAGGTCGTCATCAACTGCGTGGCCATCATGGGCGGGGTGAATGTGATCGTGCCGCCCGGTGTGGAGGTGGTGGTGCGCGGGATCGGCGTGATGGGGGGCTTCGACCACCGTGAGGACGGCGTCCCGGGGGACCGGGGCGCGCCCCGGGTGGTCGTCACCGGCTTCGCCTTCTGGGGCGGTGTCCAGGTCGAGCGCAAGATGACCCGGGCGGAGCGACAGCGGCTGAAGGCAGAGCGGCGGGAGGCGCGGCGGGAGCTGCGACGGGGGGACGAGGGCCTGTAGCGGACCGGGGCGTGGTCGGCCGGGGGGACGATGGCCTGTATCTGACCGGTGGCGTGGTCGGCCGGGGCGACGGCTTGTAGCGGACCGGTGGCGTGGTCGGCCGGGGCGACGGCTTGTAGCGGACCGGTGGCGTGGTCGGCCGGGGCGTCACAGCCGGGCCGGGACCGAATCCTTCAACTCCGGCAGCGGCAACACCGCGGCCCCGGCTCGGGGCGTCACAGCCGGGCCGGGACCGACCCCTTCAGCTCCGTCAGCGGGAAGGCGGCGGCCATCCGGGCGTAGCCCCGGTCGCCGGGGTGCAGATGGTCCCCGGAGTCGTACTCCTTCGCGAAGCGCCGCGGGTCGTACGGGTCCCGTACCGCCCGGTCGAAGTCGGCGACCGCGTCGAACAGTTCGCCCGCCCGGATCTCGCCGTTGATCCGCTGCCGGACGTCCTCCCGGGCGTCCGTGTACCCCGGGTGGCCGTAGAACGGCATCAGGGTCGCGCCCACGACCTTCACGCCCCGGGCGTGCGCCCGTTCGACCAGGGTGCGCAGTCCCTCGAGGATGCGATCGGGGTCGGCGGTGTCCGGATGCCGCAGGATGTCGTTGATGCCGAGGTCGATCACCACGACCCGGACATTGGTCCCGCCGAGCACATCACGGTCGAAGCGGTCGAGGCCGCTCGGGCTGTCCGCCGGGCGGCCCGGTCCGTCGGCGAGCAGCCGGTTCCCGCTGATGCCCTGGTTGACCACGCTGTAGCGCGGTACGTCCGCCGTGCCTGCGGCGAGGGTCTCGCGGAGGCGGTCGGACAGGACGTCGGGCCAGCGCCGGTTCGCGCCGACCGTGGACCTCGCCCCGTCCGTCAGCGAGTCCCCGAGGACCACCACCGTGCCGTCGGACTCGTTGCTGAGCACGTCGAGGGCGGTGAGATGCCGCCATGCCTCCACCTGTCGGGTGTACCCGGCGCCGCTGGGATCGGCCGCCAGGTCGCCCTGGCCCGCGTACGAGATCTGGCGGGCGCGCGGGTGGTAGGTGACCGGTCCGGCGCCGGTGGGGGAGTACGTGGTGACCAGGACGTCACTGTCGTGCGGCACGTTCAGCGCCACCGGGTCGCTGACGGTCTGCCGTCCGGCGGGGACGACGGTCCGGGTCTCCCCGGCGAAGGTCACCCGCCGCATACTGCCGGGCACCGCCGCGGCCGTGCCGTCGCCCGCGGCCAGCGCGATCGTGGCGTGGGTGACGGTCAGCGGCCGTCGGCCGTAGAGGTTGGAGAGGGTGATCCGCGCGCGGGTGCCGCCCGCGGAGGTGTGCACCACGTTGCGCAGCGACAGCCCGGCGAGACCGTCCGTCCCGGTGCCGGGCTCGGCGCCCGCCGGGGAGGCGGACCAGGAGCCCACCCAGGTGCCGGTGGAGGCGGGCGCGGCGGACTGCCCTGCCGCCCGGTCGGCGGCGGGGCTCGTGGTGCCGCCCGGGTCGGCGGAGACGCCGAGATATATCCCGGCGGACACGGCGACGACCAGCGCGAGCAGCGCGGCCAGCAGGGCGTGGTCGTGGCGCCTGGTCATGTCTCTCCGAGCGGTCGGGTCGGGCGGTGGTCGGGAGGGTCGTGGCGGTCACGGGCGCCCGCCCGGACAGACGCCGGGAACTCTGGTTCCGTTCCAGGAGTCGGTCAGGAAGGGAGGAAGGGAGGAGGGGAGGAAGGGACGAGCAAGGGACAATGGCGTTGTGGGTGATCGGGAACGGGTGGAGCGGATGGATCGTACGGACATCGACGGCAAGCCGGAGACAGCGGCGGGCGAGGCGGGCCCTGGCGGGGCGGCGGAAGCCTCGGCGGCGGCTGACGCCTCCGGAGCGGTTGACGCCTCTGGAGCCGCCAAAGCCCCTGAAGCGGTTGAAGCCTCCGGAGCCGCCAAAGCCTCTGAAGCGGTTGAAGCCTCCGGAGCCGCCAAAGCCTCCAATGCTGCCAAACCCACCGAACAGGAGAATTCCCCGTCCGGCATCTCCGGCATCTCCGGCAACCGTGCCGGGGCGCGGACGATGACGACCTTCTCCGCCGCCGACGAGGAGAAGCAGCGCGGCGTCCGGCGGATGAAACTCACCGCGACCGGACTGCTGCTCCTCGTGGCCGTGATCTACGTCCTGGCGAAGTGGGCGTCGAGCGCGGGCGCGGGCCCCTGGGCGGGCTATGTGGCCGCCGCCGCGGAGGCGGGCATGGTCGGCGCGCTGGCCGACTGGTTCGCGGTGACCGCGCTCTTCCGCCATCCGCTCGGCATCCCGATCCCGCACACCGCGATCATCCCCCGGAAGAAGGACCAGCTCGGGGTCGCCCTCGGCGACTTCGTCGGGGAGAACTTCCTCTCCGAGACCGTCGTACGGCAGCGGCTGCGTTCGGTCGGCATCGGCAGCAGACTCGGCGCCTGGCTCGCCGAGCCCGCCAACGCCGACCGGGTCACCGCCGAGCTGGCGACCGCGCTGCGCGGCGCGCTGACCGTGCTGCGCGACTCCGACGTCCAGGCGGTGGTGGGGGAGGCGATCACCCGGCGCGCCAACGCCCAGGAGATCGCGCCCGGCATCGGCAAACTGCTGGAGAAGATCGTCGCCGACCGCGGCCACACCCGGATCGTGGACCTGGTGGTGACCCGGGCCCACGACTGGCTGGTGCTGCACGGCGACTCCGTGATGGGCGCGGTGCAGGGCGGGGCGCCCGGCTGGACCCCCCGGTTCGTGGACCGCAAGGTCGGCGAGCGGGTCTACAAGGAGCTGCTGCGGTTCTGCGCCGAGATGCGGGACATGCCCTCGCACCCGGCCCGGGACGCCCTGGACCGCTTCCTCACCGACTTCGCCTCCGACCTCCAGTCCGACACCGAGACCCGGACCAAGGTGGAGCGGCTCAAGGGCGAGGTGCTGGGCCGCGGCGAGGTCCAGGATCTGATCGCGTCCGCCTGGACGGCCGTACGCACCATGATCGTCTCCGCGGCCGGGGACGAGCGCAGTGAGCTACGGCTGCGGGTGCGCTCCTCGCTGCTGTCGCTGGGCGCCCGGATGGCCACCGAGCCGAACCTCCAGGAGAAGGTCGACAGCTGGGTGGAGGACGCCGCCGTGCACGTGGTGACCACGTATCGCAAGGAGATCACCTCCCTGATCACCGACACCGTGGCGGGCTGGGACGCCGAGCACACCACCCGCAAGATCGAGGCGCACATCGGCCGTGACCTCCAGTTCATCCGGATCAACGGCACGGTCGTCGGCTCGCTGGCCGGGCTGCTGATCTACACGGTCTCGCGCATGCTGGGGGCGTAGCCCGGCCCCCTGGGGGCGTTCCGCGCGGAGGGAGCCAGCGGCATGGCAGCGGAGCCGCCGTCGTCGTCCTCGTCGTCCTCATCGTCATCGTCATCGTCATCGTCATCGTCGTCACCGTCGCCGGGGGCCGTGCCCCGGGAGACCGGGATCGTCACCACCGCCGTGCCCGCCCGGCTGGACCGGCTGCCCTGGTCGCGCTGGCACTGGATGATCGTCGTCGGCCTGGGGACCGTCTGGATCCTGGACGGTCTGGAGGTGACGATCGTCGGCAATGTGGCCGGCCGGCTCGCCGAGGCGGGCAGCGGGCTGGACATCACCGCCGCCCAGGTCACCGGGGTCGCCGCCGCCCTGTATGTGGCCGGTGCCTGTACGGGGGCGCTGTTCTTCGGCTGGCTCACCGACCGGCACGGCCGCAAGAAGCTGTTCATCATCACTCTGGCGGTCTATCTGACCGCGACCGCGATGACCGCGCTGTCCTTCGAGTCCTGGTGGTTCTTCCTCTTCCGCTTCCTCACCGGCTTCGGCATCGGCGGCGAGTACGCGGCCGTCAACTCCGCCATCGACGAGCTGATCCCGTCCCTGTACCGGGGCCGGGTCGATCTGATCATCAACGGCAGCTACTGGCTCGGCGCGATCGGCGGCGCCCTGCTGTCGATCGTGATGCTGGACACCGCGATCTTCCCGGAGAACCTGGGCTGGCGGCTGAGCTTCGCCCTCGGGGTGGTGCTCGGGCTGGTGATCCTGCTGGTGCGCAGACATGTGCCGGAGAGTCCGCGCTGGCAGTTCATCCATGGCCAGGGCGACCGGGCCGAGGCGCTGGTCTCCTCCGTGGAGCGGGAGATCGAGCGGGAGAAGGGCGGGCCGCTGCCGCCGCCCGCCGGGGAGATCACCATCCACCAGCGCAAGAGCATCGGCTTCGGGCTGGTCGCCCGGACCGTCTTCCGCGGCTATCCGCGCCGCGCGGTCCTCGGTCTCTCGCTCTTCATCGGTCAGGCGTTCCTCTACAACGCGATCACCTTCGGCTTCGGCACCATCCTGATCACCTTCTTCGACGTGCCGACCGGGCACACCGGGTACTACTTCGCGGTCATCGCCGCGGGCAACTTCCTCGGTCCGCTGCTGCTCGGCAGACTGTTCGACACGGTCGGGCGCCGGATCATGATCTCCTCGACCTATCTGCTCTCCGGCATCCTGCTGTTCGGCACGGCCTGGCTGTTCGACCGGGGCTCGCTCACCGCGGCCACCATGACCGCCTGCTGGTGCGTGGTGCTGTTCTTCGCCTCGGCGGGCGCGTCCAGCGCGTATCTCACCGTCTCGGAGATCTTCCCGATGGAGACCCGGGCGATGGCCATCGCCTTCTTCTACGCCCTCGGCACGGCCGCCGGGGGGATCAGCGGGCCGCTGCTCTTCGCCGACCTCACCGCGTCGGGCGTGGTCGGCGACACCGCGCTCGCCTTCCGGATCGGCGCGGCGCTGATGTGCGCGGCGGGGCTGGTGGCGGCGTTCCTGGCGGTGGACGCGGAACGGCGGTCGTTGGAGGACATCGCGACGCCGTTGTCAGTGGCGTCGGGCACGATGAAGTCGTGAGGGACGGCGTGAGTGACGTCCTGAGTGACGTCCTGTGGGCGGTGAAGGTACGGCCCCACCGGTGACCGGTGTGACCGGTGAGCGGTGGGGCCGCCGCGGGTGGGATCAGCGCAGGCCGGCCCGGAAGAACGCGCCGATCGTGGGGAGGCTGAGCACCGGCCCGGCGGCGGTCCTGGTCCGGCCGCAGCCGCGGGTGCTCTGCCGGGTCTGCTCGGGGTACGGCTCGCTCAGGGCACCGGTGAACGGGAAGAAGTGGTCCTGGCCCCGCAAGGTGAACAGGGACGCGGTGCCGCAGGACCGCTTCAGCGCGGCGAACAGCTTCCAGCTCTCGGTGACGGGGATGACGGTGTCGGCGTCGCCGTGCCCGAGGAGGAACGGCGGGGGGCGGCGGGTGGACGACGACGACAGATGGGTGATCGGGTCGGCCTGCTTCAGCACCTCGGGGGAGCAGGAGGCGAGCCCCGCCGGGCAGCCGAGATAGTTCGCGGCGAGCGGGTCCACCGACGGGTTGCCGGTCAGCGAGGCGAAGTCGTTCGGCCCGGAGAGATCGACCACGGCGTCGACACAGCTGGACGGCCCGGTCGTCCCGAGGGACCCTTCGAGCGCGGGCACCCGGCAGCTGGTGCCGACCAGCGCGGCGATCTGGCCCCCGGCCGAGCCGCCCCACAGCCCGACCTTCCCGTTCAGCCCGTAGGTGGCGGCGTGGGCGCGCAGATACCGGACGGCGGCCTTCACCTCGTGGATCTGCCGGGGGAACCGGGCGCCCGGCGCCAGGGTGTAGTTGACGGACGCGACTGCGAAGCCCTGGGCGAGCAGGGAGTCCCATCCGGGGACGCGCTGCAACTCGGCCTTGTCGCCACCGGCCCAGCCGCCGCCGTGGACGTAGAGCACGAGCGGCAGCTTTTTGCGGGCGCCGGTGGGGAGGTAGAGGTCCAGGACCTGGCTGGGGGCGGAGGCGTAGGGGAGGTCTAGGTGCCGGGTGATGGCGTCGGTGCCGGTCGGTGTGGCCGGGGTGGCGGGGGCGGTGGTGGCCTCCGCCGTGCCCATGAGGAGGCTGAGACAGGCCGCGGCGGCGGCCACCACGGCGGTCAGTCGTCTGGTGCGGTGTCCTGGCCGGGGCGGATGGGGCGACCGGGGCGGAGGGGCGACAGGCATGGGTGACTCCCAGGGGCATCGGCGGTGCGGGCGGGCTGCGCGGGGCGTGCGAGTCGAAGGTAAAGTGGAGATGAGATCTCCACAAGAGTTCTCGCACGAGCCCGGGAGGTCCTCCCGTCGGCCCCTCCCCGGGTCCACGCTCCGTCGTGGACCCGGCCCGTTCCCCGGGACTACCCCCGTCGTGGACCCCGCCCGTATCCCGGGGCTACGCCCCCGTCGTGGACCCCGGTCGCACGATCATCAGCACCGTCACGGTCGCCCACAGCAGATTGAAGACCCCGGTGAACATGGCCAGCCGTACCGTCGTCTCCCGTGTCCCGTGCCCCTGCGCCAGCGCGCTCTGGCGGGGCAGCACCAGCGCCATCAGCACCGCCGCGGCCAGCACGGTCAGCGCGATCGAGACGATCAGCCAGGCGTCCCCGAGCACCCCCATCGCGCTCCCGGTGGCCAGCCCGAACACCGGCACGACGACCCCGACGGCCGCGTACACCTGGCAGATCCGGTGCAGCAGCGCCACCGTCCCGACCGCCTTCGGGTCGTCGGGGGTCTCCAGCGCCTTGCGGGCGGCGGGCGGGAACATGCTGGCCGCGACCGTGACGGGGCCGATGGCGACGATCGCGGCGATGACATGGACGGAGAGCAGGAACTTGGTCACGGGCGTCGAGCGTAGGGAGGTCGGGGGCGGCGGAGAAGTGGCGTGAGTGCCAGGTACCGACGGATTCTCGCCAGCGGCTGCCGGGCAGGTCGGGGGCACGCCGCTCGACGGGCGGTTCGCCGGCTGACCGACTGCTTGCTGGGCCGCCCTGCCGCAGGAAGCCGCTTGGCGAGAAGCCGTCGTACGCCTACCCTCTGGCCATGCACACCGTGGCGGTACTGGCACTGGACGGGGTCATCCCCTTCGATCTCTCGGCGCCCATCGACGCGTTCGGCTGGGCGCGGCTGCCGGACGGGCGGGAGGCGTACCGGGTGCGGGTCTGCTCGGTGCGGGAGGAGGTGTCGGCGGGGCCGTTCACCCTGCGGGCGCCGTACGGGCTGGAACTGCTCGCGGAGGCCGACACGATCGTGCTGCCCGGGGTCGAGGACCCGCCCGAGGTGCTGCCGCCCGGTGTGGCCGAGGCGTTGCGCGCGGCGGCGGCGAACGGCACCCGGATCGCCTCGGTGTGCGTGGGCGCGTTCCTGTTCGCCGCGACCGGGCTGCTGGACGGACTGCGCGCGACGACCCACTGGTTCGCGGCGCCCGATCTCGCGGCCCGCCATCCGGCGGTGACCGTCGACCCGAATGTGCTGTACGTCGACAACGGCCAGTTCCTGACCTCCGCGGGCGCGGCGGCGGCGCTCGACATGTGTCTGCACATGATCCGCAAGGACTACGGTTCGGCGGTGGCCGCGCATGCCGCCCGGATGTCGGTGATGCCGCTGGAACGGGAGGGCGGGCAGGCGCAGTTCATCGTCCACGACCTGCCTCCGGCACCGGCCGGGGCGACCATGGAGCCGCTGCTCCGCTGGATGGAGGACCAACTGGACCGTGATCTCACCCTGGAGGAGATCGCCGCGCACGCCGGGACGAGCACCCGCACCCTGAACCGCCGTTTCCGGGAGCAGACCGGGACGACGCCGGTGCAGTGGCTGCACCGGGCGCGGGTGCGGCGGGCGCAGCATCTGCTGGAGACCACGTCGTACTCGGTCGAGCGGATCGCCGGGCAGACGGGGTTCGGGTCGGCGACGGCGTTCCGGGAGCGGTTCCGGAAGGTGGTGGGGACGAGCCCGCAGGGGTACCGGCGGGCGTTCAGGTCCTGACGCCGGTCGGGGTGCCGGGAGGGGAGGTCACGCCCGGCGGTCGGCGACCGCCCAGGAGGCCAGGGCGACGGCTCCGGCGACCCCGAACACGGCGGGCCAGGCGCCGACCTTCTTGGCCAGCGGGTGGGACGCCCCGAACGCGGCGACGTACCCCGCGGTCAGCGCGCCCGCCGCCTTCCCGCCGGCCCGTGCCCGCCACTGGGTGGCGGCGGCGGCCCCGGCGACGGCCAGCACGGCGCCGCCCAGCTCCCGTTTCTTGGTCCAGCGGGCCACGCCGTACCCGCCGACGAGTCCGCCCGCGGCGACCAGCGCGCTGGGGACGCCGGTGATGCCGCTGACGCGGGGGAGCTTGGCCATCGTTGCCTCCTGGACATGGACTGGACGTGGGCGGGGGATCGATCGGTCGTCGCTTCGAGGCTAACCCGGGACCCGGCCGGACCGTCGCGCACCCCCACGGCGGCCCCGGCGGTATATCAGGACCATGCAGACGAATCGCGATGAGCCGACGGACGCGGACGCGGACGCGGACGTGAACGGGGATCTGGACGTTCTGATCGTCGGCGGGGGACCGGTGGGGCTGGCCGCGCGGGTGCTGCTGGAGCGGTGGGGCGTACGGACCCTGCTGGTCGAGCGGCACCGGGAGCTGTCGCCGTTCCCGCGCTCACGGCTGGTCAATGTGCGCTCGATGGAGATCCTGCGGCAGTTGGGGCTGGCCGAGCGGGTCACGGCGGTGGCGTTCCCCGCGAAGTTCGGGCGGATCAGGTTCCGGGACACCCTGCGCGGCCCGGACTTCGCCACGGCGGCCATGGTCGGGGTGCGGGAGCCGATCCCGCAGAGCCCGGTGATCGGCGTGGTCACCTCGCAGGACCGGCTGGAGCCACTGCTGCTGGGCGCGGCGGGCGGCGAGGTGCGGTTCGGCACCGAACTGGTGGCGGTACGGGAGGACACGGACGGCGTCCTGGCGGACCTCGCCGACCGGGAGCACGGTACGGCGGCCCGCGTCCGCGCCCGCTACCTCCTGGCCGCCGACGGCGCCGCGTCCACCGTCCGGCGGCTGCTCGGCATCGGCACGTACGGGCCGGGTGCGCTGGGCCGGACCACCACCGTCGTCTTCGACGCGGACCTCGCCGACTGGAGCGACCGGCAGCCGGCCGGGATGTACGTCACCGCGCACGGCTCGTTCCTGCCGCTGTACCCGGAGGGCGGCTGGGGCTGGTTCGGCCCGACCCCGGAGGGCGTGGCGCACACGGACTGGGCGGCGCTGGTACGGGGCGCGCTCGGCGCGTCGGACCCTCTGGAGGTCGACGTCCTGCGCGTCCAGCACTGGACGATGAACGCCTTCGTCGCCGACCGCCTCCGCGAGGGCCGGACCCTGCTGGCGGGGGACGCGGCGCACGCCGTCCCGATCGTCGGCGGCCTCGGCATGAACACCGGGATCGGCGACGTCCACAACCTGTGCTGGAAACTGGCGGGCGTCCTCCAGGGCTGGGCGGCCCCGGCCCTGCTCGACACCTACGCCCCCGAACGCCATCCGGTGGCGGACCGGGTCCTGGAACAGTCGGTGGCCAACACCCGCCTCATGGCACAGGTCCAGTCCCACCGCAGCGCCCAACTGTCGGCGGACGCCACGCTCCCGCCCCCAGGCGGTACGGAACTCCCCTGGACGGACCAGTACTTCGCCCAACTGGGCCTGGTACTGGGGGCGGTGTACGACTCGGAGGCGGTGTACGGGTCGGAGGCCGGGGAGTCGCCCGGGGCGACGGGGGCGACGGGGGCGACGGCGGCGACGGGGGCGACGGGGGCGACGGAGGCGCGGGGGGACCATGGGCAGGCGGCCACGGATGCGGCCGGAGACCGCGGGGCGGCGCCCACTGATGCCACTGGAGCCCACGGGCCGACGGCCACCGATGCCGCTGGAGCCCGCGGGGCGGCGCCCACTGATGCCGCTGGAGCCCTCGGGCCGACGGCCACCGATGCCGCTGGAGCCCACAGAACGGCGCCCCCCAATGCCGCTGGACCCCCGGGGCCGACGCCCACCGACTACACCCCCACCCCCCACCCCGGCCACCGGCTCCCGCACCTCTGGCTGACCCCCACCCGCTCCACCCTGGACGCCCTCGGCGAACACTTCACCCTCTTCACCGCAGGCCCGCCAGGCGAGTTCCCCGGCATCCCATGGCCCCTGCACGTCGAGCCGCTGACCCGGCCCCACGCCGAAGCCCTGGACCTGGGTCCCGCCGACGCGCTCCTGGTCCGCCCGGACGGCCACGTGGGCGCCCGTTTCACCGGCAGTCCGCTGTCCCCGGACACCCTCGCCACGGCACTCACCGCGATCACCGGCGGCCGGAGGCCCGACTGAGGGACCTCCGCTACGGCCGCCAGCTCACGAAGTCCGACCAGACCGCCACGGTCGGCTCCTGGTCCCAGGGCCCCCCGTCGTCCAGCCCGGCGAACTCCCGCTCGACGTAATCCACCAGATGATCGCTGTGGCACCGCACGGCGGTCCCCCACATGGACAGCACCGGATGCCCGTACGACCCCGCCCCGGCCGGCAGGAAACGGTGCCCGTACAGCGGGACCATCACCGGCGCCTGGGCCAGCTTCCGCCGGGCCATGTCGACGGCCGCCCGCGCACCACGGGGCCGCGCCCCGAAGGCCCGCGGATGCCAGCCGCCCAGCTCCACCTCCCGCAGCACCTCCCGCACCGGCCACTCCAGCCGGTAGCGCAGATCCTCCGGATCGCCGTGCCGCCAGTCCGGCCAGGGCTGCTCCCAGGCCCCACCCCGCTTGGGCGGCGAGGCGACCGGCAGCCCCTCGGCCAGAAAGGCCCGGTGGTCGTCGGCGAACACGAAGCCGTAGGTGCGCTCGATCCGCGCGAACTCGGCCGCGCTCAGCCCCGCCGCGACCTCACACCCGGGAACCGCCGCGAGCCGCCGAGCCGCTTCCTTCCCCAGCCGAGCGCCATCCGTGTCAGACGTATCAGCCATTCGGGCAAGGTACACAGGGAACGGACGTTCGACCGCCGGAATCGGCCAGGGGACGGGAGATGTCTTGCTCGGGTCAGTCAAGGGCTGGCTATGCAAATCCGTTCAAACGCTCCCGCAGCGAGGCTGGCGTGCGCCAGGACTCTCCTGGAAGGCTTCTGTGGCACATGCGATGGCAGTTGGCACACAGGCAGGCGAGATCTTCCAGGAGTGTCTTCCTTACGCCGGAAATATGCAGGGGAGTGACATGGTGCACTTCGATGTAGCCCTCGCCTAGGTCGGCGCCGTAGGTGCGGGCGAAGTCAAATTCGCAGACCTCGCACGCCAGCGGGCGCCCGCTGGCCCGGACGGCCTTGATCTTCTTCGCACGCAGCTTTGGATCTCGCTCCCGGGCGAGTGCCCGGCGGGTCAGAAGACGCCCTTCAATGGCACCGGTACCGGTTTCATCGACTTCGTCCGGCTGCGGAGTAAGGGAGTGGAACTCGCCGGAGGCGATGCCTTCCTCAATGGCCCGGGCAGCCTGGAACATCTCTGCCTCGCGTGTGGTGAAGGCTTCGATCATGATCAGTGTGGGCTTGCCGCACCGAGTGGCCTTGCCGGAGTACAGGCTGTGGTTGGTCATGAAGTCGGTGGTCTTGCGGCTGACGCTGCCCAGTGACCGGAACTCAGGCTGCGACCGCACCTCGGGGCTGTGGAGGGGCAGTGAGCGAAGCAGTTCGGACAGCTCTTGCACCTCTGGGTCGCCCTCGCGGAACTCGCGCCAGCCGTTCCCCGCAACCAGGGCGCCAGCCAGCACCAGTTCGTCTTCAGTCCAGGCAGGAATCCGCATGCGCAATATCGTATGAGTGTTCGGTGTGTCGGAGGCGGTGTGCAGCGAACTGAGGCTCGTGCTGCACACTAAGGAGGTCGTTGTCAGTGGGGTCTGTCACCCTCAGTGATGGTGGATTGCAAGTCGAGTCTGCCACTGTTCTGCTGCAAGGAGGGGGCATGACCCGCACGAAGGGTACCGAGGGCGTCGGTGAGGCCCTGGAGCCCGAGTTCACATCGATTGAGATCTGTGCCGGGGCCGGGGGGCAGGCGATCGGGCTGCACCAGGCAGGCTTCAGTCATCTTGCACTCGTGGAGATCGACAAGTTCGCGGCTGCCACGCTCCAGACGAACATCGAGAAGCACAAGATCTGGGCCACCGAGGGCCGGTACTGCGATGAGATCGAGCCGAGGGACGTCAAGGAGTTCAAACCGGACGAGCATGTGACGAAAGGTGCCGAGTTGCTGCGGCGCCGTGGCGGCCTTGATCTGCTGGCTGGCGGTGTTCCGTGTCCGCCGTTCTCTCATGCAGGGAAACAGCTGGGCAGGGCAGACGAGCGAGATCTGTTCCCGGACATGCTCAGGCTGGTCGCTGAGCTCAAGCCAAAGGCGGTGATGATCGAGAACGTCAGGGGGATCAAAGACCCAAAATTCTCCGAATATCGTCAATGGATTACGAGCCGGCTGGAGGACGGCCTGCATGTGGGCGAGGATGGCTGCGAATTCGACGAAAAGGCCCCTCGGTATAAGGTTGTCGGTTGGGAAGTCCTTGAGGCGAGTGATTTCGGCGTGCCGCAATTGCGTCCACGCGCGATTCTTGTGGCATTCCGGACGGATGTGCTGAAAGGCTTGGAAAATAGCTTCGTGTGGCCCGAGCCGACCCACGAGGAACCGGTCAGCGTCGCTGAGGCGCTGGAGCCCTCCATGCGTGAGCGATTTGATCGTTACCTGGGCGGAATTCATGCAGAGCAGGCCAATGAGGCATTTGAGCGGTGGTTGAAGAAAGCCAATGACCGGGACGCAGAACTGAAGGGCAAGGGCGGAGGAATCGCGCCTACGCTCGTCGGTGGTTCAAAGAAGCACGGTGGTGCTGATCTGGGACCCAGTCGGGCAAAATACGCGTGGCGGCAGCTCGGGGTTTCGGGAATGGGTGTCGCCAACGACATCGATACGTGTGTTGAGAAGGGGACTGAGGGGCGTGACCTGTTCCGTCCTGAGGGTCCCATGCTCACCGTGCGGCAAGCTGCCATCATCCAGGGCTTCCCAGAGGACTGGGAGTTCTCGGGTGGTAAGACAGCTCAGTACCGGCAGGTTGGCAATGCGTTTCCGCCGCCAGTGGCCAAGGCCGTAGGTGAATCAATCATTGCCGTGCTCAGGGCCGCGCGGGAACGTGATGAGAAGAAGCTGTAATTAGCTATCGCGCTGCTTGCTGTGAAGACTGCTGCGGCGACTCTCCACTTCAGCGGCAATCCGGGCCGCGCAGGCTTCAGACGGCTCATGTTCCCAGAAACGCAGTACTATCCAGCCTGCCTCGGTGAGGCGCTGGTCGGTGTCCCGGTCGCGGGCCATGTTCCTGGCGACTTTGTCAGACCAGTAGCCCGAATTCGTTCTGGGCGGGACGTAGTGCTCCGGGCAGCCGTGCCAGTAGCAGCCATCGATGAAGACCGCTACCTTCGCCGGACGGAAGACCAGGTCGGCCGTACGGCGAAGGCCGGGCAGCGGCTTGGCTGCGACCCGGTAGCGAAGGCCCTGGGCGTGTACAAGCCGCCGGATCAGCCACTCGGGCTTGGTGTCCCGATTTCTGATGGCCTGCATATTTCGTCGGCGTGCTGCCGAGGATGCCCAGGAACCGGGCGGGGGCCGCCAGTCTGCATGTGCTGCGGCCGGGGTTTCCGCGTTCTCGCTCATAGGATGTCGCCACTGTTGCGAAGGTCTTCGACCAGCCTATCGAGGCCATTCAGGGTCATGGCCTCTGCGCGGGTGCTTCCCTCCTGGCGGAGAGACTCCAGATCCGGCCACCGGTCTGCGGGTGAGGCTCCCGCCGGGAGTTCATTGACCAGCGTCCATGCCCCTACCCATCCCGGGCACAGATGGTAGGTGCGGTCCTCCACGCTTTCCTGCGCTACTTGTCCCGCGCGGGGGAACTCGGCGGTGGCCAGCGCGTACGGAACATCAGGGCGGTAGCGGGTCAGCGGCACCATCTGGGCTGCCTCCGTGCCCCGATCCGAGCGCCAGGACCACTTGGAGGAGAGCGCGGCGATAAGCCGGTCGCCTTCATCAATGATCAGGATGTCGCTCTTCCTGCGCCCCACATCCCGGCGCATGTGGAGTCCCCGGATATGTGTGAGGGGTACTTCATGCCGGACCTGCCAGCCATCGGGAAGTCTGCGCTGGAGGAAGTAGATGAGGAAGTCACGGAACCGTGCTCCCCGGGTATTGGGATTGAGCACAGCGGGCCGCTCCAGCTCAATGTCTCGGCTCGCCACGGCCTGCTGCCAGAGGGCGAGCACCGCGATTTCTGCCGCAACCCGTCGCCGCAGGCCGTGCCCTGTTGCCGTGTCCGCCACCTTGTCATCGAGGCGGAAGGTCCGCACGGCCGGTGCCCAGTTCATCGGGCCGGCGATGGCGGCAGTGGGAGCAATCTCCGTTCCATGGGCATCGTAAGCAGTGAATCCTGCGTTCGTCAGCCAGGCCGGGTTCCAGCCCTGGCCATGGCGATGGGCCGCCTGGTCAAGAGTCTCTGCCGTGTTCAGGTTTATGTTTGCGGCGCTGGCGAGTACGGAGTCGCTCCAGCAGAACCCGAAAATCACCGCGCTGATCGCCTCAGCATCCGCAAGGTGGCTGTCGATCAATTGCCGGTGCTCGGTTGTCAGGGGCATGTGAGGGTATCCAAGATAGTGAAGGGTCCGAGGCTGGAGAGCTAGGAAGCTGCCCGGGTGCTAGGCAGTTCCGGCCCCGTTTCCCGGGGGTCGGTGTCCTCTGCCACCGCCCACAGCTGATGGTCAAGCACTACTTGAGGCGCTCCAGCATGGCGTGCCGTGGCTCGTACGACACGCACGCTCACGAATTCACCCTTCTCCGGCACCGGAACGTTCAGCTCCTGAGCCACTCTGCGGTGCTTCTCGTAATCGCCGATGATGACGATTCCCTCGGACCTGAGTGCTGACCGGGACCCGCCGTTGCCCCGTACTCGCTTCATGTAGTCCTTCTGCTGGGCAACCGTACGTACGGCATTGCGTCCGATACGCTGCTGCTGTACCCGTCGGAACAACTCGTTGACCCGCTGCTGTCCGGAATCTGAGGCGAAGACGGCTGTGCGGTCAGCCGGGTCCATGTGCAGCAGTACATTTCTCGGCAGAGGTTCGTCCTTCCAGAGCCAGGAAATCTTACTCCGGTGCTCTGCCTTGATGGTGAGCTTGAGGTCGCGGTTGTTGCCCTGGTTCAGGATCTCGGGGCGAATGCGTACCAGCCCGGCGCTCCACAGACTCCGGTAGTCATCCGCCCACACGACCAGGCAGAGGTGGCCCATGGCCTCGGGTGGGATCATCCAGCCGCCGAACTGCTGGGAGTACTTGCAGTCCACTTCGATGCCAGCGATCTGGTAGTCCATGGTGCGACCGTCATCGAACGTGAACTCCCGTTGGAGGTTGATCTCAACGAGAGTTCCCGCGTGTGTTTTCTCGGTCTTGAAGAGGGTCTTCCAGTCGTAGCGCCCGGTGACCTCACCATGGAGCAACTGGTCGATGGTGTCACGGAGAACAGACGCAAACCGCTTTCCTGTCGGATCAATCGCGAGGACGCGATCACGTACCGCGGACAGCTCAGGGTCATTTTCGTCCAAGCCCTGCCGAGCGATTCTGGCGGCTGCCTTGAGGTCTTCTTCGAAGGGGAGCAACTGCGCTTCCTGTCTGCAGAACTATCGGGTGCCGAATCGCGCCCACGCGGGCGGTCCTGAAGGCGTACAGGTTCTTGGTGTCAGTCGCTCGGGTGCGGCGCCGAGTGGTGGGAACGTCCCTCACCTGGATCGGCGGGTTACGACCCGATGGGCGGTGCGGGTCCGTCGTCAGTGAGCCGTGGTGCCGTGACACTCCCCATAACTCCTCCCCGACCCGCACCAACACCCCACCCCCACCTCCGGTGGCCACCCCTCCGCTCTCCCCCGTGCCGCCAAGGTCGTCGCGTACTGGGGGAGGAGGGACGGGTCGGACGGGGACGTGGATTCCGAGGCGGCGAAGGCTTCGTACGACGGGACCGTGCCCGTGACGATGCCCAGGTTGGGTGTGCCGGAGGCGGCGAGTTCGCGGAGGGAGGACTCTATGGTCGCGAGGTGTTCGGCGTGGGAGGGGTATTCCGTGGTCAGGGTCGGGTACGCCGTGAGGAGTTCCGTGAGTTCCGTGGCCGGCCAGTGCAGGATCGCCACCGGGTACGGGCGGGACAGGGCCTCGCGGTAGGCGCCCAGTTCGGCGCGGAGGCGGGTGATCTCGGCGGCCAGTTCCGCCGGGTTGTCCGAGCCGAGGGACCAGATCCGCTTCGGGTCGTGCAGCTCGTCCAGGGAGATCGGCATCGAGTGCAGGGTGTCCGCCTGGATGTCCCAGTCGTCGTGCGGCAGCCCCAGCATGCGGCGTACCCGGTGCCGGCCGAAGAGGAGCGGGTGCGAGGCCGCCGGGGGCTTCTCCGCGTCGCCCACCAGCAGCCGCGCGCCCTGGGTGAAGGCGTCCTGCGCCGCCTCCAGTTCGTCGTGCGACTCCAGCGACTCCGCGACGATCACCCACGCCGCCGCGTCCCTCGGCGCCGCCGCCCGTAGGCCCTCGATGATCGCTCTGGCCTCCGCCTCATGGCCGTACTCCCACAGGTTCGACGCCTTCAGGGCGCGGACCAGGTGCGGGGCGTCCAACGGGAGGTCGGTGGAGAGCAGACGGTCGTAGAGCGCGGTCGCCGCGGGGCGGTCTCCGGACAGCTCGCGGTGTGCGGCGGCCCGCAGCAGCAGGGCCTCGGCGTCCTCCGGGTACAGACCGGCGGTTCGCTCCAGGCGGGCCGCCTCGGCGGGGTGGTCGACGTTCTCGGCAGGCGTGTCGGGGCGCATGGGTGACACCGTACTGCCGAGGGGTGACACGGGGTGGCCAAGGTCCGGGATCTCCGGCCTCCCGGGCATTCCGGTCGGCGGCGCAGCCGCATGGCTCTGGTGGGCTGCGGCGTACCCGCCTATCGTGCGGGCGGCTCCGTCCAGCCTCGGGGAGGTCGGTCCATGCGTGCGTACGGTCCGGAGTGGTTCCGTCGTAGCCGGTCATCGCGCTTTCGGCGCTGGTGGCGGCGTGGGCTGTGGGGGCTTGCCGAGGGGCTTGTCACCCTCGGGGTCGTGCTGCTTCTGCTCGTCGTCCATCAGCTGTGGTGGACCAATCTGCGGGCCCAGCGCGACGCCGAGCGGAGTGTCGAGCGGCTTGAGGAGGAATGGGGGGAACCGAGTCAGTTTCCTTCGGGGCTCCATACCCCTTCGTCTTCGTCTTCTTCTTCGGCTCCGCGTTCGCCGTCTGCCTCCCGGCCTTCCGTGTCCGCCGACTCGCCCCGGCCCTACGCCATCCTCACCATCCCCCGGCTCGATCTCCGTGTCCCCGTCGCGCGTGGGGTCGGCAAGGCCGGCGTTCTCAACAAGGGGTACGCCGGGCACTATCCCGGGACGCAGGAACCCGGTCAGGCCGGGAACTTCGCGGTCGCCGGGCATCGCAACACCCATGGCGAGCCCTTCCGGTACGTCGACCGGTTGCGGGCCGGGGACGAAGTCGTCGTCGAGACCGGCACCGCCGTCTACGTCTACCGTGTCGATCAGACGCTCGACCGGACCTCGCCCGGCGATGTGGGGGTCGTCGGGCCCGTGCCGCGCAGCGCGGTGCGTCCCGGTGCCGGGTACCGCGAACCGGGGTACTACCTCACGCTCACCACCTGCACCCCCGAGTACAGCTCCGCGTACCGGCTGATCGTGTGGGGGAAGCTCGTCTCCATGCGGCCACGGTGAGCCCGCGATCCCGTCCTCGTCGTCCTCATCGTGCCAGCGTCACTCCCACCGCCCCGATCCCCGCCAGTCCCGCCGACACCAGCAGGGCCGTGTCCATCCCGCCGCCCGGTGTCGTCGCGAGGGCGATGGTCAGGGCCACGCCCGCGCAGGAGCCGACGTAGCGGAACGTCTGCTGTGCGCCCGAGCCCATCGCCACCCGGGTCGCCGGGACCGACTCCACCGCGAGCAGTGGCAGCGCCGCGTTGAGCAGCCCGCTGCCGATGCCGCCGAGGACCAGGCCGGGCAGCAGCCGCTGCCAGGAACCCGCGTCCAGCGCGCCCAGCATGGTCAACACGCCCACCAGGTGCAGGGTGAAACCCAGAGTGAGCTGGTGGCGGGGGGAGACCCGGCCCGTGAGGTGCCGGGCCTGGAGGGCGACCGCGAACGACAGGCCCGACCACAGCAGGAACAGCCACGCCGTCGCCAGCGGGGAGAGTCCCAGGGAGCGTTGCAGCACCGTCGGCAGAAAGCTGAACAGCCCGATCACCGCGAGGCCGGTGAACAGTCCGCCCGCCGAGGACGCCAGGAACCGCGGGCGGCGCAGCAGCGCGAGGTCGATCATCGGCGCCCGCACCCGGCGCTCCACCCACCCGAAGACCCCGACCAGCACCACCGCCGCCAGCAGCAGCCACCCCACGGGCGCCCGCAGCCAGCCGTCCCGGCCCAGGGTCAGCGCCGCGACCAGCGCCACCAGCGCCAGTCCGAAGGTGACCGCCCCCAGCAGATCGGGGCGCGCGCCCCGTGGCGAACGGGACTCGGTGAGCGTACGGGCCCCCAGCACCGTCACCACCAGCGCCGCCGCGCCCAGCACCACGTACACCCAGCGCCAGGTGGGCAGGGCGCCGCTCAGCAGGGGGCCCAGCGCGATGCCGCCGCTCACGAAGGCGCCCCATACGCCCGTCGCCCGCACCCGGCCGCGTATGTCGGGGAAAGCGTGCACGATCAGGCCCAGCGCGCTCGCCAGCAGCGCCGCGCTCGCCGCGCCCTGCGCCACCCTGGCCAGGGTGAACTGCACGGTCGTGGTGGTGAGCGCGCCCAGGGCCGTGGTGAGGCCGAGTGCGAGGGTGCCCAGCAGGAAGATCCGGCGTCGGCCGTAGTCGTCGGCGAGGGTGCCGGACACCAGGAGCAGGGCCGCGAGCCCCAGCGGGGTGCCGTTCAGCAGCCACGCCTGGGCGGCGGGCGCGGTGTGCAGCGCGGCGGCCGTGTCGGCGAGGGTCACCATCGGCGCGGTGTACGTCATCAGCGCCACGGCGGTGGCGGCGCTGGTCAGCGCGAGGGTGGCGCGGGGGTTCGGGGTGGGCGCCCGTTCCGGGGCGGTGGCGGCCGTGGGCTCCGGAGCCGCCGCTTCCTGGGTTCGTTCACTGAACCTGTGCATGGCGGCACCGTAGCATCTCTTGGTTCGGTCATTGAACCAACGGCGGGGAAAGTGATTACAGTGGAGCGCATGGCACTCGGCAAGGACTACGCCACCCAGCAGTGCACGATCGCCCGCGCTCTGGAGGCCGTCGGCGAACGCTGGACCCTGCTGGTGATCCGCGACGCCCTCTACGGCGTCCGGCGCTACAACGACTTCCTCGTCCACCTCGGCATCCCGCGCGCCGTGCTCGCCGCCCGGCTCCAGGCCCTGACCGCCGAGGGCATCCTGGAGAAACGCCGCTACCAGCAGTCGCCGCCCCGGGACGAGTACGTCCTCACCGAGCGCGGTCTCGCGCTGTGGCCGGTCGTCCGCTCCCTCGGCCGCTGGGGCGTCGACCACTACGACCAGCCCGCCCTGCGCCGCTTCCTGCACTCCGGGTGCGGTGCCGAGATCGGTTCGTACGGCGAATGCCCGGTCTGCGGAACCATCGTGCCCGTGCCCGACGTTGAGATGGTGCCGGGGCCGGGTCTCGACCCCGATCCGGCGGACGCGGTCAGCCGCGTCCTGCTCAAGCCCAGGCGGTTGCTGGAGCCCATTGAGACCGGGCCGGGGCGCTGACCGGCCGGGAAGTAGTAAGGGGCGGAGGGGTCAGTAGAGTTCGGCCAGGTCGGCAGGGTCGGCCAGGGAGCGGCGGAAGGGAGGGGCAGGGACAGTGATCGGTATCGGGCTCACCACACGTCGCCTCACGGGCGGGTGCACCGCCGCGCGGCTCCAGCGCCGTCACCGTCACCTTCACCTTCACCCGCTCCTCGCCGCCCTCACCGCCCTCGCCTTCCTTGTCCCCTTCGGGGCCGCGCCCGGGACCAGCGGGCTCTACCTCACCGTCGCGCTCGCCGCGACCGCCGCCGCCGGGGCCGCGCTCATGCTCGCCGCCCTCGTCGCCGCCCGCAGCGCGCCCGCCGTCCCACCCACCCGGGTGCGTACGGCGATCCGGGACCGCAGACGCCGTACGGCCTTCCTGCCCCAGCGCGATCCCGACGCCCGGGGCAGAACCCGCCCCAGAGCACCGGGGCACGCCCTCCCGGCGACCGTCGCGTAGGGCAGCCCCTCCTTCTGCGGTGACCCCGCGCGGGTCGTCATGCCGTCCGTCCGCCGTGTCCGCACGGCACTTCCGGCACGACGAGACCCCCGGAGGGCTCACCCATGTCCGTCTTCGCCACCCTGGTCGAGCACCTCGCCGACCTGCTGACCCCCCTGTTCGCGGCGTCCGCCGCAGCCGCCGCGATCGTGCTGTTCACCATGGCCGTACGGCTGCTGGTGCTGCCGCTGTCCCGGGCCGCCGCGCGCGGTCAGCGGGCACGGCAGCGACTCCAGCCGCAGATCGCCGAGTTGCGCAAGAAGCACCACCGCAACCCCGAGCGGCTCCAGCGGGCCGTCCTGGACCTGCACACCAAGGAAAAGGTGTCCCCGCTGGCGGGATGCCTGCCCGTGCTGTTCCAACTGCCCGCCTTCTTCCTGCTCTACCACCTCTTCTCCAGCCGCACCATCGGCGGCGAGCCCAATGAACTGCTCGGGCACCAGCTCGGCGCCGCCCCGCTCGGCGACCGCTGGCTCGACGCGCTGGCGGCGGACGGCCCGTTCGGCGCGGCGGGGCTGGTGTACGCCGGACTGTTCGTCCTGGTGGCCGCGGTCGCCACGGTCGGGTACACGCGCACCCGGCGGACGATGGCCGCGCAGCAGCCGCTCGCCCTGACCGGCCCCGGGGACCAGCCGCTGCCGGGGCTCGCCACGATGAACAAGGTGGTGCCGTTCATGTCCTTCTTCACCCTGGTCACCGTCGCCGTCGTCCCACTGGCCGCCGCTCTGTACGTCGTCACCAGCACCACCTGGGCGGTCGTCGAACGGGCGGTGCTGTACCGGTGAGGGGGCGGCCCGGCCGTACGGTCCAGGGGGTGAACCGGGTATTGCGGAGCCGGAGGTGACCTTGGAGGATCGACCAGTCCTCCGATGACCGCACACATCGGCGGAGTGCTCGCGATCGAAGGAGACGGGAACCATGAAGCTGCTGCGAGTCGGACCGGCCGGAGCGGAGCGGCCCGCGCTGCTCGACGCCGGCGGGGTGCTGCGGGATCTGTCGGCCGTGGTGCCGGACATCGACGGGGCGCTGCTCGCCGACGAGGCCGCGCTCGGCCGGGTCCGGGCCGCCGCCACCGCCGGTGACCTGCCGGTGCTGGACGCGGACGGGCTGCGCGTCGGACCGCCGCTGGCCCGGATCGGCAAGATCGCCTGTATCGGGCTGAACTACCACGACCACGCCCGGGAGACCGGCGCCGAGCCGCCCGGCGAACCCGTGCTGTTCTTCAAGGCGCCGGACACGGTGGTCGGCCCGTACGACACGGTCCTGGTGCCGCGCCGGTCGGTGAAGACCGACTGGGAGGTCGAACTGGCCGTGGTCATCGGACGTACCGCCCGCTATCTGGAGTCCGCCGAGGAGGCGCTCGCACATGTCGCCGGGTACGCGGTGGCGCACGACGTGTCCGAGCGGGAGTTCCAGATCGAGCGCGGCGGCACCTGGGACAAGGGGAAGAACTGCGAGACGTTCAACCCGCTGGGGCCCTGGCTGGTGACCGCCGACGAGGTGCCCGACCCGCAGGATCTCGCGCTGCGGCTGTGGGTCAACGGGGCGCTGAAGCAGAACGGCACGACGGCCGACCAGATCTTCCCGGTCGCCGAGGTCGTCCGCTATCTCAGCCACTTCATGACGCTGTACCCCGGTGATGTCATCAACACCGGGACGCCCGCGGGGGTCGCCCTCGGGCATCCCGACCCCAAGCCGTATCTGCGGGCGGGGGATGTGGTGGAGCTGGAGATCGCCGGGCTGGGGCGGCAGCGGCAGGAACTGCGGGACGCGTAGGACACGCCCTGGCGGGCCGGCGCGCTTCCGCCGCCGCCCCGCCCGGCGCGCTTCCGCCGCCGCCCCTACCCCAGCAGCGCCGCCAGGTCGCGCCACGCCCGCCGCGGCAGCCCCGTGCCCTGTTCGTCGGCGTCGATCACCTGGAGCGCCAGATGGTCCGCGCCCGCCTGGTGGAAGGCGTCCAGGCGGGCGCGGACCCGGCTCTCGTCGCCCCATGCGAACAGGGCGTCGACCAGCCGGTCGCTGCCGCCGTCCGTCAGATCGTCCTCGGTGAAGCCATGGCGGAGGAAGTTGCCGGTGTAGTTGGGCAGCGAGAGGTACATGTCCAGCCGGGCCCTGGCCAGCGCGCGGGCCTCGGCCGGGTCCGCGCTCAGGACCACCCCCACCTCGGGCGCCAGCAGCGGCCCGGGGCCGAGGATGTCCCGGGCGTACGCGGTGTGTTCCGGGGTGACCAGGTACGGGATCGCGCCCGCCGCCCGCTGCCCGGCCAGCCGCAGGGTGCGCGGGCCCAGCGCGGCCAGCAGGCGGCGCCCGGCCGGGAAGCCGTCCGTGTCCAGGGCGTCCAGATAGTCGACCAGCGCCGAGTACGGGCGGTGGTAGCGCTTCTCCATCTGTGCGTGGCCCACCCCGAGGCCCAGCAGCAGGCGGCCGGGGTGGGTGGCGTCCAGCGCGGCGAAGGCGGCGGCGGTCTCGGTGGGGCCCTCCAGCCAGATGTTCTGCACACTGGTGCCGACGGTGAGCCTGCTGGTCGCCCGGATCAGCGGCGCCGCCACGGCGACCGAGGTGTTGCCGCCCACCCAGAGCGTGCCGAAGCCGAGTTCCTCCAGTTCGGCGGCCGACTCGTCGAGCCCGGCCTGTCCGCCGGCGTCCTCGGCGCGGAAACTCCCGCTCCAGACGCCGTACCGTCCGAGGCGTTGCTTCAAGGGGGTCTCGCTCATCGGTTCCGGTCCCTCCGGTGGGGCAGTGCGGTCACCGGGATGTCTCCCGCGTTCTGACCGGTGCCAACCGGGGGCGGGGTCCGGGTCATTCCGCCGACGGGTCGCCCTCGCCCAGGAAGCGCTCCAGGGCCGCCACCACGAAACGGTGGTCGTCCAGCTGCGGCAGCCCGGAGACCGTCACCGCCCCGATCACCCCGACGTCCGCCACGGTGATCGGGAAGGAGCCGCCATGCGCCGCGTACCGGTCCGGGTCCAGCCGGGACGACTCCTCGAACGTCGTGCCCTTGGCCCGGCACCGCGCGCCCACCAGGTACGACGCCGACCCGTACCGCTCCACCACCCGCCGCTTGCGGGCGATCCAGGCGTCGTTGTCGGCGGTCGCGCCCGGCAGCGCGGCGTGGAAGAGCTGCTGACCGGCGCGGTGGATGTCGACGGCGACCGGAGCCTGCCGCTCCCGGGCCATCTCCACCAGCAGCGAGCCCAGCGCCCAGGCGTCGTCCGCGGTGAAGGTACGGAAGACCAGGCGCCGTTCCTGCGCCTCCAGTTCGGAGAGCGGGGGCGTCAGCTCGGGCGTCTCGCGCGGGGTGGCGTTCACAGGGTCACCGTCGATCCGTCTCGGGCCGAACGCCGGGCCGCCTCCAGGACGTCGAGGGCGGCGGCGGCCTCCAGCGCGGTCACCGGGTTGGGGGCACCGTCGCGCAGGGCGGCGGCGACGGCGGCGTAGTAGGCGGGATAGTCGCCCGGGAGAGTGGGTTCGGGACGGCCGCCGCCGGTCAGCGGGGACTCCCCGGAGCCGACCCGGCCCCACAGCTCGTGCGGCTCCACGCCCCAGGGCTCGTCCGCGCCGCCGGGCCGCAGCCCCTCCCGCAGCGCCGCCTCCTGCGGATCGAGGCCGTACTTCACATAGCCGGCCGACGAGCCCAGCACCCTGAAGCGCGGGCCGAGCTGGGCCGTCGCCGCCGAGACATACAGATGGGAGCGGACGCCGCCGGTGTGGGTGAGGGCCAGGAAGGTGTCGTCGTCGGTGCGGGCGCCGGGGCGCCGGACGTCCGTCTCCGCGTACACCGAGGCGACCGGGCCGAACAGGACCAGGGCCTGGTCGACGACATGACTGCCGAGGTCGTAGAGCAGGCCGCCGATCTCCGCCGGGTCGCCGGACTCCCGCCAGCCGCCCTTCAGCTGGGGCCGCCAGCGCTCGAAGCGGGACTCGAACCGCCAGACCTCGCCCAGCTCACCGTCGGCGAGCAGCTTGCGCAGGGTGAGGAAGTCGTTGTCCCAGCGCCGGTTCTGGAAGACGGACAGCAGCAGGCCCTGTGCGTCCGCCAGCGCGGCCAGCTCGCGCGCCTCGGCCGCCGTACCGGCGATCGGCTTGTCCACGACCACCGGGAGGCCCGCCTTCAGCGCGGCCGTGGCCAGCGGCACATGGGTGCGGTTGGGGGAGGCCAGCACGATCAGATCCAGCTCGTCGGCGCGGCCGAACAGCTCGTCCACGGTCGGGAGGGTCCGGACGTCCGGGAACGCGGCGCGGGCCTGCTCCTGCCGCTCCGGGCTGGAGGTGACCACCGTGTCCAGGGCCAGCCCCCCGGTCGCCGCGATCAGCGGGGCGTGGAAGACGGAGCCCGCGAGTCCGTAGCCGACGAGGCCGACGCGCAACGGGGTTCCGGGCGTATCAGGCGTACCAGTCATGGCGCCCACTTTGGCAACGCTGTTGCCAAAGTGCAAGCTCGGGAGAGAATGGGCCCCGTGGACGACAGCGGGACGATGATGACCGGCAGGGGCGCGGGCGTGACGGGCGACGGACGGACCCTCGGCGGCGGGGTCAACCTCCCCGCCCTGCGCAGCCACAACACCGCCCTCGTCCTCGACCTGCTCCGGGCGTCCGGCGACGACGGCATGACCCGGATCAAGCTCGCCGAACGGACCGGCCTCACCCCGCAGGCCGTCAGTAAGATCACCGCCCGGCTGCGCGCGGACGGTCTCGCGGTCGAGGCCGGTCACCGCCGCTCCACCGGCGGCAAACCGCGGACGGTGCTGCGGCTGGTCCCCGACGCGGGACACGCCGTCGGGGTCCACCTCGACCGGGACGCGCTGCGGGCGGTCCTCGTCGACCTCACCGGGACCCTGGCCGGGGAGACCTCCCGCCCGGTGGACCTGGGCGCGGGCGCCGACGCGGTGGTCAGGGCGGTAGGCGAGGCGGTACGGGAACTGACCCCCGGGGGACGGGCGCTGATCGGCGCCGGGGTCGCCCTCCCCGGACCGCTGGACCACACCCGGGGCGTGCTGCACCGCGTCACCGGCTTCCCCGAATGGGACCGCTACCCGCTGCGCGCCGCCCTCACCGACCGGCTCGGCGTCCCCGTCGTGGTCGACAAGGACACCAACGCGGCGGCCCTGCGCCTCGCCGCCCACGGCACCGCCCGCTCCTTCGCCTACCTCCACCTCGGTACGGGGCTCGGCGCGGGCCTGGTCATCGGCGGGACCGTGCACCGGGGCGCGCGCACCGGCGCCGGGGAGTTCGGCCATCAGGTCGTCCAGCTCGACGGACCGCCCTGCACCTGCGGCGACCGAGGCTGTATCGAGGCGCTCTGCCTGGCGGCGGTGGCCCGCGGCGACCTGGCGGAGGCGGCCCGGGTGCTCGGCGCGGGCGCGGCCAACCTGGTGGCCCTGCTGGACATCGACCTGATCCTGCTGGGCGGCCGGACGATCACCGCCGCGGCCGGCACCTTCATCGACGGCGTCTCCACCGTCCTGGACGCCCGAGCCCACCGCGAGAGCCGCACGGACCCGACGGTCCCGGTACGCCTGGCCGCCGCCGACGACCACACCATCGCGCAGGGCGCCGCGGAACTCCTCCTGGGACCCCTGTTCGGCCGCCACGTGTAGGGGGCCGGGCAGGGAGGGACGTGGTGCAGGGGGCCGCGTACGGAGGGCCGTCCATGGAGGACCGCGTACGGAGAGCCGTCCATAGAGGGCGGCGTATTGAGGGCCACGCATAGAGAGCCGCGTACGGAGGACCGTCCATAGAGGGCCGCGTACGGAGAGCCGTCCATAGGGAGCCGCGTACGGAGAGCCACGTAGAGAGCGCCGCGCAGCGAGAGCCACGCCTGAAGGGCCGCGTGCGGGGCCCCGAGTATCGGCCGATCGGGCGGAGTCCGCCGCCCCCGCGGCGTGGCAGCCGCCGCCCCCGTCCCCCGGCCGTCATGTCATGTGCTCATGCGACCGGTCACCCCTGCCGCCCTCAGTCTCCTCACCGCCGCCCTGCTGTCCCCCCTCTCTTCCCCCTCCGCCCACGCCGCCCCGGCCCCCGTCTGCGGCGACTCCGGCGCGCACGGCTTCCCCCTCACCACCCGTATCCACGGCGGCCCGGACGCCTACACCGCCGGGGGCGGCTTCGGCACCTGGTACGTCGACGTCACCAACACCACCGGCCAGACCTGCTCCGGCATCCACCCGGTGGTGGTCCTCGTCGACCAGGACCGCAGACTGACGGCGGCCCAGCCCCGGCTGGAGTTCTACGAGGGGCGGCACCCGCACCCCGTGCGGTTCGAGACGACCGACGAGGCGGAGATCGTCGCCCCCTTCGAGGCGGGCGCCTTCCCGGGGTTCACGATCGGGGCGGGCCGTACGACCCGGGTGAAGGTACGGCTGTCGGTCGCGGCCGACGCCGTGCCCAACGCCATCACGGCGACCGCGGCCGTCGTCCAGCGGCACGGCGACGACAGCGACTGGGTGGGGGAGTCGAACGCCTACCGCTTCCGCGTGCTGAGCGCGACAGAGCCGAAAGAGCCGGCGGAGCCGGCGGGACGCCCCCAGGACGGCGCCGGACCCGCGCCCTCCACCGAGCCAACCACCGGACCCACCCCCGCGACCCCCGAGCCGAAGAGCACCCCGACCACCCTCGCCGACGAACTCGCCCGCACCGGCCTAGGCTCCCCGAGCCAGGTCCTCGCCCTCGCCGTCGCCCTGGTGGCCACCGGCACCGCCCTGCTGCTGGCCCGCAGGCGCCGCTAGAGCGTCCGCGGGGGACGACGGGAAGAGGCAGGCCCGCCCCAGCACCGCGCGCCCCGCATGGCACGATCCCCAGGTGGACTACCCGAACGACCAGGCCCCCGGCGCGCCCGTCCGCCACGGCATCCCGGAGCACGGCCGCATCCCGAAGTACTACGCGGTCAAGGCGCGGCTCGACCGGCTCGTGGAGGAACTCGGCGAGGGCGACGCGCTCCCCACCGAGCGCGATCTCTCCGAACGCTACGACGTGGCCCGCGAGACCGTCCGGCAGGCGCTGCGCGAACTGCTCCTGGAGGGCAAGCTGCGCCGCCAGGGCCGGGGCACGGTGGTCGCCGGACCCAAGCTGGCGCAGCCGCTGTCGCTGGCCAGCTACACCGAGGGCGTCCGCCGCCAGGGCCGTACCCCCGGCCGTCATCTGGTCACCCTCGACCGCTTCCCCTGCCCGCAGGCGCTCGCCGCCGAGACCGGCCTCACCCGGGGCGAACCGGTCTGGCATCTGGAGCGGGTGCTGCTGGCCGACGACGACCGGGTCGGCCTGGAGAGCACGTACATCGCCGTCGCCCGAGTGCCGCGCCTGGACATCGATTTCGAGCCGGACTCGTCCTTCTACGCCTACCTCCACGCCCAGGGCATCGGCTTCGGCGACGCCGACGAACGGCTGGAGACCGTCCTCGCCACCCCGCGTGAGGCGCTGCTCGTCGGGACGCCCCCGGGCCTGCCGATGCTGCTGATCCACCGGGTCTCCCGGGACACCGACGGCCGCCCGCTGGAGCGGGTGCGCTCCCTGTACCGAGGCGACCGCTTCTCCTTCACGGCCCATCTGAAGGGCTGACCCGGCCCACCGGTAGGCACACATTCCAGCCACCCCCCAATAGTCACGAAACAATAACGGGTCTAGCCCAAACTTGATGGCTCGTTCACTCTCTCGTTGTCAGCCGGACCTTCCCGGTTACCCGAGCGCGAGGAGCGTTGCCGCCGTGAGAGTGATAGTCGTAGGCGCCGGAGTGCTGGGCACTCTGCACGCCTGGCACGCAGTGGAACGCGGCCACGAGGTCGTACAGATCGAACGTGAGGCGGAGGCGCGCGGCGCCTCGCTGCGCAACTTCGGACTGGTCTGGGTGGGCGGCCGTGCCTCCGGACCGGAGCTGGAGACCGCGCTGCGCGCCCGGGAGCTGTGGGCGGAGATCGGGGCCCGGACCCCGGCCCTGGGCTTCCGCCCCAACGGCTCCCTGACCCTGGTCACCGGGGCCCGCGAACGCGCTGTCGCCGAGGCGGCCGTGGCCCGCCCGGACGCCGCCGCCCGCGGCTACAAGCTGCTCACCCCGGACGAGGCCCGCGCCCTCAACCCCGCCCTGGGCGGCACCTTCGACGCCGCCCTGTACTGCGAGCGCGACGCGGCCGTCGAACCCCGCACCGCCCAGCTCGCCCTCCGCGCCGAGCTGCGCAGGTCCCCCCGTTACACCTTCCTGCCGGGCCGCGAGGTCCGTGAGGTGATCGGCGACCGCGCGGTCCGCGACGACCACGGGGACGTCCACCACGG
Organism: Streptomyces sp. NPDC048290; assembly: GCF_040652095.1. Classification (NCBI taxonomy): domain Bacteria; kingdom Bacillati; phylum Actinomycetota; class Actinomycetes; order Kitasatosporales; family Streptomycetaceae; genus Streptomyces; species Streptomyces sp. NPDC048290. The sequence continues at coordinate 147,712 of NZ_JBEZLM010000021.1, forward strand.
CGACACGGTCGTACTGTGCACCGGCGCCTGGCTCGGCGGACTCGTCCGTGAACTCGCCGGACCCGAGCTGCCGGTCCGCCGCGTCCGGCTCCAGATGATGCAGACCGACCCGCTGGACACCCCGCTGACCACCTCGGTCGCCGACGCCGACAGCTTCCGCTACTACCCGGCCTACGCCTCGCCCGCCCTGGACGAGCTGAACGCCGGTCAGCCGCAGCCGCCGACGGCCGCGGAACACCGTATGCAACTGCTGATGGTCCAGCGCGCCGACGGCTCGCTCACCATCGGCGACACGCATGAGTACGCGCACCCGTTCGCCTTCGACACGGTCGAGGACCCCTACGACCACCTCGCCGCCGTCGCCGAGACCGTCCTCGGCCGCCCGCTGCCGAGAATCCGCCGCCGCTGGGCCGGGGTGTACGCGCAGTGCACCGACCCGGGCGCGGTGGTGCACCGCCAGCGGGTGCGCGACGGGGTCTGGCTGGTGACCGGACCCGGCGGACGCGGCATGACCTGCGCCCCCGCGATGGCCGAGACGACCGCCGACGAACTGGGCTGGTGACCCTCACATGACAACCCCCAAGTCCCCCGAGATCTCCAAGTCCCCCGAGATCTCCGAGACCCCCGAGATCTCCGAGTCCCCCGAAACCCCCACGCCCCCCGCCGACATCCGCCTAGTCGTCCTCGACATGGCCGGCACCACCGTCGCCGACGACGGCCTGGTAGAGCGCGCCTTCGCGCACGCCGCCACCGCACTCGGCGTCACCCCCGGCAGCTCCGAGCACACCGACCAGCTCGCCTACGTCCGCGCCACCATGGGCGAGTCCAAGATCTCCGTCTTCCGCCATCTCTTCGGCACCGAACCCCGCGCCCAGCGCGCCAACACCGCCTTCGAGACGGCGTACGGCGAACTCGTCGACGGCGGTCTGATCGCCCCCGTCCCCGGCGCCCGTGAAGCCATCGAGGAACTCTGCTCCCGGGGCTGCGCCGTCGTCCTGACCACCGGGTTCGCCCGGGTCACCCAGGACGCCATCCTGGCCGCGCTCGGCTGGCAGGACCTGGTGCCGCTCACCCTGTGCCCCGCCGACGCGGGCGGACGCGGACGCCCGTACCCGGACATGGTCCTGGAGGCGTTCCTGCGCACCCGGGCCGCCGACGCCGTCCAGCAGACCGCGGTCGTCGGCGACACCGCGTACGACATGACCAGCGGGGTCCGGGCCGGCGCCGGACTCGTCGCCGGGGTGCTGACCGGCGCGCACGGCGAGGACGCGCTGCGCGCCGCCGGAGCCGGACATGTCCTGCCCTCGGTCGCCGCGCTCCCGGACCTGCTCTGCGGCCCGGCACGGGAGGGCACCGGCTGATGGGCATCCGCTTCGACCAGGTCACGGTCGCCTACGACGGGCAGGTCGTCCTGGACTCCCTGGACCTCACCGTCGCCCCCGGCGAGGTGATGGCCCTGCTCGGACCGTCCGGCTCCGGCAAGACCACCGCGCTGCGGGCGGTCGCCGGATTCGTCCGGCCGGTCTCCGGGCGGGTGTTCCTCGGCGACCGGGACGTCACGGACCTGCCGCCGTACCGGCGGGGCATCGGGATGGTCGTCCAGCAGTACGCGCTCTTCCCGCATCTGCGGGTCGCCGACAACGTGGCGTTCGGACTGAAGGCCCGGCGCACCCCCAGGACGGAGATCCGCACCCGGGTCGCCGAGGCGCTGGAACTGACCGGCATGGCCGCCTACGCCCGGCGCCACCCGCGTGAGCTGTCCGGCGGACAGCAGCAGCGGGTCGCCATCGCCCGCGCCCTGGCCATCCGCCCGGACGTCCTCCTGCTGGACGAGCCGCTGTCCGCGCTGGACGCGCAACTGCGCTCCGGGATGCTCGCCGAACTGGCCCGGCTGCACCGCGAACTGCCCGACGTGACGATCCTCTACGTCACCCACGACCAGGTCGAAGCACTCACCCTCGCCGACCGGATCGCGGTCATGGACAAGGCCCGGCTGCGCTCCTGCGGCACCCCGCGCGAGCTGTACCGGGCCCCCGCCGACACCTTCACGGCGGGCTTCGTCGGCACCGCCAATCTGCTGCCGGTGACGGTCACCGAGGGCGGGGTGACCTTCGGTGGTACGGAACTGAAGGTCACCACCGGCCCGGCCGCGTCCGGCGCGCGCGCCACCCTGTGCGTCCGCCCCCACCTCGTCGGCCTCGGCGAGGGACCCAACCGGGTCGCCGGGACGGTACGGGAGATCCAGTGGCGCGGCTCCACCCACCGGCTGTACGTCGAGGTCGACGGGCACCGGGTGATGGCGGACGTACGGGAACTGCGGGACCCGCCCGCCCTCGGCGACCAGGTCGCCCTGCACTTCGCACCGGACGACGCGGTGCTGCTCCCGGCGGGAGCGGGCGCCGATGACCAGTGAACCGGCGTCGGGGCGGGCGCCGATGACCACTGAACGGGCACCGGTGCAGGCGCCGACGACCACCGACCGGGCACCGGAGCAGGCGCCGACGACCACGGAACCGGCACCGGGGCGCGCGCCTACACCCACTGAACCGGCGCTGCGGGCCGCCCCCGCCCGGACCCCCCGCCTCCCCACCGCCGCCCTCTGGGCAACACCCCCCGTCGCCCTCCTCACCCTCGTCTTCCTCTACCCCCTCGCCCTGGTCGTCCGGCAGTCCTTCCAGCCCGACACCGGCGGCACCTCCCTGACGCCCTACACCGACGTCCTCACCTCCGCCGTCTTCCGCGACGCCCTGTGGAACACCGTCTGGATCGCCGTCGCCGCCACCGCCGGCTGTCTCGTCCTCGGCTTCGTCCTCGCCCTGATCATCGCGTTCGTCCCGTTCCCCGGCGCCCGCGCGGTCGCCAAGTTCATCGATGTCTTCCTCGCCTTCCCGTCCTTCCTGATCACCCTCGCCCTGCTGTTCATCTACGGCTCCGTCGGCATGGCCAACGGCCTGTGGACGGACGTCACCGGTACCGCCGAGGGCCCGTTCCAGTTCCTCACCACCCCCTGGGGCGTCCTCCTCGCGGAGATCACCTACTTCACCCCGTTCGTCGTACGGCCGCTGCTCGCCGCGTTCTCCCAACTGGACACGGCCCAGATCGAGGTGGCCGGCTCGCTGGGCGCCCGCGCCCCGAGGATCGTCCGCCAGGTGATCCTGCCCGAGGCGCTCCCGGCGCTCGCGGCGGGCGGCAGCCTCGTCCTGGTGCTCTGCCTCAATGAGTTCGGCATCGTCCTGTTCACCGGAGCCAAGGGCGTCACGACCCTGCCGACCCTCGTCTATGGCAAGGCGATCCTGGAGTCCGACTACCCGGGCGCCTGTGTCGTCGCCGTCGTCAACGTCCTGATCTCCGTGGGTCTCTACGGCCTCTACCGGGTGGTGAGCCGCCGTGCTGGTGCCTAGCAGACGGGCCCGCTGGGCCGTGTGGACCCTCTTCTTCCTGCTGTTCGTGCCGCTGTTCGCGCTGCCCCTGCTGGTGGTGCTCGGCGCGTCCTTCGCGACCCACTGGTCCAGCGCCCTGCCCTCGGACCTCACCTTCGCCCACTACCGCGCCGCGACCCGGGGCGAGGCGCTCCAGGCGCTCACCACCAGCCTGCTCACCGCGCTCACCGCGAGCCTGCTGGCGCTGGCCGCGGGCACCTGGGCCGCGCTCGCCGCGCACGCCCTCCCACCCCGCCTCCGGCGGATCGTGGACGCCCTGTTCGTGCTGCCGGTCGCCGTGCCGTCGGTGGTCGTCGGCCTGGCGATCCTGGTGGCGTTCTCCCAGCCGCCGTTCCTCCTCAACGGCACCCGCTGGATCGTCGTCACCGCTCACGCCGTCCTGGTCACCGCCTTCGCCCACCAGTCCGTGTCCGCCGCCCTCAGCCGCCTCGACCCGGCCTACGCCCAGGCCGCCGCGTCGCTCGGCGCCCGGCCCGCGTATGTGCTGTGGCGGGTCAGGCTCCCCCTGCTGCTGCCCTCCCTGACCGCCGCCGCCGGGCTCTGCTTCGCCCTGTCCATGGGCGAGCTGAGCGCCACGATGATGCTCTACCCGCCCGACTGGACCCCGCTTCCGGTCCTGATCTACGCGGCCACCGACCGCGGCGCGCTGTTCACCGGCTCCGCCGTCGCCGTGGTCCTGATGACGGCGACCCTGCTGGTCCTGCTCGCCGTCTCCCGCGTCCGCACCCGCGCGGCGTACCGCTAGCCCACACGTTTCGCGCGTGCGCACCCGCGCCGCGTACCGCTAGCCCACACCCCTGTTCAGCCCGCCTCCCGCGTCCGCCTACCGCTGGCCCACACCCCCGTTCAGCACGTTTCGCGCAAGGAGTTCCCCTCGCCATGCCCACTTCGCACCGCAAGCCGCTCGCCGCCGTCCTCGGCGCGCTCACCCTCGCCGCCACCCTCACCGCCTGCGGCGGCGGCTCGGCCGCCTCCGACGCCGATGTCGTCACCGTCTACAGCGCCGACGGCCTCAAGGGCGAGACCGGCGACGGCTGGTACGACCAGGTCTTCAAGGACTTCGAGAAGGACACCGGCATCAAGGTCGCCTATGTCGAGGGCGGCTCCGGCGAGGTGGTGCAGCGTGCCGTCCGGGAGAAGAACAACGTCCAGGCCGACGTCCTGGTGACCCTGCCCCCCTTCATCCAGCAGGCCGACGGCAAGGGACTGCTCCAGAAGTACACCCCCGCCGGAGCCGACCAGGTCGGCGGCGCCGACAAGGCCGCCAACGGCACCTGGACCTCCGTCGTCAACAACTACTTCGGCTTCATCTACAACAAGAAGGAGCTGCCCCAGCCCCCCACCACCTGGGAACAGCTCCTCGACAGCGACTACCGGGGCAAGCTCCAGTACTCCACCCCCGGAGTCGCCGGGGACGGCACCGCCGTCGTCATCAAGGCCCTGCACGACTTCGGCGGTGAGCAGCCCGCCATGGAGTACCTCGGCAGGCTCCAGGCCAACAACGTCGGCCCGTCCGCCTCCACCGGCAAGCTCGGCCCCAAGGTCGACAAGGGCGAACTGCACATCGCCAACGGCGACGTCCAGATGAGCTACGCCCAGTCCCGGACCATGCCCAACATCGGCATCTGGTTCCCGGCCCGCGAGGGCGGCACGCCCACCACCTTCGCGCTGCCCTACGCGGCGGGCCTGGTCACCGACGCCCCGCACTCCGACAACGGCAAGAAGCTCCTCGACTATCTGCTCAGCGCCAAGGCCCAGCAGCAGGTGAGCGAGATAGGCGGCGGCTTCAGCGCCCGCCAGGACATCAAGGCCACCGACGAGACCGCCATCGCCCTGACCACGCTGATGGACGGGGTCGAGATCTTCGAGCCCGACTGGAACGACATCGACCGGAACCTGACGAAGTACGTCGACGCCTGGAGGTCGGCGACCGGCAGCTGACCCGCTCCAGCAACCCCCGCCAACCCCCGCCAGGAGGATCACGTGACGTCCCACCCGACCCGCCGTACCGTCCTCTCCGCCACCGCGACCACCGCAGCCGCCCTCACCCTCCCCGCCGCCACCATCCCCGCCGCGCACGCCGCCGCCCCGACCCTCCCGAACGGCACCAGCAAGGACAAGGTGCTGATCATCGGCATGGACGGCCTGCGCCACGACCGCATCGACGCCGCCGACGCCCCGCACCTGAAGGCGATGATGCGCGAGGGCACCTACGGCACCTCGCTCCTGTACGCGGGCCCGATGGCCGCCACATCCTCCGGCCCCGGCTGGTCCACCATCGCCACCGGCGTCTGGCCCGACAAGCACGGCGTCAAGGACAACACCTTCACCGGCAAGAACTACACCCGCTACCCCGGCCTCCTGGCCCGCCTCGCCCAGCTCCGCCCCGCCCTGTCCACCTACGCCGCCGTCGACTGGAAGCCCCTGGACACCCAGGGCACGGTCACCCCGGGCGCCGACGCCAAGCTGGTCCTGGACGGCGACGCCGACGGCTACCCGGCGCACGACGCCACCATCGCCGCCGACACCGAGTCGATCCTGCGCGACCAGAACCCGGACGTCCTGTTCGTCTACTTCGGCCAGTCCGACATCGTCGGCCACAACTCCGGCGCCGCCAGCCAGGCGTACCTGAACCAGATCGCCGTCCAGGACGCCTACCTCGGCCGCCTCAGAGCCGCGATCCAGGCCCGCCCCACCTACGCCACGGAACGCTGGACCGTGATCGTCGCCACCGACCACGGCCATCTGGACGCGGGCGGCCACGGCGGCTCGGCGATCGAGGAGCGCCGCACCTTCGTCCTCGCCACCGGCCCCGGCATAGCGGCGGGCGCCCGCCCGATCGACACCCGCCTGGTGGACGTCGTCCCCACCGCCCTCCACCAGCTCGGCATCCCCGTCGACCCGGCCTGGGGCCTGGACGGCAAACCGCTCCAGGAACGCTCCACCGACCCCTTCGACACCCTGGCGGGCGCCCTCTCCCCCCGGGTCGACGAGACCGGCATCCCCGCCTCCGTCCTCGGCTTCACCCACACCCCGCCCCCCGGCTGGTCGGTGATCAACAGTGCGATGGGCACCGGCGGGGTCACCGAGTGGCGCGGCTGGTCCTTCGCCACCGACGAGTTCTGGTCCCGCAGCCAGCGCGACCAGTCCCGCGAGCTGAACGTCCGCGCCCGGGGCGTCTTCGCGGTCGCCGACTCCGACGAATGGTCCGACAAGACCTTCTCGGGCCCGTACGACTCCACCTTGGTCACCCCCGCCCACGACATCACCGCCGCCACCGCCGTCCGCCTCGACTTCACCACCTTCTACCGCCAGGAAGGCGCCCAGACCGCCCAGATCCTGGCCTCCTTCAACGGCGCCACCCCCACCGCCGTCCACTCCTACACCGCCGACGTCATCTCCCAGCCCCAGTCCCTGACCGTCCCGGTCCCCACCGGGTCCTCCACGGTCAGCTTCCGCTTCCGCTACACCGGCGCCAACAACTGGTACTGGGTGATCGACGGGGTGAAGATCAGCACTTCCTGATTACGCTGGGGGCGTCGGTACGACGTACCGATCAGGACCATGTGGTGCTTGGCGAGCCCCGCACAACCCATACACATATGGCGCTGACCTGCGTTTTGTCGCCAATGGTGACGAGAGATGAACGTAAGGTTCGCCATCGCGGAGGGCCCTCCCACGCCAGCGGGAGGGCCCTCTGTGTTGCTACGGGCGATATCAGATCCGGTCGACGAGGTCGGCGATCGAATCGACGACGTGGGTCGGCCTGTAGGGGTACTGGTTGATGCTCTCGCGGTCGCTCAGGCCGGTCATGACGAGGAACGTCTCCAAGCCGGACTCCAGCCCGGCGAGTACGTCGGTGTCCATCCGGTCGCCGATCATCGCGGCTGCCTCCGAGTGAGCGCCGATCTTGTTCAGCCCGGCCCGCATCATCAGCGGGTTCGGCTTGCCGATGAAGTACGGCTCCTTGCCGGTCGCTTTCGCGATCAAGGCGGCGACCGAACCGGTCGCGGGGAGCGGACCCTCCGCCGACGGCCCGGTCTCGTCGGGGTTGGTGCAGATGAACTTGGCTCCCGCGTTGATCAGCCGGACGGCCTTGGTCATGGCCTCGAACGAGTACACCCTCGTCTCGCCCAAGATGATGTAGTCGGGGTCGACGTCGGACATGGTGTAGCCGACCTCATGCAGGGCGGTGGTGAGCCCCGCCTCTCCGATGACGTACGCGGTCCCGTTGGGCCGCTGCGAGTCGACGAACTCGGCGGTGGCGAGGGCCGAGGTCCAGATGTTCTCCACAGGCACGTCCAAGCCCATGAGATCCAGGCGCCGCTTGAGGTCTCGCGGGGTGTAGATCGAGTTGTTCGTCAGCACGAGGAACGGCTTGCCCGAGTCCCGGAGCTTCTTGAGGAACGCGTCGGCCCCGGGGATCGGCACGCCCTCTTGGACGAGGACGCCGTCCATGTCGGTCAGCCACGCGTCGATCGGCCTGCGCTCGGTCATGATCTCCAACCCTTCGGCCCTGTGTTCTCCATGCCGTCTGATCTGCGACGCCAGCCTACGGGACGCCGCACACCCAGAGCCCGGGTCACGGTGCCAACCGAGACCTGGCAGGGGTGACCATCACGACGGAGATCACGATGCCGGTTGTGAGCGGGATTTCCGCCATCGTCACCAGGACCACGGACAGCCTGATGGGCGAAACCCTGAGCGACTCGGCCACGGGCAGGGCCCCGAGTGCGGACGCCGTGCCGGCTGTTGCGTTCGGACAGCCTGCCCCGGGGTTGACCGCGGTTCAGGAACAAGAGGCGGAGGCTTTCCCCGGATACTCTCGGTGCGCCTCAGAAGCCAGTGACCGGGTTCCCGGTGAGCCGCTGCGCGACCTGCCAGAGCATTCCGCCCCGTGACGCCTTGACGAGTACCTTGTCGCCTGGCTGGAGGATCTTTTCGAGGAAGGCGGCGGCGGTCTCGTTGTCGGCGACCAGCGCAAGATGTTCGACACCGGTGGCACCCGCGCTGAGGACGAGTTGCTTCACCATGTCCCCACCGACACCGATGACGATATCGACACCCAGCTCCCCAGCCATCCGGCCGACCTGACGGTGAGCCTCCACGGCCTCACTCCCCAGTTCGAGCATCTCGCCGAGTACGGCGATGGTCCGCCCGCCCTCGGCTCTCACCGCCGTGTCGGTGGTGGCCACCACCTCAGTCATAGAGGGCCTCCGTTGTGCAGGGAAGTGAAGGTGATTGCGCGACCGGTGTAGGAGTGGGCCAGGCGGCTCAGGGGAACGCGATCGTGGGTCTGGCCCCAACTTGAAGGATCTCGGAAGAGGATCGTCGGGTCGGGGCCCTCTTCGTAGCCGCGAAGGATGACCAGGTGCCCGCCCTGACGACCGTCCTCGGGAAACTTCTCGGTCACGGAGGCGATGAGGGGAGCTTTGTCCAAGTGGCCGGGCAAGTCTTCTGCCGACACCGGCTCAGCGGTGGACGGTACGCCGAGGTCGGACGACAGGCGCGCGACGCCCGCGTGAAGGGCTCCATGCGGGGTCAGCACCTCGTGCTTGACGGCGAGCTTGAGGAGTTCGGTCACAGTGGGAGCCTCGCGCCCGTAGGCGAGAAGGATCGCCCGGAGCGATGCCAGACCGCACGCCCGATTGGACCACTCGATCCGGTCTCCCAGTGCCCATCCGCCGTGTAGATCCCATTCGGCGGGGTCGATGAGCTGGCGGCACAGGGGGACATCGTGGACGCGCGGCACAGTGGCAGGCTCCTACCTGCTAGGCGGCAGCCTCCCGCGTCGCTGTGGGCACGGAGAACACGGGAGCGGGCAGGGGCACATCGTACGGCGGCCGGGTCAGGGCCTCGTGCAGCATCGCCAGCACGACATCCGTGTGCGTGAACCCGACCATCGCCGCTCCGACCGCGAAGTTGCTGTCCCGGGACATGCCCGGCGTGGTGTTCACCTCCAGCACGTACGCGTCGCCTTCCTCGGTGACGATGAAGTCGATGCGGGCCGAGCCGCGGAGCCCGAGTCCCTCCCACAGCGTTCGGGCATCCCTGCTGATCCGGTTCAGAGCAACGGGTTCCAGCTCTGCGGCCCGGACGGTGACAGTGCCCTTGGAGTCCACGTCGAGCTTCGTGTCCGCGTCATAGAACTCGGCCTCGTTCGCCTCGGTGGTCAGCGGCGGGAACACCATGACCGTGTCACCGGGCAACTCCAGCAGGCCCACGGTCACGGGGGTGCCGATCACGTAGTCCTCGATGAGGACCTCGTTGCCGTCATCGTTGGCGGCTTCGGCCAGCGCGCGAGGCAACTCGGCAGGCTCGCGTACGAGGCTCATGCCGAGGCTGGACCCGCCGAACGAAGGCTTGACCATGACGGGACGGCCGTTCCAGTTCGCCGGACCGCCGGACCAGCCGCGCCACGCAGGGGTTCGCACGCCGAGAGTCACCGCCACCCGCTTGCAGAGGATCTTGTCGGCACACACCGCCGACGCCGCGACGCCGCTCCCGCAGTAGGGCTTGCGGAGATAGTCGAGCAGGCCCTGCAACCGGCCGTCCTCGCCGTAAGGACCATGGATATTCGAGAGGACCACGTCGTACGTGTTCAGGTCCAGGATGAAGTGGGGCTCTGTGGGGTCCAGTACTTTCCCGTGTGCGCCGATGTCGTCGAGCGCCTCGCCCAGGGCGGTCACGGAGAGCTGCTCGACCGGGCACTGCGACTGGTAGAGCCGGTCCTCGGCCGACAGGGGCCCGTAGATGAGAGCGACGCCCAGGCCCGGCCGGCTCCTTCCCCAGTCACGCAGGTCCTCGGCAGCCTTCTGCACCGCGAGCTGGGAACTGGGGCTGAGGAAGAGGGTCATGCGATCACTCCCGAGAATGTGTGGGTGACCGGACCGCCAAGCCATGCGGCCCGGTGGGGACGGTGCGTGTGCGGTCGGACGACGAGCGGGTCCCCGGACTCGTTGTGGACTGTGACGGCCCGCTTGGCGACGAGGCCGCGCACAGTGGCGACGACCACGGCTGCCACTGCGCCGCTGCCGCAGGAGAGCGTCTCCGCCTCGACACCGCGCTCGTAGGTGCGGACTTTGAGGGCTTGATCGCCGAGGTGCTGGACGAAGTTCACATTGGTGCCGAGAGGGGCCACGCGATGGTGGTGCCGGACGATGCGGCCGACGGCCTCCGCCTCGACGGCGGCGACGTCGCTCACGATGGCCACGACATGTTCGGTTCCGGTGTGCACGCTGTCGAACCACGTGGGCTGTCCGTTGACGACGATCTGTAAGCGCCGTAGTTCGATCGCATTCACCTCCGCCGTGACCCAAACGGAGTCCGCGTCAACGATCGCCTCATGCATGACGCCTGCCATGCGGAGCTTCATCTCCTTCTTCGCCCCGCGGCTGTCGTCGTGCGCCGCCCAGGCTGCACAGCGCAGGGCGTTCCCGCACATGGTGGCCAGCAGGCCGTTCGAGTTGAAGTAGGTGACTTCGAGCACCTCGGGGTCCTCGTCGGAAGGGTGGCTGAACACGAGGCCATCCGCACCGACGCCGGTCTGCCTGGTGCAGAGGCGTTCCGCCAGTTCGGCCCAGACCGAGGTGTCCCGCGACTCCGGGTCGGTGATGAGAACAAAGTCGTTCCCAGCTCCGTGGATCTTGCGAAAGCGCATGTCTAGCTCCTCGCGGCGGTGAAGGGTGTAAAGCGGAAGCCGACGCGAAGGCGGGGCCCGTAGCCGTGCTGCCCCGGCCCGGTCACGTCGACAAGGAAGGCACTCTGTAGGTCCGGGTGCGTCCGCATGTTCCGGACGCCGATCTGTTCGGCCAGCGGGCGCAGGGCGGCGCCGCCAAGGGTGTCGTCCTCGTCCTCCAGCTCGGTTTCGGCGAGCGCGTATCTGCCACCGTTTCGCAAGCAGAGGACGCGCGCCTGCTCGTCCACGACGGCCCCCGCCGTGACGAGAGGACAGCGCTGTTCATGGGCGCAGGCTCGGCGTCGAGAGTGATCAATGGCGGTGTCGTAGAGCGGCATCAAGGCGGCTTGGTCCGCCGGATACTTGGCCAGGTAGCGCGACAGTTCCCGCACGATCTGGTCTTCGCCGATCACGGCACATCCAGGTCGTTCCGGACGGTGTAGATCCACAGCAGCCGACGAGACAGATTGGCGATGTCGCGGAGATGGATGAACAGTTTGAACGTCGGTGTCTCGGAGGTCGGCCGGTTCGGTAGTTCGACCAGACTCCGTGCCCTCCGGACAATTTCCCGTACTTCGCGGTCCTCCTGGGCGCCGAGGTCTGCGTCGAGGAGGACATTCAGCTCGTTGGCAAGTCGCGGCAAGTAGAGATTCATCTGCTGGCGGGTCGTCGTGCCGAGACGGAATCCGAGAACCGTGTCGGTCAGCGAGACGATCTCAGCGACGCACACCGGGTCGTCGGGGTCCGCGGACTGGTCTGCCAATCCCGTTTCCTTGCCCACACTTGCCATCGTCATCACTGGCCCCTCCGGAGCACGCCGTAGCCGTGCCATAAAACTAGGAGGGCAGGGAGTGAGGGCTCCAGGAGTGTGCCCGTACTTGCCAGACATTCACCCCAGAGATTCGATGGCAGTCGTGATGATTTCACGCGCTGCGCCACCGTGGACGGCAAGTCCGTGCAGTTCACCGAACGTCCTGGCATACATGGCAAGTTCGTGCTTCTGGACGACCGTAAGGTGAGCCGAGACGAGTTCGACTTTGACGGTGTGGTCGTCGAACATGAAGAAGCCCTCGACCGGCATGAGCGGGCGGTCGATGTCCCGGGGGATGATTCCGATGCTCACTGTGGGCAAGGCCATCGCGCTCAGCAAGTAACCGAGCTGACCCGCCATTACCTCGGTACCGCCGATACGGTTGTAGAGGGCGCTCTCTTCCAGGGTGATCACGAAGGTGCGCGGAGTGTAGACGATCTTCTGCTTCTCAAGGCGGACCTCGACAGCCGCGTCGACATCGTCGATCAGAACACGATGGTCACGGATGGAGGTCAGCAACGCCTTGATGTAGGAGGCCGTTTGAATCGGCCCCGGAATGAGCCACGGCGAATAGAAGCGGAAGTGCTGAGTGCGATCCCAAAGAGGGAGGGCGGACTTCTGAGCCCACTCCAGTCCTTTGCCCTCCATCTTTTGCCACTCGACGTACATGCCCTCGATACCGCGGGCGGTCGTGACTAGATCATCGGCTTCGCTGTCCGCGCCGCAAGCGCGGCACCAATCACGAAGGTCGCGCTCCGTGGGGGCACGTTTGCCGTGCTCGAAGCGCGATGCCTTTGATTCGTGCCAGCCCAAGGACTCGGAAAGGGCTCGCTTGGTGAGTCCGGCCGTGACCCGGATCTCCGCGAGCCGTTTCCCGAGCGCCTTGCGTGCTTCCTGCGCACTCGAAGATGCCGATTCCATTGGCGTGACGGTACTACGCGCCAGCTCAGCGCGCTTCGAACTGGGTGTGTGGTATCGCCCTGTTCCAGACCGCGTCGAAGGCCGTCTCGTAGATCTTGGCGTCGGCCTCTGAAATCTCGGTGATCTCGGGCTCCGTCGGCTCGCCTTCTCCGTCGAAGTGGTTCAGGTACAGCAGCCGGGAGTCGAACAGCCAGAAGTCGTTCCCCGGAAGGAGCAGATCCGAAGCGCTTCGCCGAGGGAGCCACCGCACCTGCTCGCCCGCCGCGATGTTGAGCCCCTCGGTCACCTCGTGCTCGAAACGGATGTACTCACTCACGGGTGTCGAGACGATCCGGGCTCGCCGCACCTCGGCTCCTCGCGAGACCGCCTCCGAGACGATCGCGTGCCAGGCGCCCCAGCGTTCTGCGGGATCGATGGACTTTCCTGCCTTCCAGTCGACGAATGCGGAGTCCGTCTTGCTGTAGGCGTCCCGGGCTTCCAGGTGGACTGCGGTCCGCCGGCAGTCCCGGAACAGCTCCTTGAACGTGGGAGAGCTGGACAACTTTCCTCACTTCCCGTTCTCGGTGTCCTCGGGAGCAGGCTCCCTGTCGTCCGGCAGGAAGAACTGCGCCATGTAGCGCGGAATCTCGACCACTCCCTCGTGCGGGGGCAGGTTCAACTGTCGCAGCCGTTCCTCGTCAACGACATTGAACCCCTGAACGAGGTACCTGTCCGTCTCGTCGTCCAGGTAGATGGTGGGCGAATGGCCGTCAGGGCTGTTGGGGTCCTTGCCGAGTAAACGCAGAGCCATGATGCCCTCCTTGGCGCCGGTGATGTTTCCCATGCCAGAGCTTGCCCTCGCCGTCACGGGGGAGGCGAGGAGCTTGCCCATACTTGCCAGGATCGCGTGGCTACCCTCTAAGCGTCCGGGCCCGTAGGGGGAGTGACCTGGGGGCCGTCATTCCTCGATCACGCGCCCGCCGAGGGCCCCCTCCCCGCGACCGGCGCGGTGGCCGCGCTGATCACCAAGGCCACCGGCAAGCAGCCCTACTTCGCGGGCAAGCCCAACCCCCTGATGATGCGCACCGGCCTCAACGCCATCGGCGCCCACTCCGAGACCAGCGCGATGATCGGCGACCGGATGGACACCGACGTCCTCGCCGGGATCGAGGCCGGGATGCGTACTTTCCTCGTGCTGACCGGGCTGACCGCGCACGCCCGGATCGAGGACTTCCCCTACCGCCCCTCGCAGGTGGTGGACTCCATCGCGGACCTGGTCGACCTGATCTGACCGGCCCGCGCGGCGGCGCCCGAAACCTCCCGCACCGCGCGGACAACCCGTACGGAGCAGCCGGACCCCGCTTCAGGATGCGTGGTCCGGCCATGCGGGGGAGTCTCCAGATGTCTGGAGGTTCACGATGGGTTCTCTGCGCGTCACTCTCCGCACCGGCCTCTGTGCCGGATTCCTGACCGTCCTGACCCTGGCCCCACCCGCGTCCGCGGCGGACGGCTCCGGCGGCACCGTCTCGGTCAGCCCCTCGTCCCCGGTGCCCGGCGGCGACATCGCCCTACGGGTCACCGGCTGCCAGGTCACGTCCGCCACCGCCGTGTCCGCCGCCTTCGTCTCCGAGGCCAGGCTCACCGGCTCGGACGGCACCCTCACCGGCGAGACCCGGATCCGCACCGCGCTGAAGGTGGGCGCGTACGCCGTCCGGATCACCTGCGGCGACCGCACCGCGAACGGCAACATCCGCGTCGCCGAAACCGACCCCGCCGACCGGCCCTCCGCACCCTCGGCCGCCGCCTCCCCCACCGCCCCGGTCCACGCGGGCGGCGGCGGCACCTCCGCCCGCCTCGCCAGTGACGAGCAGGCCGCGAAGGAAGGCCCCGGCACCGCCCACGCCCTCACCGGACTGCTGCTGGCGGGAGCCGCCGCGGTCGCCGTCATACTGCGCGGCGCCCGCAAGAGCCGCCGTACCCCCTGAGGCGGCCCCGACCATGTCCGACCGTGAACCAACCGCCGGCACCGGCCGGCTGCTGACCGGCGTGGCCTGGGTCCTGCTGCTGCTCGGACTGTGGCTGTGGGGCCGTCAGGTCACCGGCATACACCAGGGCATATCCGTCCCCACCACCGGCGATGTGGCTGCCGTGGGCCGCCCCGCCACCGCCGACCTCCCCCCACCGGCCCACCCGCTCACCGGCGCCGACCCCCGCCGCCTGGACATCCCCGGCATAGGAGTCCACGCCCCCGTCGTCGCCCGCGGCCTCGACCCCGCCGGTGCCATCGACCCCCCGCCCTACGACCAGCCCGGCACCGTCGGCTGGTACGCGGCCGGTGCCGCACCCGGCGCCGCGGGCACCGCCCTGCTCGTCGGCCATGTCGACACCGAGACCCGCCCCGCCGTCTTCTACAAGGTCAGCACCCTCAGACCGGGCGAACACCTCCGGGTGGCCCGCGCCGACGGCCGGATCGCCGAGTTCACCGTCGACGACGTCCAGGTCCTCACCCGCGACGGCTTCGACGCCCAGCAGGCGTACGGCCCCCGCGAGTCGGGCCGCGCCGAACTCCGCCTGATCACCTGCGGCGGCACCTTCGACCGCACCACCCGCAGCTACACCGCGAACGTCGTCGTCTCCGCGTACCTGACCGGCACGGAACCAGCCACCTGACCGACTTGGAACCGGGCCCGTCGGACTCCGCCGACCCGCCCCTGGCCCGCTGTAACAGCTCCGGGACAGCCCCGAGGGCGGCCTCGTGGGCGAGCCGGGACGTATGTCAGGATTGAGCCTCTTGGACGAGTGCACCCAAGGGGGAGTTGGATGTACGGCAGGAGGGGGGCGGGCCGGTTGCGCGCGCCCGTGGCGGCACTGGGCGCGGCACTGCTGATCGCGGGCTGTTCGTCGGGGGACGACGCAGACGAGCCGGGCGCCGGGATCACCCAGCAGCCCAAGGGCGCGGACCCGTTCTGGGTCAACCCGGACAGCAACGCGGCGGACCAGGTAGCCGCCTACGAGAAGGACGGCAAGCAGGGCGAGGCGGACGAGATCCGCAAGATCGCCGCCTACCCGACGGGGGAGTGGATCAGCCCGGAGAACCCGGAGGACCAGGCCCGGGGCTTCACCGAGGCGGCGGCCGAGGCCGACCGCACGGCCCTGTTGGTCCTCTACAACATCCCGCACCGCGACTGCGGCCAGTACTCGGGCGGCGGCGCGGCCGACGGCAACGCCTACCGCTCCTTCATCGACGGCGTGGCGGCGGGCATCGAGTCCCGCGAGGCGATGGTCATCCTCGAACCGGACGCGGTCCTGCACCTGGTCGACGGCTGCACCCCCGGCAAGTTCCACGAGGAGCGCTACGACCTCCTCAACTACGCCATCGACAAGCTCGGCGCCCTCCCCGCCACCAAGGTCTACCTGGACGCGGGCAACGCGGGCTGGGGCCACCCCGACCAGATCTTCGACCCCCTGAACCGGGCCGGAATCGCCCAGGCCGACGGCTTCTCGGTGAATGTCTCGAACTTCTACTCCACCGACGACTCCATCGCCTACGGCAAGGAACTCTCCGCCAAGACGGGCGACAAGCCGTTCGTCATCGACACCAGCCGCAACGGCAACGGCCCGTACACCGAGGGCGACCCGAACGAACGCTGGTGCAACCCCCCGGGCCGCGCCCTGGGAGAAACCCCCACCACAAAGACGGCCGACCCTTTGGTAGACGCCTACGTCTGGGTAAAACGCCCAGGAGAATCAGACGGCGAATGCAAGGGCGGCCCCAAGGCGGGCGAGTGGTGGCCTGAGTACGCCAAAAAACTCGCAGAGGCAACAGCGCCCCGATAGGGGCGCTGGGGGTACCCCCTCTGGGGGAGGAACTGCGCGAAGTACCACAACGCTCCCGCAGCATAAGAACAATGCTGCGGGAGCGTCATTGCATACCGCTACGGAACCCGAACCCACTGAGCCTTACTGGGCGTCCCTTGGTCATCCGTAACGAACAACATGTACCACCCAGCCTGCACCAAATTCCGAGACTCCGGCACAGTGACCGTCACCTCGTCCCCGGACACCTCCATGTCCAACGCGATGGACCGTTGATCCACATCCGTCACATGCGTGGACGCACTCGGTCGAATCAACCGCGCGTTCTTCAGCGAAGCCGCATCCCGCGAGGTGAACGTCCCCGACTCCCCCCGCTCGATCGTGTCCGGTCCCCCGGACAACGACGGCTGGGCCGCCCCTTGGAAGAGATACGGCGGCGTATAGATCTCGATCCGCTGCTCGAACTCCCCCGGCTTCGTGTTCGCCTTGTCCGCGTAGAGGGAGTCGGACCCGAAGAACATCACCCGCCCGTCCGGCAGCAGAATCGACCCGGAGTGGTAGTTCCGCCCCACCAGCGGATCGGCGACCCGCTCCATCGAGTTGGACTCGGCGTCGTACAGATGGGCCTGGAGAATGTTGGAGTCGCCGCGCCCCCGATAGTCCTCGGAACCACCCGAGATGAGCACGGTGTCGTTCGGCAGCACGGACGCCATCGGATAGCGCGTCCCCTTCTCCAGCGACGGCCCGTCCACGAACTTGGGCTTGTCCGCCTTCAGATCGGCGATCCGGGTCTTCTCGCTGGACAGCTGTGACTCACCGACCCCACCACCGCCGATGACCATGTACTTCTCGTCCTGGGCCGGAGGCAGCAGCACACTGTTGGCGGTCTCCAGCATGTTCGCGTCGCTCATGCCGGGCACCTTGGTGAACTTGTTGCTGTCCAGGTCCCAGACACCGGGGTCGCGCCCCACGTCGTCCGGCCCGTACCCGGCGTTGGCCCCCGAGTAGAAGATCTTCCCGTTCTGCATCAGGAACAGCGCGGGATAGGTCGGGAACTGCCGCTCCTCCTCGGTGTACGTCCAGGTCTGGTCCTCGGGGTCGTACACCTCGTTCTTGCCCGGGACGAGCTGCCCGATGTCGTCGAGCCCGGAGACACTGAGCACCTTTCCGTCGCTCAGTGTGGTGAGCGTCGGATACCAGCGGGCCTCGTTCATCGGATCGACCTTGATGTACTTCTCGGCGATCGGATCGAACTCATAGGCGTCCCGGATACCCTGGAAGTCCTTCTTGTCCAGGGCGAGTTTCTCCGCGATGCCATAGGTGTTGCGGGTGTCGGCCCCGCTCAGCCCCTGCACCCGGTAATTGTCCTGGGTGCCGGTCTCGTACTTGCTGCCGGATTTCTGCGCCTCGACATAGATACGGCCGAGCCCGGGGTCGTTGCGCAGGAATTCACCGGTGACCGGGTCGAAGACCTTCTTCGCGCGGGGCACCAGCACCGGGTCCTTGGAGACGAAGGTCTTGCCGTTCTCCTTGCCGGTGAACTTGGTGCCCGCGGGCAGGGTGATCGGCTTGTCCGGGTTCTCGTTGTGGACGACCATCAGGCCACCGGCCTTGGTGACATCGCCCTTGAGCTTCTCGTACCGCTTGGTGCCGCCGGCGATCAGCAGATTGCCGTTGGCGAGTTGGGTGTGCCCGGTGCAGAAGAGGTCGGTGGGCGTCGGCACCTTCTTGATCGTGCCCTTGACCGGGTCCCAGATCCGGGTGTCGAACTTCTTCGCGTCGAAGTTGTCCTGGTCATTGCCCGACCCGGCGACCAGCAGCACCTTCCCGGTCCGCAGCAGGGCCGCGTGGATGGTGTTCTGCTTGTATTCGTCGGGGAATTCGACGACCTCCCACTTGCCGTTCTCGGCTTTGTACTCGGGTCGGTTGATCTGGTACTGGTGGTATTTCTCCGAGCCGAAGCGGTAGAGCCACGGCCCGTTCATCCCGGCCAGCGCGAGTACCACCACCGTGCCTATCGCGAGTCGACGGGCGCGACGGCGGCCTCCACGGTCGTTCATTCCTTACGTCCCCCAAGTCCACCCAGGGCGATTTGCATGGTCTGGTCGTTGCCCGCGGCCGGGCCCTGTCCGCCGCCCGGCTGCTGACCGGAGGCGGCCCACTGGGGCCGCTGCTGCGGCGCGTGCGGCGCCGGGAACCCGGAGGCCCCGGCGGAACCGGAAGCCCCGTGCTCCCCGTGCTCCCCCTGCTGCTGCCCGGCCCCAGGGGCCCCCGTGGGCAGTAGCAACGGCGGCGGGTACTGCTGATGCTGACCCGCGGCGCCGACGGCCCCCGGGTCCTGCGGCTCGCCCGTCGCCGGGGGCCGCTTCTTCGCCTCGCGCAGCGACCAGCGCCACACGAAGATCGGGGTCGCGGTGATCAGCATGGCGAAGACCGCCCAGATGATCATCGCGGGGTGGGCGTGGCCGAAGGCGAACCCGGCGCCGATCGAGCCACCGAAGATCAGGATGAAGTACCAGTGGTAGCGGAACGTCCCGAACCAGCGGTCGGGGCTCGCCGAGTCGCCCTTGGGCGTCACCACGAACTTGCTCTTGCGCCGCAGCGCCGAGTCGATCAGCGCCTTGGCGTACAGCGGCGCGGACAGCGCGGACATCACCATGCCCGCGACCCCGCCGGAGCCCTCCGGCTCGTGCGGGGAGACGTTGTGGCGGCGGTTCCAGACGTACAGCCCGATCTGGAGCGCGGAGGCGTTGCCGTAGAGCATCAGCCACACCACGGGGTCGATGTTCACACCCGAGGCGCCCAGACCCAGGAACAGGGCGCAGCTGAGCGCGGCCAGAATCCAGTTCAGGGCGGACATCGGATAGAAGATGATCATCATGGTGTAGTTGAAGAGCTTGCTCGGCGGCAGCGAGTACCAGCCCTTCCAGTACTGCTTGAGGATCGTCTCGTACGTCCCGCGCGACCAGCGCATCTGCTGGGTGAAGAAGTCGGTCCAGGCGCTGGGGCCCTCGCCGACCGCGAGCACGTCGGGGGTGTAGACCGAGCGCCACTTGCGGCCGGTGGCCGGGTTCTTCGCCCGGTGGATCTCGAACCCGGTCGCCATGTCCTCGGTGATCGAGTCGTACAGCCCGCCGATCTGCTTGAGCGCCTTGATCCGTACGGCGTTGGAGGTGCCGACGAACATCGGCGACCCGTACTTGTTCCCGGCCCGCTGGATCAGGGCGTGGAACAGGAACTGCTGGGACTCGGCGGCCTTGGTGACGAAGGAGTCGTAGTTGCCGTAGACCTGCGGGCCGATGACGAAGCCGACGTCCGGGTCGCGGAAGAAGCCGAGCATCCGCTCCAGATAGTTGGGCAGCGGCACGTGGTCGGTGTCGACGGAGGCGAAGAAGTCGTAGGCGTCGCCGTGCGCCTCCAGCCACGCGTTGTAGTTGCCGTGCTTGGTCTTGGCGCGGTGCGGGCCCTTGGCCTGGTTCCACTTCGCGACGCCCTTGCGGGAGAAGTGGTGGACGCCGAGCCGGGCGCACACCTCCTTCACATCCGGGTCGTCGCCCTCGTCCAGCAGCCAGACGTGCATCAGACCCCGGTGGCGCAGCTTGACGGCCGCCTCCAGGGTCTTCGTCACCATCTCCAGCGGCTCCTTGCCGGGCACGAAGGAGGTGAGGAAGGCGACCCGGGTGCCGGTCTCGGGCACCACCGGGACCGGGTCCCGGGCGACGAGGGTGGCGTGCGCGTTGGACAGCACGTTCATACAGCGGAAGAACTCGATCAGACCGATCGAGACCAGCATCACGATGTCCAGCGCGGGCAGGAAGTCGTAGGCCGGGTAGTCACGTTCGGTCCAGTGCTCGGGCTGGAGCAGCCAGGCGAGCAGGACCAGCGACAGCAGGGGGGCCGCTGCCAGCATCAGGGCCACCCGTATGCGGTGCGGCTCCTGGGAGATCAAGGACCGGTACTGGACCTTGTACGGTTTGTTCGGATCGGGCTGGGTGAGGGGGCCCGCGAGCCGGCTGTAGTGCTCGTAGTCGTATCTGGGCAGGGTCTTCTTGATCCGGCGGAAGGCACCGGTGTTGCCGGTGCGGTGCGACGGCACCCTGAGCTGTGTGGTCTGGGACGGGTCGGAGTCCTGCCGGGCACCCGTCGGCCTAGACGTCATGAGTCATCCCCCCACACGCGGGTCGCCCGCGTGTCTGTCGGTTCGATTCGCCCGCTCGGTCCCCCTCGACCTTCACGGACGTGTCAGTGGTGGGCCACGGTCACCACGTCGTCCACACTTTATAGACATGGCACAACGGCCCGCCGGTTGCATGATGCCCCCCTCGGCATCCGTCCGGGAACGGGGCCCCTCTCCCCGCCGCGCACGGCCACCGATGCTCTCGTCCCCCAACAGGCGCGTATCCGCGGCCTCTTCCCGACCAGGGTTCTACGGCGTTCAGCATGATCGCAAGACGCTATACACGGTATTTACCGGTCATACGACAGGAAAGGGATGGGGGCGTGGAGCCGGACGCCGACGGTGGTACGAGGGGCGTGGTCGGAGAAAGCGAACAGGCCCCCTCCGGATGGAGGAGACCTGCCGTGTCGTGCGCCGCCAGGGACTCGAACCCCGGACCCGCTGATTAAGAGTCAGCTGCTCTAACCAACTGAGCTAGCGGCGCGTGCTGACCCGGACGACTTTACCGGACCGCCGGGGGTGCTCCGGACCGCCGCCGCCCGCCCGGCACCGCCCCGGACCCCTCCCGGACGGCCCGGGTACATCATTCGGACCGTCAGAATGCGCGCCCGGGTGACAGTTGGGAAAAGCTGATCACGTGCACAGGTGCGGAGATGTCGAGCAGAAATGTGAGGGGAATCGCATGAAGCCTCCGGTATTCGAGGAAATCGAGCCGGTGAGCGGCTGCGAATGCCCCGGCTGCCGCTCGTGGCGGCCCGTCGCGGGGTTCTCCCCGCGTACCGCGTATGTACCCCAAGGCCCGGGGCGAGGGGTCCAGCGGGCGGTGGTGGTGGCCGTCGCGGCGTCGGCGGCGCTCGGCGCCGGGGCCGCCCTGCCGGCCGTCGCGGCTCCCCAGGTCCCCGGCCGGCCGGGCGTTCCCGCAGGTGACGAGCCGGACACCCCCCAGGGCAGCAAGGCTCCGCTGCATGGGCCCGGAGGCCGCCCGGCGCCCCAGGCGACCCCGAAGCCGGGTTCGATCACCCGCGCGGAGATCATCAACCGGGCGAAGACCTGGGTGGCGGCGAAGGTGCCGTACAGCATGTCCGAGTACTGGACCGACGGATACCGGCAGGACTGCTCGGGCTTTGTCTCGATGGCCTGGAAACTGGCGGGCAACGAATGGACCGGCTCGCTGGACCAGTACGGGGTGAAAATCACCAAGGAGGAACTCCAGCCCGGCGACATGCTGCTGTTCCACAATCCCGCGAACCCCGAGAAAGGCTCGCACGTCGTCATTTTCGGCGGCTGGACGGACTACACCCACACGTACTACACCGCGTACGAATCCACCCGCCCGCACGCCCGGAAGCAGTCCACGCCATACGCCTACTGGTCGAATTCGGACCGTTACGTCCCCTACCGCTACAAGGGAGTGGCGACGGAGAGCACGGGCACGGACAACAGCGGCGGCGAAAAGGAACCGGTGGTGGCGACGCCGAAGCCGAAGCCGACGACTCCCGCCCCCGCCCCGGCCGCGACTCCCTTCCCGGGTGCGGGGTACTTCGGTCCGGGCGCCAACAACAAGTACGTCACGCAGCTCGGCCAGATGCTGGTCAAGCGGGGCGGCGGCCGGTTCTACACCTCGGGGCCCGGACCCGTCTGGACGGACGCCGACCAGCGGGCGACCCAGGCGTTCCAGCAGGCCCAGGGCTGGACGGGCACCTCGGCCGACGGCATCCCCGGGCCGAAGACCTGGGAGCTGCTGGTGACGGGCAAGGGCAAGAACATCCCGGCGGCAGCGGCGGCGGGCCCACCGGCCCCGTCCAAACCGAATCCGAAGCCGAAGCCGAATCCGAAGCCGAAACCGAGGCTGCCGGACTCGAAGCCGCCGACGGCACCCGGGTATCCCGGCAGCTCGATGTTCCGCCCCGGCGCGACCAACGCCTACGTCACCCAGCTGGGAGAACGGCTGGTCAAGAAGGGGTACGCCCGGTTCTACACGACCGGTCCCGGCCCGGCGTGGGGCGAATCGGACCGCCGCGCGGTCGAGGCGTTCCAGCGAGCCCAGGGCTGGCGCGGCGCGGCGGCGGACGGCTACCCGGGCCCGGAGACCTGGCGCCGGCTGTTCCTCTGACCCCACCCACCCATCCCCTTCCCCACCGTCTTCCCCACCGTCTTCCCCATCGTCATGACGCATCTGGCGCGGAGGCTGGAGGCACCCATGCACCCCACGACCCCACCCGACCCCGACGTCACCCCGAACCTGGGTCCGACCCCGGCCGCCAACCCGCCTACGACTACGGGCCCCAGCGCGAGCGCCGGCTCGCCGCCGAACCCGGGCCTGGCTTCGAACACCGCCCTGACCTTGGATGCCGGTCTGACCTGGGGCGCGGGACTGACGTCCGCCGCCGGTCTAACCTCGGTCGCAGGTCTGGCTTCGGGCGCTGGCCTGGCCTCCGACGCCGCCCTCGCCTCCGACGCCGCCCTGGCTTCGGGCGCCGGTCTGGCCTCGGGTGCTGGTCCGGCCTCGGGTGCCGGTCCGGCGTCGGGCGCCGCCCTGACCTCGGGTGCCGGTCCGGCGGTGAGCGCGTTGCTCGCCGCGGGCGCCGGACCTGCCGGGAAGGCCGGGCTGGATTCGGCCGCCGGTTCTGCCGCGCGTGTCGGGCCGGGCGCGAGCGCGGGGCTCGCCACGGATGCCGGATCCGCTTCGGACGGTGACCTGGCCTCGGCCGCCGGTCTGGCCGGGAGCGCTGGCGTGACGGCGGCGAGCGCGGCGCCCGTCGCGGACGCCTGTGCCGCTCCCTCCCTGGACGTGCCGTCCGCTGCGGGCGCCTGCCCGTGCCCGGATGTCCCGTCCGCTGGGGGCGCTCGCCCGTCCCTGGACGCGGCGCCCGCTCAGGGCGCCTGCCCGTCCCCAGATGTCGCGTCCGCTCAGGGCGCTCGCCTGCCCTCGGATGTCCCGCCCCCTCAGGGCGCTCGCCTGCCCTCGGATGTCCCGCCCGCTCCGGGCGCTCGCCCGTCCCCGGACGCCGCGCCCGCTCAGAGCGCTCGCCCCACCCCCGGCGCCCGTCCCTCCCCTGACCCTCGCCCCACCCCCGGCGCCCGTCCCTCCCCGGCCCCCCGCCCCGCCCCCGGCGCCCGCCCCACCCCGGCCCCCCTGGATGCCGTTCCCTCCCGGCCAGGAGCCCGGCTCATTCACAATGAGGCGACCACCGAGATCCCCGTACATCTCCTCTTCCGGGACGACCCCGACCCCCAGCCCGTGCCGTTGCGGCCCGCCGTGGTGAACCGGCGGCAGGGCACCGGGGAGCAGCCCCGTACCCGGCGCCCCGTTCCGGCGAAGCCGCGGGCGCAGGTGGACCCGGAGCTGGTCGAGCGTCCGGCGCGGGTGCTGCCCGCCACGGTGGGTGTGCTGGCCGGACTGTGCGGTACGGCCGGGTGTCTCGCCACCTCGTGGTGGGCCGGGGTGCTGTCCCCGCTGGCCGGTGCCGCCCTCGGCCTTCCCGCCGTCGCCGGGGCGGGACTGGGCCCGGCGCAGTGGGCGGCGTACGCGGGCGCGGGGGCGCTCGGACTGTTCGGCTTCGGCGGGCTGGCGCGCGGCTCCACCGGGCGGGCCTGGGTGCTGGGTCTGTTCGGCCGCTACCGGGGGACGGTCCGCCGTACCGGTCTGATGTGGGTGAACCCCCTCCTGCTGCGCCGCCGGGTGGACGTCCGGCTCCGCCACTGGCGCAGCGAGCCGCTCTGCGCGGCCGAGCCCGGCGGGGTCGCGCTGCGGGTCGTGGTGCTGGTGGTGTGGCGGGTACGGGACACCGCGCGGGCCGTGCTGGGCGTCGAGGACCACGAGGGCTATCTGCGGGAGTGCGTGGAGGCGGCGCTCGCCCGGGTCCCGGTGGAGATGCCGGGCAGCGCGCGGGCATCGGTGGCGGGGGAGACCCTGACCCGGCTGGTGTCGGCGGACGCGGCGGCGGTGGGCCTTGAGGTCTACTCGGTCCAGCCGGTACGGGTGGAGTACGCCCCGGAACTGGCCGCCGCGATGCACCGCCGCCGGATCGCCGCGCTGGACGCCCAGCAGCGGGCGACCATGCTCACCTCGGTCGTCGACTCGGTCGAGGACACCGTCACCCGGCTGACCATGCGCGGACTGGTGGAACTGGACGACTACGAGCGCAAGGTCCTCGTCCGCGATCTGACGGTCGCCTTCTGCTCGGGCCGGGCGGGCGACACCGTCCACTGACCGCCGCCCCGCGCTCATCCCCCCCACCGCCATCACCCCACCGTCAGCCCCCACGGCCACCCCCCCCGGGACTCCCCCCCCGGGACTCCCCCCCCCGGGACTCCCCCCCCCCGGGACTCCCCCCCCGGGACT
>NZ_JBEZLM010000022.1:0-168693 GCF_040652095.1 Streptomyces sp. NPDC048290
TACCGTCGCCTCCGCGTTCCAGGGCGCGACGAGGTTGGACCAGGCGTGCTTGGCCAGTCCGGCCCCGGTGACCGGGCCGGGTCCACCCGAAGCGGCGGGTGGACCCGGTGTCGGTCACCGCGTCAGGAACCTACGGCGTCACGGCGAGGCCGGGGGATACAGCGACCGCGGCAACTGCCCCGCCGCCGCCGAGTCCAGCAGCCACAGCGTGCGCGCACGGCCCCGGGCCCCGGCCGCCGGAGCCTGGATCTCGCCCGCGCCCGACAGGGCGATGGCCGCCGCGTTCGCCTTGTCCGCGCCCGCCGCCAGCAGCCACACCTCACGCGCCGACCGGATCGCCGGAAGGGTCAGCGAGACCCGGACCGGCGGCGGCTTGGGCGCACCGTGCACCGCCACCACCGTACGGTCCGTCTCCCGCACCGCGGGAAGCTCCGGAAACAGGGAGGCCACATGTGTGTCCGGTCCGACCCCCAGCAGCAGCACGTCGAACGACGGCACCGCGCCATGGTTCTCGGCCTTCGAGGCCGCCGCCAGCTCCTCGGCGTAGGCGGCGGCGGCGGCGTCCACGTCCGCCCCGAACGGACCGTCCGACGCGGGCATTGGGTGCACGCGCTCCGGGTCCAGCGGCACCGAGTCGAGCAGCGCCGCCCGCGCCTGGGTGACATTGCGCTCCGGGTCGCCCTCCGGCAGGTAGCGCTCGTCGCCCCACCACAGGTCGAGCCGGGTCCAGTCGATCGCGTCCCGGGCGGGCGCGGTGGCCAGCGCGGCCAGCAGACCATTGCCGTTGCGCCCGCCGGTCAGCACCACCGAGGCGGAGCCCCGGGACGCCTGGGCGTCCACGATCCGGGTGATCAGCCGGGCGGCGGCGGCCTCGGCCATCAGCTCCTTGTCCCGGTGCACGACCAGCTGCGGGGTGTTCACTTGGCCGCCGCCTTCTTCGCGGTGGCCTTCTTCGCCGGTGCCTTCTTCACCGGCGCGGGCGCGGCCTCGGGCGTCTGAGGAGCCTCCGGAGCCGCCGGTTGCGTCGCGTGCAGCCGCTCCACCCCGAACCGCAGCGCGGACGCGTAGGTGTCGTCCGGGTCGAGCCGCCGCAGCTCCTCCGCGATCAGCTCGGCCGTCTCCCGCCGCTTGAGCGCCACCGCCCGGTCCGGCTGACCGTCGATGGACAGGGTGGCCAGCGAACCGTCCGCCCGGTCCAGCACGATCGGCCCGCAGTCGGTCTGCATCCGTACGGCGGTCAGTCCCGGACCGCCGGACAGCGACCGCTTCACGGGCACGTCCAGCCGGTCCGCGAGCCACATGGCGAGCAGCTCGCAGCTCGGATTGAACTCCTCGCCCTCCACCTCCACCCCGGTGACCTCGCACACCACCTGGTCCAGGGCCGCCGCCAGCATGGAGCGCCAGGGCGTGATCCGGGTCCAGGACAGATCGGTGTCGCCGGGCGTGTAGGTCCCGGCCCGCTCGGTCAGCTCCCGCACCGGCTGCTCGGCCGCGTAGGTGTCGGTGACCCGGCGCTGGGCGAGCGCGCCCAGCGGGTCGCTGGCCGGGTCGAGCGGGGCGCCCGCCGGCCACCACACGACCACCGGGGCGTCCGGCAGCAGCAGCGGCAGCACCACCGACTGGGCGTGGTCCACCACCTCGCCGTACAGCCGGAGCACCACGGTCTCGCCGGTGCCCGCGTCCGCGCCGACCCGGACCTCGGCGTCCAGCCGGGACTGGGTGCGGTCACGGGGCGTGCGGGCGTGCCGCTTGATCACCACCAGCTTGCGCGAGGGGTGCTCGCGCGAGGCGTCGTTGGCGGCGCGCTGGGCGTCGTAGGCGTTCTCCTCGTCGGTGACGATGACAAGGGTGAGGACCATGCCGACGGCGGGCGTGCCGACCGCGCGGCGGCCCTGCACCAGCGCCTTGTTGACCTTGCTGGCCGTGGTGTCGGTGAGGTCTATCTTCATGGCCGGCGCCAGCTCCTGCCGTCTCGTTCGAGCATCTCGTCCGCCTCGACCGGGCCCCAGGTCCCCGACGGGTACTGCGCGGGCCTGCCGCTCGCGTCCCAGTACTCCTCGATCGGGTCGAGGATCTTCCAGGACAGCTCGACCTCCTCGGTGCGCGGGAAGAGGTTGGAGTCGCCGAGCAGCACATCGAGGATCAGCCGCTCGTACGCCTCCGGGCTGGACTCCGTGAAGGACTCGCCGTACGCGAAGTCCATGGACACGTCCCGGATCTCCATCGAGGTGCCCGGCACCTTGGAGCCGAAGCGGACGGTGACGCCCTCGTCCGGCTGGACCCGGATCACGATGGCGTTCTGCCCGAGCTCCTCGGTGGCCGTGGAGTCGAAGGGGGAGTGCGGGGCGCGCTGGAAGACCACCGCGATCTCGGTGACCCGGCGGCCGAGCCGCTTGCCGGTGCGCAGATAGAAGGGGACGCCCGCCCAGCGGCGGTTGTCGATCTCCAGCTTCACGGCCGCGTAGGTGTCGGTGGTGGAGGAGGGGTCGATGCCGTCCTCCTCCAGATAGCCGACGGCCTTCTCGCCGCCCTGCCAGCCCGCCGCGTACTGGGCGCGCACGGTGTCCCGGCCCAGGTCGCGGGGGAGCCGGACCGCGCCGAGCACCTTGGTCTTCTCGGCGGCCAGCGCGTCCGCGTCGAAGGAGGCGGGCTCCTCCATGGCGGTCAGCGCGAGCAGCTGGAGGAGGTGGTTCTGGATGACGTCCCGGGCGGCGCCGATGCCGTCGTAGTACCCGGCCCGGCCGCCGATGCCGATGTCCTCGGCCATGGTGATCTGCACATGGTCCACGAAGGACCGGTTCCAGATCGGTTCGAACATGGTGTTGGCGAAGCGCAGCGCCAGGATGTTCTGGACGGTCTCCTTGCCCAGGTAGTGATCGATCCGGAACACCTGGTCCGGGGCGAACACCTCATGGACGACCTTGTTCAGCTGCTCGGCGGAGGCCAGGTCGTGCCCGAACGGCTTCTCGATCACCGCGCGGCGCCAGGAGCCACCGGTCTGGTCGGCCAGCTGGTGCTTCTTCAGCTGCTGGATGACCACCGGGAAGGACCGCGGCGGCACCGACAGATAGAAGGCGAAGTTGCCGCCCGTGCCCTGCGCCTTGTCCAGCTCGTCGATGGTGTCGCGGAGCCGCTCGAACGCCTCGTCGTCGTCGAAGGTGCCCTGCACGAAGCGCATCCCCTGGATGAGCTGCTGCCAGACCTCCTCACGGAACGGGGTGCGGGAGTGCTCCTTGACCGCGTCATGGACCTCCTGGGCGAAGTCCTCGTTCTGCCACTCGCGGCGGGCGAACCCGACCAGCGAGAAGCCGGGCGGCAGCAGACCCCGGTTCGCGAGGTCGTACACCGCGGGCATCAGCTTCTTCCGGGACAAATCGCCCGTGACGCCGAAGATCACCAGGCCCGACGGCCCCGCGATACGCGGGAGCCGTCGGTCGGCGGGGTCACGCAGCGGGTTGGCTCCGCTACCGGAAACCCGAGACTGCGGGGACTGCGGGGACAAGGTGTCAGCCCTCCGAAGGGGCGAGGCGCTTGAGGACCGCCTCGGTGGACGCCAGCAGTTCGTTCCAGGACGCCTCGAACTTGTCGACGCCCTCGTCCTCCAGGACCTGCACCACGTCGTCGTACGCGATGCCGAGCTTCTCCACCGCGTCCAGCTCGGCCCGCGCCTGCTCATAGGTCCCGGCGATGGTGTTGCCGGTGATCTGCCCGTGGTCGGCGGTGGCCTCCAGGGTGGCCTCCGGCATGGTGTTCACCGTGTTCGGCGCGACCAGGTCGTCCACGTACAGGGTGTCCTTGTACGCCGGGTCCTTCACACCGGTCGACGCCCACAGCGGACGCTGCTTGTTCGCGCCCGCCTGCTCCAGCGCCGCCCAGCGGTCGGTCCCGAAGACCTCCTCGTACGCCTGGTAGGCGAGGCGGGCGTTGGCGACGGCGGCCTTGCCGCGCAGCGCCTTCGCCTCGTCGGTGCCGAGCGCCACCAGCCGCTTGTCGATCTCGGTGTCCACCCGGGACACGAAGAACGAGGCCACCGAGTGGATCAGGGACAGGTCCAGGCCCTTGGCCTTCGCCTTCTCCAGACCCGCCAGATAGGCGTCCATCACCGCGCGGTAGCGCTCCAGGGAGAAGATCAGCGTCACATTCACGCTGATGCCGCTGCCGATCACCTCGGTGATGGCGGGCAGCCCCGCCCGGGTCGCCGGGATCTTGATCAGGGTGTTGGGGCGGTCCACCAGCCAGGCCAGCTGCCGGGCCTCGGCGATGGTCGCCTTGGTGTCATGGGCGAGCCGCGGGTCCACCTCGATGGAGACCCGGCCGTCCTGTCCGCCCGTCGCGTCGAACACCGGCCGCAGGATGTCGGCGGCGTCCCGGACGTCCGCCGTGGTGATCATCCGTACGGCCTCGTCGACCGTCACCTTCCGCGCGGCGAGGTCCTCGAGCTGCTGCTCATAGCCGTCGCCACTGCTGATGGCCTTCTGGAAGATCGTCGGGTTGGTGGTGACCCCCACGACATGGCTCTGGTCGATCAGCTCGGCCAGGTTGCCGGACGTGATCCGCTTGCGCGACAGATCGTCCAGCCAGATCGCGACGCCTTCCTCGGAGAGGCGCTTCAGTGCGTCCGTCATGAAAAATGCATCTCCTACGTGTCAGTGCGTATGTCAGCGTCAGCGCCCGGCGGCGGCGTCGGATTCCCGCACGGCGGCCAGCGATTCCCTTGCCTTCGCGGCGATGTTCTCCGCCGTGAAGCCGAACTTCTCGAACAGCACCTTGCCGTCCGCAGACGCGCCGAAGTGCTCCAGCGACACGATCCGCCCGGCGTCCCCGACATACCGGTACCAGGTCAGGCCGATCCCCGCCTCGACCGCCACCCGGGCCCGCACCGACGACGGCAGCACACTCTCCCGGTACGCCGCGTCCTGCTCCTCGAACCACTCCACCGACGGCATCGACACCACCCGGGTGGCGACCCCCTCGGCCTCCAGCGCCTCCCGCGCCGCGACCGCGAGATGCACCTCGGAACCGGTCGCGATCAGGACCACCTCCGGTGTGCCCGACCCCGCCTCGGCCAGCACATAACCGCCGCGCGCCGCGTCCTCGTTGTGCGGGTAGACCGGCACGCCCTGCCGGGTCAGCGCCAGCCCGTGCGGGGCGCCCTTGCCGAACTCCTTGGTGTACCGGCGCAGGATCTCCCGCCAGGCGATGGCCGTCTCGTTGGCGTCGGCCGGACGGACGATGTTCAGCCCCGGGATCGCCCGCAGCGCCGCCAGGTGCTCCACCGGCTGGTGCGTCGGACCGTCCTCGCCGAGCCCGATCGAGTCGTGCGTCCACACGAACGTCACCGGCAGGTGCATCAGCGCCGACAGCCGGACCGCGTTGCGCATGTAGTCGGAGAACACCAGGAAGGTGCCGCCGTAGATCCGCGTGTTGCCGTGCAGCGCGATCCCGTTCATCTCCGCGCCCATCGAGTGCTCGCGGATACCGAAGTGGATCGTGCGTCCGTACGGGTCGGCCTCCGGCAGCGGGTTGTCCGCGGGGAGGAACGACGACGTCTTGTCGATCGTGGTGTTGTTGGAGCCCGCCAGGTCGGCGGAGCCGCCCCACAGCTCCGGGATCACCGCGCCGAGCGCCTGGAGCACCTTGCCGGACGCGGCCCGGGTGGCGACCCCCTTGCCCGCCTCGAAGACCGGGATCTTCTCCTCCCAGCCCACCGGCAGCTCACCCGCGGCGATCCGGTCGAACTCGGCCGCCCGCGCCGGGTTGTTGTCCCGCCACTCCTGGAACGTCTTCTCCCACTCGGCGCGCGCCTGGCTCCCCCGCTCCACGGCACCCCGGGTGTGGGTGATCACCGCGTCGGACACCTCGAAGGACTGCTCCGGGTCGAAGCCGAGGACCCGCTTGGTGGCCGCGACCTCCTCGTCGCCCAGCGCCGAGCCGTGCGCCGCCTCGGTGTTCTGCGCGTGCGGCGCGGGCCAGGCGATGATCGAGCGCATCGCGATGAACGACGGCCGGTCCGTCACCTGCTTCGCGGCCTCGATCGCGTTGTAGATCGCGTGCGGGTCCAGATCGCCGTCCGGCTTCGGGGCGATCCGCTGCACATGCCACCCGTACGCCTCGTACCGCTTGACGGTGTCCTCGGAGACGGCGGTCTCGGTGTCGCCCTCGATCGAGATGTGGTTGTCGTCCCACAGCAGGACCAGGTTGCCCAGCTTCTGGTGGCCCGCCATCGAGGACGCCTCCGCGGAGATGCCCTCCTGGAGACAGCCGTCACCGGCGATGCAGTAGATGAAGTGGTCGAAGGGCGACTCGCCCTCGGGGGCGTCCGGGTCGAACAGCCCGCGCTCGTAGCGCGCGGCCATCGCCATGCCCACCGCGTTGGCGACGCCCTGGCCCAGCGGCCCGGTCGTGGTCTCCACACCCGTGGTGTGCCCGTACTCGGGGTGCCCCGGGGTCTTCGAGCCCCAGGTGCGGAACGCCTTCAGATCATCCAGCTCCAGCCCGAAACCGGCCAGGTACAGCTGGGTGTAGAGGGTCAGCGAGGAATGTCCGGCGGACAGCACGAAGCGGTCCCGCCCGACCCAGTCGGCGTCCGCCGGGTCGTGCCGCATCACCTTCTGGAACAGGGTGTACGCGGCGGGAGCGAGGCTCATGGCCGTACCAGGATGGCCGTTACCGACCTTCTGTACGGCGTCGGCGGCCAGGACACGGGCCGTGTCGACGGCTCGCTGGTCCACATCGGTCCAGTCGAGGTCTGTGGTGGTCGGCTTGGTGCTCACCCTGGGTCAGGGCTCCTCTCCACATGTCACGCATGTCGCATCACGCATGTCGCATGCCGGTGCATCGGGCACCCGGCCGCTGTCGAGCCTACCCTTGCCCGTACCGGCGTTTTCCGCCTCGTTTCCAGACTGCCGGGACTTCCCCCGGTCCGCCTGTCGGCCGCGCCGGGCGCGCCCCCGGCACCTGAATACGGCCCCGCTCGTCCGTGCGCTCAACGCGGTGGACCCCGGCGCGCCCGGAGCACCCGTCGGCCCGTCCGGGGGCACCCGCGGACACGACCCCACCCCCGCGAATGTCCGGGTCTGGCCAACGTCTACAGTGTCGACGTACGCGTGAGCCTTTACCGGGGCTTAACACCTGGAGGCTCGCTGGGATGTCTCTGTCAGGGGTGTACGTGACGGCCGTTGAATCCCGTCCTGCGGGGGTCGCCGGGACGAGCCAGAGCCCGCGCCACCGGCCGTTCGGGGCCCGTGTCATGGCGTTCGTGGCGCTGACCAAGCCGCGGATCATCGAGCTGCTGCTGATCACCACCGTTCCGGTGATGTTCCTGGCGGAGCAGGGCGTGCCCGATCTGACGCTGGTGCTGCTCACCTGCGTCGGCGGCTATCTCTCCGCGGGCGGCGCCAACGCCCTCAACATGTACATCGACCGGGACATCGACGCGCTGATGGACCGCACCTCGCAGCGCCCCCTGGTCACCGGCATGGTCAGCCCCCGTGAGTGCCTCGCCTTCGGCATCACCCTCGCCATCGGCTCCACCCTGCTGTTCGGCTACACCGTCAACTGGCTCTCCGCCTGGCTCTCCCTCGGCGCGCTCCTCTTCTATGTCGTCGTCTACACGATGATCCTCAAGCGCCGCACCTCGCAGAACATCGTGTGGGGCGGCATCGCGGGCTGTATGCCGGTACTGATCGGCTGGACCGCCGTCACCGACTCGCTGACCTGGGCGCCGCTCATCCTCTTCCTGGTCATCTTCTTCTGGACCCCGCCGCACTACTGGCCGCTGTCCATGAAGGTGAAGGACGACTACGCGCGCGTCGGCGTCCCCATGCTGCCGGTGGTCGCCTCCAACAAGACGGTCGCCCGGCAGATCGTCCTCTACAGCTGGGTCATGGTCGCCGTCTCCCTGCTGCTGACCCCGCTCGGCTACACCGGCTGGTTCTACACCGCGGTCGCGCTGGCCGCGGGCGGCTGGTGGCTGTGGGAGGCACACGCCCTCCAGCACCGCGCCAAGGCCGAGGTGACCGGCGCGAAGCTGAAGGAGATGCGGCTGTTCCACTGGTCGATCACCTATGTGTCGCTGCTGTTCGTCGCCGTGGCCGTGGACCCCTTCCTGCGCTGAGCGCCCGCGCGGCGCTGAGGCGCAGGTCACCTCCCCGACCCCCGTACCCGTCGGTAGCATCCTGACCATGGCAGACGACACACAGCAGCCGGCCGCCCAGGACGGGACCACCGACTCCCGGGCCGCCGCCCGCGCCGAGCGCCGCACCGCCCGCCTCGCGAAGCAGATCGGCGCCTTCGCCCGCAAGCACGGCGGCACCGCCGAAGGACAGGTCGCCTACCTCGGCGAACGCGGCGCCCGGATCGTCCTGGTCGCCGCCGACGGCACCTGGGGCGACCTGGTCGCCCCCACCTACGCCGTCGCCGAGCAGGCCGTCGCCCGGTCCGGCATCACGGTCCACGCCTCCTTCGACGGCGAGTTCGCCGCCAAGGTGACGACCGGCCCGTACGAGTGGAAGCGCATGGCCGGAATCCAGGTCGGAAACGGCTGACGGACGCCCCCTGGTCTGTCAGGTGACCGCCCCCGCCATTCCGGCCAGACCTCCCGGACGGCAACACCTGAACCCCGCCCCACCCGTTAGGACGGAGAAGGGTCGGTCCAGCACGGGGAGCAGCGGGATGATCGAGACACCGGCGCTCGTGGACCAGCACTGCCACGGAGTGCTCCGCACGGAGCTGGGACTCGGCACCTTCGAGACCCAGCTCGCCCGCACCGCGGGCCCGCCCGCCCCCGGCACCACCCTCTTCGACACCCAGACCGGCTTCGCGGTACGCCGCTGGTGCCCCCCGCTACTCGGTCTGGAACCGCACAGCCCGCCCGCCCGCTATCTCGCCCGCCGCCGCGAACTGGGCGTCCTGGAGTCCGGCCGACGGCTGCTGCGCGGCAGCGGCATCACCACCTACCTCGTCGACACCGGGCTGCCCGGCGACCTCACCTGCCCCGCCGAACTCGCCACCGCCGCCGACGCCGACGCCCGGGAGATCGTCCGTCTGGAACTCCTCGCCGAGCAGGTCGCCGACACCTCCGGCACGGTCGCCTCCCTGCTCGCCAACCTCGCCGAGTCGGTGCACGGCGCCGCCGCCCACGCCGTGGCGTTCACCTCCGTCGCCGGGGTCCGGCACGGACTCGCCCTCGCCCCCGAACCGCCCGGCCCCGGCGAGGTACGCGGCGCGGCGGGGCGCTGGCTGGCCGGACGCCGGGCCGGCGACGAACTGAACGATCCGGTGCTGCTGCGCCATCTGCTGTGGATCGCCGTCGCCTCCGGACGGCCGCTGCAACTGCACACCGGGCTCGGGGAGCCGGGGGCGCGCACCGACCGGACCGACCCGGTGCTGCTCACCGGCTTCGTCCGGGCCACCGCCGGACTCGGCACCGATCTGATCCTGCTGCACGGCTACCCGTACCACCGGCACACCGCCCATCTCGCGGGCGTCTTCCCCCATGTGTACGCCGACTGCGGTGCCGCCCTGGCGCGTACCGGCGCCCGTGCCGCGCACGTCCTCGCCGAGGTCCTGGAGCTGGCCCCGTTCGGGAAGATCCTGTTCTCCAGCGGGGCGGGCGCGCTGCCCGAACTGCATGTGGTCGGGGCACGGTTGTTCCAGGAGGCGCTCGGCCGGGTGCTGGGCGCCTGGGTGGCCGACGGGGCGTGGTCGGCGGCGGACGCGCACCGGGTGGCCGCACTGATCGCGGCGGGCAACGCGCGGCGGGTGTACGGGCTCGACTGAGCCGGACAGACTGGCCCCATGCCGCACCAGGAACAGCCGCCGCCCGCCACCCGCGCCCTGCTCGACCGCTTCGTGACCGGGCTCCTGCCGCTCGCCCCGGTCGCGGTGTGGGCCCACGGCTCCCTCGCGGGCGGTGACTACCAGGAGGGCCGCAGCGACCTCGATCTGATCGCCGTCCTGCCCCGGACCCCCACCCCGGGCACGGTGTGGCGGCTGGCCCTGCTGCACGCCCGGCTGCGCGCCGACCCCCTCGCCCCGGGACTGCACTGCACGTATCTGACCCCGTCGGCCGCCGGGGACACCGCCCGCGCGCATCTGACCTGGGCGCACGAGCGGCTGTTCCGCCGCCCCGTCACCCCGGTGACCCGCCGTGAGCTGCACACCTTCGGCCGGGTCCTGTACGGCCGGGAGCCCGCCGGGCTGCTGCCGCCGGTGCCGGACCGGGAACTGGCCGCGTTCGTGCTCCGGGACCAGCGGGACTACTGGCGGCCCATGGTGGACCGGCCCGCGCTGTGGACCCGGGACGAGTGGGTCGACCTCGGGCTGATCACGCTGGCCCGCGCGACCGCCACCGTCACGGACGGGCGGCTGATCAGCAAGCGCGAGGCGCTCGCCCTGCTGCCCGCCCTGGGCGCCCCGGTGCCGGTGGTCGAGGACATCACCGCCCGCCGCTACGGCGGCCCGCGCCCGGCACCGGCCCCCGGCTGGCGGGACCGCCGCGCCGGACTGACCCGGGACTACCTGGGTCCGGCGATCGACGCGCTGGTCGCCTCGTACGGCTGAGCGGCCGGGGCGGGCACCTCGGCGGAGTCCGTCCCGGAGTCCGTCCCGGGGTGCGTGGCGGCCGGGCGCTCGCGCAGCGCCAGCAGCACCCGCAGCGTGGCGATCCACACCAGACACGAGCCGAGCATGTGCGCGCCGACCAGGACCTCGGGCAGATCGGTGAAGTACTGGACGTATCCGATCACGCCCTGCGCGAGCAGGATCACGAACAGGTCCCGGGTCCGGTCCAGCGGGCCCTTGGGAGCGTCGACCGCCTTGAGGACGAACCACAGGGCGAAGGTCAGGGTCACCACGATCCAGGCCAGCACCGAGTGCAGCCGGGTCACGTCCTCCCACGGGACGTCCATCCGGGGCACCTCGCTGGAGTCGCCCGCGTGCGGCCCGGCGCCGGTCACCACCGTGCCGACGGCGATCAGCAGGGCCGTCACCCCGACCAGGACCCAGACCAGTTGCCGCACCACCGCGCCGACCAGCGGACGCGGCTCGCCGTCGCCCTCGCGGGCGCGCTGCCACATCACCGTGGCCACCGCGATCAGCGCGGAGGAGAGCAGGAAGTGCAGGGCGACCGTGTACGGGTTGAGACCGACCAGCACGACGATCCCGCCCAGCACGGCGTTGCCCATGACCACCCAGAACTGGGCCCAGCCCAGCCGGGTCAGCTCCCGCCGGTACGGCTTCTCGGCGCGGGCGGCGATGATGGCCCAGCCGACGGCCGCGCACAGTACATAGGTCAGCATCCGGTTGCCGAACTCGATGACCCCGTGCAGACCCATCTCCCGGGTCGCGGTCAGCGAGTCGTCGGTGCACTTGGGCCAGGTCGGGCAGCCGAGGCCGGAGCCGGTGAGCCGCACGGCCCCGCCGGTGACGACGATGACCACCGCCATGACGAGGGCCGCGAGCGCGGCCCGGCGGACCGTGCGCGGGGTGGGGGTCCAGCGCGCGGCGATGAAGGCGAGGGGGTTGCGCACGGCGTCACGGGCGTCCGTACGGGTCAGCTTTGGCACGGGGCCATCGTAGAAGGCGGCTTGTGCACACGTTCACGAGGGGGGCCGCTCGCCGTGTCGTGCCTGCGTACGGGGGTGGTGGCGGGGCGGGGACACTCCGCTGCGGGCGGGGCGGCGGGGAGACTCTCGCGGCCGGGGGTACGCCTGCGGTGGCGGGGCTACGTCTGCGGCCGGGGCTGCTCACGCGGCCGGGGCTAGGCCCGCAGCCGGGGTTACTCCTGCGGCCGGGGCTACGCCTGCGGTCGGAGCAGCTCCCACAGCCAGGGCTACTCCCAGCGGAAGAAGCGGCCGGCCGCCGCCAGCCCCGCGACCGCCCACACCGCGAGGATCGCCAGACTGCCCCACGGCAGCCCGGCGCCGTCCTGGAGCACGTCCCGCAGCCCGTCCGAGAGCGCGGAGATCGGCAGCAGCCCGAGCACGTCCTGCGCGGCGGGCGGGAACTTGTCCAGCGGCACGATCACCCCGCCGCCCACCAGCAGCAGCAGGAAGACCAGATTGGCGGCGGCGAGCGTGGCCTCCGCCCTCAGCGTGCCCGCCATCAGCAGACCGAGCCCGGAGAACGCGGCGGTGCCGAGGACGAGCAGCAGGAGCACGGAGAACGGGTCGCCGTGCGGCGACCAGCCCAGCGCCAGCGCGATGGCCGTCACCAGCAGCACCTGGAGGATCTCGGTGACCAGCACCGCGAGGGTCTTGGCGGTCATCAGCCCCCAGCGCGGCAGCGGCGAGGACGCCAGCCGCTTGAGCACCCCGTAGCGCCGCTCGAAGCCGGTGGCGATGGCCTGACCGGTGAACGCCGTGGACATCACCGCCAGCGCCAGGATGCCCGGGGTCAGGAAGTCGACGGCCGCGCCCGCGCCGGTGTCGACGATGTCGACCGTGCTGAACAGCACCAGCAGCAGCGTCGGGATGACCACCGTCAGCAGCAGCTGCTCGCCGTTGCGCAGCAGCATCCGGGTCTCCAGCGCCGCCTGCGCCGCGATCATGCGGGGGAGCGGGGCGGCGCCGGGCCGGGGGGCGTACGTGCCGGTGGCGCTCATGCGCGCAGCTCCTTGCCGGTCAGTTCCAGGAAGACGTCTTCGAGGGTGTGGCGCTCGACCGAGATACGGTCCGGGAGCACTCCGTGCTGGGCGCACCAGGAGGTGACCGTGGCCAGCAACTGGGGGTCGATCTTGCCGGTGACCCGGTAGGAGCCCGGGGTCAGCTCGA
Organism: Streptomyces sp. NPDC048290; assembly: GCF_040652095.1. Classification (NCBI taxonomy): domain Bacteria; kingdom Bacillati; phylum Actinomycetota; class Actinomycetes; order Kitasatosporales; family Streptomycetaceae; genus Streptomyces; species Streptomyces sp. NPDC048290. The sequence goes on from NZ_JBEZLM010000022.1 coordinate 12,774, forward strand.
CCGCGGCGGCGTCGGCGGGCAGCGCCTTGAGCAGCGAGGCCACGTCGAGACCGGGGCGGCCGGTGAAGCGCAGGGTGTTCTCGGCGCCGCCCCGGCACAGCTCCTCGGGGCTGCCCTGGGCGACGACCCGGCCGTTGTCGATGATGGCGACGTCGTCGGCGAGCTGTTCCGCCTCGTCCATGTGGTGGGTGGTGAGGATCACCGAGACGCCGTCGGCGCGCAGATCGCGGATCAGGTCCCAGGTGGCGCGGCGGGCCTGCGGGTCGAGTCCGGCGGTGGGCTCGTCCAGGAAGACCAGCTCGGGGCGGCCGACGACGGCCATGGCGAGGGCAAGGCGCTGCTGCTGGCCGCCGGAGAGCCGACGGTAGGGGGTACGGCCGCAGGAGCCGAGGCCGAGCCGGGCGCTCAGCGCGTCCACGTCCAGCGGGTGGGCGTGCAGCCGGGCCACATGGCGCAGCATCTCGTCCGCGCGGGCGCCGGAGTAGACCCCGCCGGTCTGGAGCATCACGCCGATCCGCGGGCGCAGCGCGCGCGCCTCCCGGACCGGGTCGAGGCCGAGCACCCGTACGGTCCCGGAGTCGGGCCTGCGGTATCCCTCGCACATCTCGACCGTGGTGGTCTTCCCGGCGCCGTTGGGACCGAGCACGGCGGTCACCCCGGTACGGGCCACGAGGGAGAGTCGGTCCACCGCGGTCTTGTCGCCGTACCGCTTCACCAAGGCGTCGACCTGGACCACGGGCTCACTTCGCATGGGTCCAGAGTCTAGGTTCGCGGTGGGTGCGCCGGACGGGCGGGTACGGGAACTCCGGGAGCGCGCGGGGGGGTGGCAGGGCGCCGGGCGGCCGGAGCCCTTACGGGACCCCTTGCCAGACCCCATGCCGGGACCCTCACCGGACCTCTCACCGTGCCGCCGCCCTGCCCTCCCCCTGCCCTCGCCGTGCCCCCGCCCGCGCCCCCGCCTGGTCATTCGGGTCCGCCGAGCAGGATGTCTCCCACGCGGGGCCGGTGGACGGGGAGCCAGCCCTCGGCGTAGGCCACCGCGTCCGCGACCGGGAAGAGCCGGGTGGTGGCGGCGCCCGCCGTGCCCCGGACGACCGGGCGGTCGCGTTCGAAGTCATGGCCGAGTTCACCGAAGCGGTCCGAGCTGATCGAGACCTCCGTGATCTCCCGCCAGCCGTCCGGCGCCGGACGGCCGACCCGGGCCAGCGGGGCGGGTACGCGGTACTCGGCGAGATGGAAGGAGGTGCAGGAGTCGTAGCCCACGCCGAGCAGCAGCACCCGGGCGCCCAGCTCCTCCAGCCGGGCCAGCGGGCTGCGCTCGCCCAGCCGGCAGTCCTCGGCGTGGCCGTCGGTGACCGTCGCGGCGCGGGGGCCGACGGCGGCGAAGGAGGTCTGCGGATGCGCGCTGCGCAGGGCGCCGGGCCAGCGCCGTACGGTCTCCGGGATCACCCCGACGCCCCGGGTGGGGGTGAGGTCGGGGTCGTAGGGCGGCATGGTGGCGCGGATGGTGTCCCACCAGGACCGGGGGACCGGCGGGGCGGCCCAGACGGCGGGGTCGGAGAGATCGCCGCTCTGGGTGGGGACCACCAGCGTGCCGCGCGGGCCGAGGGCGTCCAGCAGCGCCTGGACCACGGCGACCGGGCCGCCGCACACCCAGCCCAGGGAGCGCAGCGAGGAGTGCACCAGCAGGGTCTCGCCGCTGAGCGCCCCGGCCGCGCGCAACTCGGCGGCGAGGCCGGCGCGGGTGACAAGAGGGCCGGTCGGAGGGGGTGCGGGCGTGTCGGACATGGTTCGGCAGTCTGCTCGACGGCGTCCGCCCGCGCCACCCGATTGCCGTACCGGCTGATCGATCAAAGATCGTTTCCGCAGGTCAGCTTAGGTTTACCTAAGTGACGCAGGGCACCGCTCGCCTGTACGGACGCGGCTTGTCAGGCTCTGAGGAATTACGCAACAATGGCGTTGTGAAAAACGTCGGCGAGGCCCCGCAGGAGGAACTCGCGACCGGGGAGCGGTCCACCCGCAACCGGGTCGCGCGCTCCATCCTGCAACACGGCCCCTCGACCGTTGCCGAGCTGGCCAGCCGCCTCGGCCTCACCCAGGCGGCCGTCCGCCGCCATCTGGACGCCCTGCTCGCCGACGACGTGGTGGCCGCCCATGAGCAGCGGATCTACGGCGCCCGTACGCGCGGCAGGCCCGCCAAGGTGTTCGCCCTGACCGACTGCGGGCGGGACGCCTTCGACCAGTCCTACGACCAGCTCGCCGCCGACGCCCTCAGCTGGATCGCCGAGCAGCACGGCGGCAGCGAGGCGGTCGCCGCCTTCGCCCGCGCCCGGATCGCCGCCCTCGCCGACGCCTACCGCACGGCGGTCGAGGCGGCCGGCCCCGAGGAGCGCACCGAAGCCCTGGCCAAGGCCCTCAGCGCCGACGGGTACGCTGCTACCGCGCGCAGCGCGCCCCAGCCCCGGCAGGGCGAGCAGCTCTGCCAGCACCACTGCCCGGTCGCCCATGTCGCCGAGCGGTTCCCGCAGCTGTGCGAGGCCGAGACGGAGCTGTTCGCCGAACTCCTCGGTACGCACGTCCAGCGGCTGGCCACCATCGCCCACGGCGACGGTGTCTGCACGACGTTCATCCCGAGGACCGCGAAGCCGCGGCGCCCCGGGAGCACCGCGACGGCGCGCACCCCGCAGACCCCCCAGACCCCTACCAACGCATCCACCAGCACGGCCGGGAGGAACCCCGCATGACTCTCCCCACGGAGACCGCCCACCCCGAACTCGAAGGGCTGGGCACGTACGAATACGGCTGGGCCGACTCCGACGAGGCCGGTGCCGCGGCGAAGCGCGGTCTGAGTGAGGCCGTCGTCCGCGACATCTCCGGGAAGAAGTCCGAGCCGGAGTGGATGACCAAGCTCCGCCTCAAGGGCCTCAGGCTCTTCGAGAAGAAGCCCATGCCGAACTGGGGCTCCGACCTCTCCGGCATCGACTTCGACAACATCAAGTACTTCGTGCGCTCCACGGAGAAGCAGGCGGAGTCCTGGGAGGACCTGCCCGAGGACATCAAGAACACCTACGACAAGCTGGGCATCCCCGAGGCCGAGAAGCAGCGCCTGGTCGCCGGTGTCGCCGCGCAGTACGAGTCGGAGGTCGTCTACCACCAGATCCGTGAGGACCTGGAGGAGCAGGGCGTCATCTTCCTGGACACCGACACCGCGCTCAAGGAGCACCCGGAGCTGTTCAAGGAGTACTTCGGCACGGTCATCCCGGTCGGCGACAACAAGTTCGCCTCGCTGAACACCGCGGTGTGGTCCGGCGGCTCCTTCATCTACGTCCCGCCGGGCGTCCATGTCGAGATCCCGCTCCAGGCGTACTTCCGGATCAACACCGAGAACATGGGCCAGTTCGAGCGGACCCTGATCATCGTCGACGAGGGCGCCTATGTGCACTACGTCGAGGGCTGCACGGCGCCGATCTACAAGTCGGACTCGCTGCACAGCGCGGTGGTCGAGATCATCGTCAAGAAGAACGCCCGCTGCCGCTACACGACCATCCAGAACTGGTCGAACAACGTCTACAACCTGGTCACCAAGCGTGCCGTCGCCTACGAGGGCGCGACCATGGAGTGGATCGACGGCAACATCGGCTCCAAGGTCACCATGAAGTACCCGGCCGTCTATCTGATGGGCGAGCACGCCAAGGGCGAGACCCTGTCCATCGCCTTCGCGGGCGAGGGCCAGCACCAGGACGCGGGCGCCAAGATGGTCCACATGGCGCCGAACACCTCGTCCAACATCGTCTCCAAGTCGGTGGCGCGCGGCGGTGGCCGTACCTCCTACCGCGGGCTGATCGAGATCGGCGAGGGCGCCCCCGGCGCCAAGTCCAACGTGCTGTGCGACGCGCTGCTGGTGGACACCATCTCCCGCTCGGACACCTACCCCTATGTCGACGTCCGTGAGGACGATGTGTCCATGGGCCACGAGGCGACCGTCTCCAAGGTCTCCGAGGACCAGCTCTTCTATCTGATGAGCCGCGGGCTGAGCGAGTTCGAGGCGATGGCGATGATCGTGCGCGGCTTCGTCGAGCCGATCGCCAAGGAGCTGCCCATGGAGTACGCCCTGGAGCTGAACCGGCTGATCGAGCTGCAGATGGAAGGCGCGGTCGGTTAAGACCCCCGCCCCCGTCCGACAGCAGCAGGCGGCCCGCCTCCCCGGGGGGCGGGCCGAGGATCGCACCGCCCAAGCGTCAAGCGCGCAAGCGTAAGGAAGAGAGCAGACCGACAGCCATGGCTGAGGCTCAGAACATCCCGGTGGGTTCCACCACCGCCGGCTCGATCGCGGTGGCCGCGGAGTCGACCGTCGCCACCCGCATGAGCGCCCCCCCGTCCTTCGACGTGGCGGACTTCCCCGTGCCGCACGGCCGCGAGGAGGAGTGGCGGTTCACCCCGCTGGCGCGCCTGCGCGGGCTGCACGACGGCACCGCCACCGCCACCGGCACCGGAGTGAAGGTCGCCGTCGAGGCCCCCGAGGGCGTCACCGTCGAGACCGTCGGCCGCGACGACGCCCGGCTCGGCCGGGCCGGCACCCCCGTCGACCGGGTCGCCGCCCAGGCGTACTCCGCGTTCGAGCAGGCCGGGATCGTCACCGTGCCCAAGGACACCCAGCTCACCGAGCCGATCCGGATCACCGTGCACGGCGAGGGCGGGGTCGCCTACGCCCACCAGGTGATCGAGCTGGGCGCCTTCGCCGAGGCGCTGCTCGTCATCGACCACACCGGTGACGCGGTCCTCGCGGGCAATGTCGACTACGTCCTCGGCGACGGCGCCAGGCTCACCGTGGTCTCCGTCCAGGACTGGGACGACAAGGCCGTCCATGTGGCCCAGCACAACGCCCTCGTCGGCCGCGACGCCACCTTCAAGTCCGTGGTCGTCACCTTCGGCGGCGACGTCGTACGGCTGCACCCGCGGGTCGCCTACTCCGGCACCGGCGGCGAGGCCGAGCTGATCGGGCTGTACTTCACCGACGCCGGACAGCACCAGGAGCACCGGCTGCTGGTCGACCACAACGTTCCGCACTGCAAGTCCAACGTGGTCTACAAGGGCGCCCTCCAGGGCGAGCAGGCGCACGCGGTGTGGATCGGCGACGTCCTCATCGAGGCCCGCGCCGAGGGCACCGACACCTATGAGATGAACCGCAACCTGGTCCTCACCGACGGCGCCCGGGTCGACTCGGTGCCCAACCTGGAGATCGAGACCGGGGAGATCGTCGGCGCCGGACACGCCTCCGCCACCGGCCGGTTCGACGACGAGCAGCTGTTCTACCTGATGGCCCGCGGCATCCCCGAGCACGAGGCCCGCCGTCTGGTGGTGCGCGGCTTCTTCGCGGAGCTGGTCCAGCAGATCGGCATCCCGGACGTCGAGGAGCGGCTCATCGCCCGGATCGAGCAGGAGCTGGAGGCCGCGGTCGCATGAGCCCCTTCGTGCGTGTCTGCGCGCTCAGCGAGCTGGAGGAGGACACCCCCAAGCGGGTGGAACTCGACGGCACACCGATGTCCCTGGTGCACACCGAGGGCGAGGTGTTCGCCATCTACGACATCTGCTCGCACGCCAACGTCTCGCTGTCCGAGGGCGAGGTGGAGGACTGCGCCATCGAGTGCTGGCTGCACGGCTCCACCTTCGACCTGCGCACCGGCAAGCCGTCCGGCCTCCCCGCCACCCGGCCCGTACCCGTTTACCCCGTAAAGATCGAAGGGGACGACGTGCTCGTCTCCCTCACCCAGGAGTCCTGAGGCACCCATGGCAACGCTTGAAATCCGAGACCTGCACGTCACCGTCGAGGCCGACAACGCCACGAAGGAGATCCTCAAGGGCGTCGACCTCACCGTGAAGCAGGGCGAGACGCACGCCATCATGGGCCCCAACGGCTCCGGCAAGTCGACCCTCGCCTACTCGCTGGCCGGTCACCCCAAGTACACGATCACCAGCGGCACCGTCACCCTCGACGGCGAGGACGTCCTGGAGATGTCCGTCGACGAGCGGGCCCGCGCCGGACTGTTCCTGGCGATGCAGTACCCGGTCGAGGTCCCCGGTGTCTCCGTCTCCAACTTCCTGCGCACCTCCGCCACCGCCATCCGCGGCGAGGCCCCCAAGCTGCGTACCTGGGTGAAGGAGGTCAAGGAGGCCATGGAGCGGCTCCACATGGACCCCTCCTTCGCCGAGCGCAATGTCAACGAGGGCTTCTCCGGCGGTGAGAAGAAGCGCCACGAGATCCTCCAGCTCGAACTGCTCAAGCCGAAGATCGCGATCCTGGACGAGACCGACTCCGGTCTCGACGTGGACGCGCTGCGGGTGGTCTCCGAGGGCGTCAACCGGGTCCGGGAGTCCGGCGAGGTCGGCACCCTGCTGATCACCCACTACACGCGCATCCTGCGCTACATCAAGCCCGACCACGTCCATGTCTTCGCGGGCGGCCGGATCGCCGAGTCCGGCGGCCCCGAGCTGGCGGACAAGCTGGAGAACGAGGGCTACGAGGCATACGTGAAGGGTGGCGCATCCGCGTGACACACATGCCGGGCCTCCTCGACACCGAGGCGATCCGCAAGGACTTCCCCATCCTGGACCGCCAGGTCCACGACGGTAAGAAGCTCGTGTACCTGGACAACGCGGCGACCTCGCAGAAGCCGCGCCAGGTACTGGACGCCCTGAGCGAGTACTACGAGCGGTACAACGCCAACGTCCACCGCGGTGTGCATGTCCTCGCCGAGGAGGCCACGGCGCTGTACGAGGGCGCGCGCGACAAGGTCGCCGACTTCATCAACGCGCCCAGCCGCGACGAGGTGATCTTCACCAAGAACGCCTCCGAGTCGCTGAACCTGGTGGCGAACATGCTCGGCTGGGCCGACGAGCCCTACCGGGTCGACGCCGACACCGAGATCGTCATCACCGAGATGGAGCACCACTCCAACATCGTCCCCTGGCAGCTGCTGTCGCAGCGCACGGGCGCGAAGCTGAAGTGGTTCGGTCTCACCGACGACGGCCGCCTCGACCTGTCCAACATCGACGAGATCATCACCGAGAAGACGAAGATCGTCTCCTTTGTGCTGGTGTCGAACATCCTGGGCACGGTCAACCCGGTCGAGGCGATCGTCCGGCGCGCCCAGGAGGTCGGCGCGCTGGTCTGCGTCGACGCCTCCCAGGCCGCCCCGCACATGCCGCTGGACGTGCAGTCCCTCCAGGCCGACTTCGTGGCCTTCACCGGCCACAAGATGTGCGCGCCGACCGGCATCGGGGTCCTGTGGGGCCGCCAGGAGCTGCTGGAGGACCTGCCCCCGTTCCTGGGCGGCGGCGAGATGATCGAGACCGTCTCGATGCACTCCTCCACCTACGCCCCGGCGCCGCACAAGTTCGAGGCGGGCACCCCGCCGATCGCCCAGGCGGTCGGTCTCGGCGCGGCCATCGACTATCTCGACGCCCTCGGCATGGACAAGATCCTCGCCCATGAGCACGCGCTCACCGAGTACGCGGTCAAGCGGCTCCTGGAGGTCCCCGACCTCAGGATCATCGGCCCCTCCACGGCCGAGGACCGGGGCGCGGCGATCTCCTTCACGCTCGGTGACATCCACCCCCATGACGTGGGGCAGGTGCTGGACGAGCAGGGCATCGCGGTCCGGGTCGGCCACCACTGCGCCCGCCCGGTCTGCCTGCGCTACGGAATTCCCGCGACCACACGAGCGTCGTTCTATCTGTACTCCACGCCGGCCGAGATCGACGCGCTGGTCGACGGCCTGGAGCACGTACGGAACTTCTTCGGCTGAGGGGCGTGCTGGAACCGTGAAGCTGGACTCCATGTACCAGGAAGTCATCCTGGACCACTACAAGAACCCGCACGGGCGTGGTCTGAGGGACGGCGACGCCGAGGTCCACCATGTGAACCCGACGTGCGGCGACGAGATCACCCTGCGCGTGAAGTACGACGGCACGAGGATCGAGGACGTCTCGTACGAGGGCCAGGGCTGCTCGATCAGCCAGGCCAGCGCCTCGGTGCTGAACGAACTGCTGGTCGGCAAGGACGTCACCGACGCGCGGAAGATCCAGGAGACCTTCCTGGAGCTGATGCAGTCCAAGGGCCGGATCGAGCCGGACGACGCCATGGAGGAGGTGCTGGAGGACGCGGTCGCGTTCGCCGGTGTCTCCAAGTACCCGGCACGGGTGAAGTGCGCCCTGCTGAGCTGGATGGCGTGGAAGGACGCGACGGCCCAGGCCCTGGGCTCAGGGACCGTCGCCGACGCCTCGGAAAGGAAGACGGCATGACCGAGACCCTTGAGACGAAGCCGGCCTCGGAGGAGGAACTCCGCGAGGCCCTGATGGACGTCGTGGACCCCGAGCTGGGCATCGACGTCGTCAACCTCGGCCTGATCTACGGCATCCATGTGGACGACTCCAACGTGGCCACCATCGACATGACCCTCACCTCGGCGGCCTGTCCGCTCACCGATGTCATCGAGGACCAGGCCAAGTCCGCCACGGACGGCCTGGTCAACGAGTTGCGCATCAACTGGGTGTGGATGCCGCCATGGGGCCCCGACAAGATCACCGACGACGGCCGGGAGCAGCTGCGGGCGCTGGGCTTCAACGTCTGACGCGCCCCTGACCTTCTCGCAGTCCCTCTCGTGGTCCCTCTCGCAGTCCCTCGTACGGCCCCCGGCAGCGATGCCGGGGGCCGTTCCCGTTCCCGTACCCCTTCCCGTGGCCCGTCCTGAATCGTTATGTACGCCCGTACACATGCCTGTGTACGCTCGCCCGTATGGGTTTCCTCCTGCTGGCCGGTGCCATCGCCGCCGAGATCGCCGCGACCACCTCCATGAAGTACAGCCAGGGCTTCACCAGGCTGTGGCCCTCGCTGATCACCGCGGCCGGGTACATAGTGGCCTTCGTGCTGCTCGCCCAGACGCTCAAGACGATCTCCGTGGGCACCGCCTACGCCATCTGGTCCGGCGCCGGGACCGCCGTGATCGCGCTCATCGGGACCGTCTTCCTCGGGGAGGGGATGACCCTGACCAAGGCCGCCGGGATCGCCCTGATCGTCATCGGGGTCGTGGTGCTGAATCTGGGCGGCGCCCACTGATGGCCCGCCGCCACGACCCCGGGCGCCGCCAGCGGATCATCGACGCGGCGATCCGGGTCGCCGCGGCCCAGGGCATCGCCGGGCTCAGCCATCGCACGGTCGCCGCCGAGGCCGATGTGCCGCTGGGCTCCACCACGTACCACTTCGCGACCCTGGACGAGCTGCTGATCGCCGCGCTGCGGCAGTGCAACGAGGGGTTCGCCACCGTGCTGGCGGACCACCGCGCACTGCTCGACGGCTCCACCGACCTGGCCGCCGGACTCGCCACCGTGCTCGGCGTCTGGCTCGCCGGGGAGCGGACCGGGGTGGAGCTGGAGTACGAGCTGTATCTCGCCGCCCTGCGCCGCCCCGCGCTGCGCCCGGTCGCCGCCGAATGGACCGACGCGGTGACCGAGGCCCTCGCCCCGCACACCGACCCGGTGACCGCGCGGGCCGTCGTGGCGCTGATGGACGGCATCTGTCTCCAGGTCCTGCTGACCGACACGCCCTACGACGAGGGCTACGCGCGGGAGATGCTGGGACGGGTGATCGCGGGCCCGCCGCCCGCCCGATGAGACGCCTCCGCGCTGGTTAGGCTCCTCGGGCCGGGGACGGTTAGGTTGCCCTCATGACCGACACGACTGCCCCCCGTACCTCCGGTGCCGTGGCCGCCGGGCTCGCCACCGTCGCCGCCGACGGCACCGTTCTCGACACCTGGTTCCCCGCCCCCGAACTGTCCGACGCGCCCGGACCGGCCGGTACCGAGCGGCTGGACGCCGACCGCACCCGCGCGCTGCTCGGTGAGCACGCCGTCGCCGCGCTCGCCAAGGACGGGGTGCGCGGCGTGGAGACCGTCGCGGTCCGTACGGTCATCTCCTCGCTGGACGACAAGCCGCTGGACACCCACGACGCCTATCTGCGGCTGCATCTGCTCTCGCACCGGCTGGTCCGGCCCAACGGGCAGAACCTGGACGGGATCTTCGGTCTGCTGCCCAATGTGGCCTGGACCTCCCTCGGCCCGGTCGCCGTGGACACCCTGGAGACCGTACGGCTCGCCGCCCGCGCACGGGGACTGCACGTCAGCGTGTTCGGCGTGGACAAGTTCCCCCGGATGACCGACTACGTGGCCCCCGCCGGGGTCCGGATCGCCGACGCCGACCGGGTACGGCTCGGCGCCCACCTGGCCGCCGGGACCACCGTGATGCACGAGGGCTTCGTCAACTTCAACGCGGGCACGCTCGGCACCTCCATGGTCGAGGGCCGGATCTCCCAGGGCGTGGTCGTCGGCGACGGCTCCGACATCGGCGGCGGCGCCTCCACCATGGGCACCCTGTCCGGCGGCGGCAAGGAGCGGGTCGCCATCGGCGAACGCTCCCTGGTCGGCGCGGAGGCCGGGATCGGTATCGCGCTCGGCGACGACTGCGTGGTCGAGGCCGGCCTCTACCTCACCGCCGGGACCCGGGTCACCCTGCCCGACGGACAGATCGTCAAGGCCCGGGAACTCTCCGGCGCCGACAACATCCTCTTCCGCCGCAACTCGGTCACCGGCACGGTCGAGGCGCGCCCCAACAACGCCGAGTGGGGCGGCCTGAACGACATCCTGCACAGCCACAACTGACGTCCGTGGCGCCCCCCCGTCACGCCGGTGTGCCGCTTCTTCGATCATGACGATCACTTAAAACGCCCACTGACCGTGACTTCGGCACCCGTTCGGCCGATAGACCGGAGGGCACGGTCACGTCGTGTCCGATCATCTGCCGACGCGGTCGTAGGACGAGGGGCTGAGCAATGACGAACAAGCGGACCAGGAACGCCGTACGGCTGCTGACCGGGACGGTCGCCGCCCTGGCGGTCGGCTGCTGGCTCCCGGCCGGTGCCGCCCACGCCGACGAGACCCACAGCGACTCCCACAACGGCCCCACGGTCGGTCTCGTCAACGTCCATGTCGGCCAGGTCGACGACCCGGCCGAGGATGTCCTCGAACACTTCCGGCTGTTCGGCGACGAGCACACCACGGAAGGGGCCGCGGCGGCCGAGACGGCCGCCGGGTAGCCCGCCGTCCCCGTCGTTCTCCCAGCGGCCCGGGGCCGTTCGTACCGCGGATACGCGGCACGGACGGCCCCGGGCCGCTCCGCGTGGGCCGAATCGTCCACCGCAGGCATAGCGGTGCACCGGCACACGCGTCAGCAGGGGTGAGGGGGCCGGACACCAGGGAACGCCGGACCCGGGGAAGAGAAGGTGACGATGGATGCCCAGGCGGAGGAGAGCTTCCGGCAGTTCGTGGCGGGCCGCTCGACCGCACTGCTGCGCTGCGCGGTGCTGCTCACCGGCGGAGACCGGCACGCCGCCGAGGATCTCCTCCAGAACGCCCTGATCAAGGCGGCCGGCCGCTGGCAGCGGATCGACGAACCCGAGGCGTACGTCCGGCAGATCCTCTACCGCCAGCAGATCAGCCGCTGGCGCCTGAAGTGGCCGCGCCGTGAACTGACCGTCGCCGAGCCACCGGACGAGCACGACACCCACGGCGACGACGCCGTCACCGCCGCCGAACTGCGGCTGCTCATCCGGGACGCGCTGGCCCGGCTCACCCCGCGCCAGCGGACCGTCCTGGTGCTGCGCTACTTCGAGGATCTGCCCGAGGCCGAGGTCGCCCGGGTCCTCGGCTGCTCGGTGGGCACCGTACGGTCCACCACCCATCGCTCCCTGGAGCGGCTGCGTGCCTACTCGCCCGAACTGGCCGCCCTCGCCGCCGACCGCCCGATCCTGGAGGTACGTCCGTGAACACCGAGGTACTGCTCCGCCAGGCGCTCGGCGAACAGGCCGCCGAACAGGGGCCCCTGGGGTCCGGTTTCGCCGACCGGGTGCTCGCCGTGCGGCGCCGCCGCCGGGCCCGCGCCCTCGCCGCCGGCGCCGCGGCCACCGTCGCCGCCGTGATCCTCGGGGTGGGGGTGCCCCTGCTGAACTCCGGTGAGCGGGACGTCCGGCCCTCCTCGCAGACCGTGCCGCGGGACGTGGAGGGCCACCCCGACCAGTCGCCGCCGCGCGAGCGCCTCTCCGCCGGACGGACCCTCCTCGCCGCCTACTACACCAGCGCGCTGAAGGAGCACGGCGACGGCACCGCCCACCGCGAACGCACCTACAGCCTGCTCGACCCCGACACCGGACGGTACGAGAAGGACGACCGCTGGTCGTTCGTCGCCGTCGCCCCCGGCGCCCGGACCGCGGCGGTCCTGGAACGGGAGCTGCCGGCCAACCGGATCGGGCTGCTCGACCTGGCGACCGGGCGCGTCGAGCGCTGGATCAAGGTCGACCGGGGTGTCGGCGGGCTCGCCTTCGCACCGGACGGGCAGCGGCTGGTCGCCACGGCCTACACCGATCATCCCGAGATGTACGAGGTGGAGCGAGCCCCCGCGTCCAGTTCGGCGAGCGAGGCGCCGTCGAGCCGGAGCGGCTTCTGCATCGTGGACCTCAGGGACGGCGCCGTGCGCTGGAGCGAGGTCGCCACCGGGCACACGCTGCCGGGGGCCCGCGCGGACTTCACCTTCGGCCGGGACGGCACCACCGTCTCGGGTCCGGTCTGGGGGGCTCCGGCGACCCTCCAGGCGTTCTACGACCTGGCCGGGCGCTCGATCGTCGCCTCGCCCGGCGAGCGGCATCTGAACGCGGACGTCGGTGCCAAGCAGTCCCCGGACGGGACGCTCGCCGCGGGCGGCCGGGTGGGCGGGGACATGGGGGAGTCGTACTCCGAGCTGCTCGACGCCCGCACCGGTGAGCGGGCCACCAAGGTGCGGGGCGCGGAACTGCTCGCCTGGGTGGACCAGCGCCGGCTCATCGCCTGGGAGTGGGACAAGGACGGGAGACGGCTGGTGCTGGTCACCGTCGGCAGTGACGAGGTCGTACGGCTCAGCGGGGCCGGTCAGCCGATGGGCAGGGACTTCGCGGAGGGGTGGCAGCCGGTGTTCACGACCTGGTGACCCCGCCGGTGGTCAGCCCACGCCGACCTGGGCCCGGGGGGCGTGCCGCGCCGCGCCCCCGCCATCTCCTCGTACACCGCCCGCAGCCGCTCCACGGTCTCCCGTCCCGCCGGACGCAGCGGCGCCCGCACCGGCCCGGCGGGCAGACCGAGGTCGGCCAGCAGCGCCTTCGCGGTGACCGTGCCCGGCAGCCCCGCCGCCATCATGGCCTCGATCAGACCGGCCGCCTCGCGCTGGAGGCGGCCCGCCTTCATGGTGACCCCGGCGTCGAACGCGTCCAGCACCGCCCGCAGATGCTCCGGGACCACATTCGCGACCGTGCTCACATAGCCCGCCCCGCCGACCGCGTACAGGGCGAGGATGTGCTCGTCGCAGCCCGCGTAGTACGCCAGTTCCGTGCGGGCCATCACCTTCTGGGCGGCGAGGAAGTCGTAGGAGCAGTCCTTGACGGCGACGATCCTCGGGTGTTCGGCCAGCCGCAGCAGGGTGTCGGGCTCGACGCGGGTGCCGGTGCGGCCCGGGATGTCGTACAGCATCACCGGCAGTCCGCAGCCGTCGGCGACCTCCCGGAAGTGCGCCTCGACCGCGTCCTGCGGGGGCCTGCTGTAGTACGGGGTCACCACCAGCACCCCGTCCGCGCCCGCCCGCTCCGCCGCCCGCGCCAGCTCCACCGAGTGCCGGGTGTCGTACGTGCCCACGCCCGCGATCAGCGTGGCGCGGTCGCCGACCGCCTCCCGTACCGCCCGCACCAGGTCCGCCTTCTCGGCGTCCGAGGTGGTCGGGGACTCGCCGGTGGTGCCGGACAGCACCAGTCCGTCGCAGCCCCGGGCGACCAAGTGGGCGGCGAGCCGCGCCGCCCCGTCCGGATCGAGCGCACCGGACGCGGTGAACGGCGTGACCATCGCGCACAGCGCACGGCCGAAGAGGCTGGGGGAGGAGAGGGCGAGGGAAGGAGCCGGATGCGTCATAGGGGTAGTGTCGGCCCGGTCATTGTGAAGCTCCACTTAAATCTGCTACGGGGTATTCGGGAGTAATTCTGAGAGATGGGGGTGAGGTGGGGGTCAGGTGAGGGCGGGATGGGCGCCGCTTGACCTGAAGTCCGGTTGAGGTCGGAGGGTGGGGACGTGTCCCTGTCCGGCCGCTCCAGGAGGTCCGAATGCCCCGTCGTGTCGACACCCACCCCGAACTGCCGCACCCCTCGGTCGGGGCGCCCACCTTCTCCACCTGGCGGCTCGGCACCCCCGAGCGGCAGCGGCTCGCGGTCGACGCCTTCGCCGCCGCCTGGGAGCGCAGGCCGTGGCCCGCGCGGGAACTGCGCTCCCACCACGTCTACCTCGGCCATGACGGCAGCACCCTGCTCCACCACGCCCAGTGGGCGAGCGCGGCGGCCTACGAGGGGTTCGCGAAGACCCGGCGCCAGGAGACCGTGGACGAGATCGACACCGCCGTGCCCGGGATCGAGCGGCTGCCGCTGCACCGCTACCGCCACTACCGCAGCCAGGCGCGGGCCGCCGGTGACGGCCGGGTGCCGGGGCTGGTCGTCACCGTCCGGATCGACTTCGAGCCCGGTGCCGCCGACCGCCGCACGGACTGGATCGACACCCTGCTCGCGGCGACCGGCGGGGACCCGGAGGGGCACCGGGGGCTGATCGCCGCGCACTTCCACCCGTCGGAGGACGGCACCCACGTCCTGAACTACGCCGAGTGGGAGGACGACGCCGCCTACGACGCGGTGATCGCGCGGGCGAAGGAGCGGGGGGCGGAGGACCGGGAGTGGGAGCGGGTGCGGACGTATCCGGGGGTCACCGGGTTCACGGGGGCGCGGTACCGGCATGTGCTGGGGCTGGTGGGGGACTAGGCCGCGACATACGGAACAGTCGGGGTTCCTGGACAAGAATAATGTTCGGTGGGAGTCTGGGGCCATGCTGGACGTCACCGTCATCGAGGACCCCGAGGCCGCCGCCGTCAGTCTGGACCCCGTACGGGCCCGGCTGCTGGCCGAACTGGCGGGCGGACCCGCGTCCGCCGCCATGCTGGCCGGACGGGTGGGACTGCCCCGGCAGAAGGTGAACTACCACCTCAAGGCGCTGGAGCGGCACGGTCTGGTCGAGCTGGCCGGGGAGCGCCGCAAGGGCAATGTGAACGAGCGGCTGATGCGGGCGACCGCCGCGTCGTACGTCATCTCGCCGCTGGCGCTGGCCGCTGTGCAGCCCGACCCGGACCGGTTCCGCGACCAGTTGTCCGCGCGCTGGATGCTGGCGCTCGGCGCCCGGCTGGTCCGGGACGTCGGCGCGCTGATCACCGGCGCCGCGCGGGCCCGGCAGCGGCTCGCGACCTTCGCGCTGGACGGACAGGTGCGGTTCGCCTCCGCCGCCGACCGGGCCGCGTTCGTGGAGGAGCTGGCGGCGGGGGTGAGCGCGCTGGTCCGCAAGTACGACGCGCCGGACGCGGAGGGAGGGCGGGACCATCGGATCGTGGTCGCGCTGCATCCGACGGTGAAGGAGCCGGGGCCGGAGCCGGCGCCGGAGCCGGGGGCGGGGGCCGGGGGTGCGTTGCCGTCGGGTGGGTCGTCGGTGGTGCCGTCGGCGGTGCCGGAGGAGTGAGGGTCCGCCAGGTCCGCCAGGTCCGCCAGATCCGTCAGATCCGTCAGGTGCGCCGCCGTCCAGGCCCCGGACTTCGGGGCCGTCCCGAGAACCATGATCAGGAGCACAGCGCCATGTCCGTCCCGTCTGTTCCGTCCGTCCCGTCCGTCCCGTCCGTCCCGTCCCGGGAATTCGAGATCGTGCAGGAGTTCGAGGTCGACGCGGAGCCCGCGCGGGTGTGGGCGGCCGTCACCACCGGCACCGGTGGATGGCTGTGGCCGACGGAGCCGCCCGAGCCGCGGGCCGGGGGCGTGGGCCCGTTCGGTTCCGAGGTGGTCGTCTGGGACCCGCCGCACCACTACACCAACCGGGCCGAGTACACCGCGCCGGACGCGCCCCAGCCCCTCAACCAGCTCGACTACACCATCGAGCCGCGCGACGAGGGCCGCCGCGCCTGGGTGCGCTATGTGCACAGCGGGATCTTCGCCGACGACTGGGACAACCAGTACGACGGCGCCGCCAAGCACACCGCCTTCTATCTGCACACCCTGCGCCAGTACCTGACCCGGTTCGCCGGGCGCCCGGTCACCGCGTTCACCGCGTTCGACGGGCCGGACGCGGCGGGGGCGCCCGATGCCCTCACGACCGTCGAGCGGGCCCTCGGCCTGGACGCCGGTGCCCCCGAGGGGACCCCGGTGCGGGCGGCGGGACCGGGAGGCGTGGCGCTCGACGCGGTGGTGGACTACCACGACCCCTACTTCCTGGGGCTGCGCACCGGCGACGCCCTGATCCGGGTCTTCGGCCGCCACCACTGGGGCCATGTGCTCGGCATCGCCGTCCACGACTTCGCCCCGGACGCCGACTCGACATCGCTCCAGGAAGCGTGGCAGGGCTGGCTGAACGGCGTGTTCAGCCAGCCCTGAGAACGGTGCGGTACGCCGGCCACGGCCGGTCATGACCTCACGGGCGGTAGCGCAGCACCTGCGGGTCGTGGTCGCTGATCTGGTCGTGGAACTCGGCGTTGATGTGCACGCTGTCGTACTCGAAGTGCCGGTGCCGGATCGACGGGCTGATCAGGATCTGGTCGAGGGTCTGGCTGTTGCCCTGGTAGACGTACGAGTAACGCTCGCTCTTCGGCAGGGACTTCACCGCCGACCACAGCTCGCCGTCGCCCTCCAGGATGTCGACCGTCTCGGAGAACTCGAAGTCGTTGATGTCGCCGAGCGCGATGACGTCCGCGCTGCGCTGCTTGGCCAGGATGTCCTTCACGAAGGCGTTGAGCACCGTGGCCTGCTGGTGGCGCTGGGTCTCCGAGCTGCGCACGGGGGGCTGGAACTGCGAGGTCAGCGCCTGGTCGCCGCCCTTGGAGTTGAAGTGGTTGGCGATCACGAAGACCGTCTCGCCCCGGAACACGAACTCGCCCGCCAGCGGCTTGCGGCTGCTGGTGAAGGCGGTGTTCGCCGGGTCGACCCGGCCCGGGGAGGCGGTCAGCGCCGCCTTGCCGCGCACCTTCGTCACACCGGTCGCGGTCGTCGCGTCGCCGCCCGCGCGGTCGGTGAAGGACACCCGCTCCGGGTTGAACAGGAACGCCTGGCGGATGTTGCCGCCCGGCTCGCCGCCGTCCGCGTTGTTCACCGGGTCGATCGAGCGCCACTGGTAGGCCGGGCCGCCCGCGGCGACGATCGCGTCGGTCAGCTTCTTCAGGGTCTGACCGGCGGTGACCGTACCGTTGTTGGTGGCGCCGTTGTCGTCCTGGATCTCCTCCAGGGACACGATGTCGGGCGACTGGAGGTGGTGCACGATCGCGGCGGCGTGCGCCTCGAAGGTCGTGTCGGACGGGTCCAGGTTCTCCACGTTGTACGTGGCGACCGCCAGTTCGTCGCGGCGCTGCTTGTCCGTCGTCTCCCGCTCGGTGCCGCCCTGCTCCAGGGCGCCGAGGCGGTGGGCGACCAGGGTGTAGCCGCCGAACTGGTTGTAGTCCAGCGGACCGGCCGTGGTGCCGGTGAGGGTGTCACCGACGTTCGCCTTCGGGAAGTCGGCGACCGCGCCCAGCGACTGGATCTGGAGCCGCCCGGTGTTCTGCGCGGTGTACGAGCCGTAGACCGTGCCGCCGCTCGCACCCCGGTTCTCCCGCGGCTTCACCGTGACCCACAGCTCGGTGTACGGGTCGGTGGCGCCCACCACCCGGGCGTCGGAGACCTGGACGTTCATGCCCTCCAGCGCCTCGTAGTAGTCCAGCGCGTACTTCTTCGGCTGGAGCGGCAGGGCGTTGACCGAGCCGTTCGCGGCCGGGTCGCCCGCCGGGGCGTAGCGGGACGGCACCGAGCGGCGGTCGATCACCGTCGCGGCGGGGACGGCGTTGCCGCTGGAGTCGACGGTGACCGTCGGGCGGGTGATCTCGGTCAGCGACTGGTTCCCGGAGGACGCGCCGCCGGGCACGTACTCGGTCACCGTGCCGGACACGGTCACCGCGTCGCCGACGGCGACCCTCGGGACGGAGGACGTGAAGACGAAGACGCCCTCGCTGGTGGCCGGGTCGGCGTCCGGGTTCGGGTCCTGTATCCAGAAACCTCTGGAGCCGTAGCCCCGTACCCCGGTGACGATTCCGGTCACACCGGTGACCTGCTGTCCGACGTACGGGGAGGTCCGGGTGGAGCCCTGGATGTCATGGATACGGACCGCGTCCGCGTGGGCGGGCGAGGTCAGCACGAGGGTCGACGCCGCCGAGCACACGGCGGCGACGGTGAGCGCGGCGAGACGCGCGGAAGACTTGCTCGGCAAGGGGTTCCTCCGAGGAACGGGTTCCGGATGTGCGGTTCGGGATCTGGTGTTCGGTGCTGCTGCGTGTGTGGGGGAGGCGTAGGGCTGTGTCGGGCGCTGTGGGGGAGGACGGTGCCGGGTGTGCCGCGGGTGTGCCGGTGGGGCGGTGTGCCGGGTGGCCTGATGGCCTCGGCGGCTTCGTCTACGCGCGTCAATCTCCAGCCTGCCCAGGTAAGTTGTCAAGGTTTCCGCTGTGGACGTGAGACGTCGGAGAGATGAACCGGGCGGCATGGGTGGATATCCGTCTAGGCTGAGCGGCGTAACCGAGTGTCGTGCCGGAGCGACGTGACGTGTTCATGAGGCCAGCGGGCCCCATGGCCGGGTCCGTGCGGTGTACGGCCTTCCAGGCGCCCTAGGAGTACCCCCCGATGTCAGACAGCTCCTCCCTGCCCCCGCTGCGGCCGACTCCGGAGGCGGAGCTGGCGCGCGACGCGCTGTCCACGCCGCTGCTCTCCCGGGCCGTCCGGCTCGCCCGCTGGGCCGGGCCCGGCACCCGGGTGGACGCCGGGGGCGAACTGGTGGACGACCAGCTGCCCGCCGCCGCCGAGGCGCTCGGGCTGACCGGCGACGACGCGGCGGCGCTGGCGAGCGAGGCGTGGCGGGTCGCCGTGGACACGGGGCTGGTCGAGATCGTGGACGAGGGAGAAGAAGGGGAAGCAGGGGGCGAGGCGGAGGGGAGCGTTGTCGCCGGGGAGGAGCTGGCGCTGCTCACCGGGGGGTCGCCGCAGGATGTGCTCGCGGTGTGGCTGGCCGCGCTGGAGACGGTCCTCGCCGACGCGAGCGTGCCCGACCTGGACGATCTGGTCGAGTCCCTCGACGCGGACGGCACCCTCGACCTCTCCCGGCTCGACTGGGACCCCGAGGCGGAGGCCGACTTCCTCGACGGTGTCCTCGGCAACCTCTATCTCCTGTCGGTGAGCGAGGAGGGCCCCGGCGACGACCCTGTCCCGCTGCCCGCGCTGGCCGCGTCGGTCATCGTCCCCGGCGACATGGACGAGCCCACCAACGATGTGCTGGAGCAGGTGTCCGACGCGATGATGCGGCTGGACGACCAGTTCCGGCTGCTGGAGCCGATCGGGCTGGTGGCGTACCGGCCGGTGGACGAGGCGCTGATGGCGGAGGAGGAGCCGGGCGCGGGTGCCGGGGCGGACGGTGCCGACGGTGTGGACGACACCGATGTGGCCCGGTACGGCATGGTCCGGCTGACCCCGCTCGGCCGCTACGGGCTGCGGGCCCGGCTGCTGGAGAGCGGTGTCGAGGCGCCCGCCGTCGGGGACCTCGCCGACAAGGGCGCCGACGCGCTGCTCGACGGGACCGCCGGGTTCGGGCCGCGGGCCGCCCGCGCGGAGACCGAGCAGTGGCTCGACCGGCGTGATCCGCTGCCCGCCGCGCGGGAGCTGCTGGCCGCGGCGCGCGGCGCGGACGCCGGGGCGCCGTTGCGGCGGCTGCGCTGCCAGCAGGCGCTGTCCCTGGTCGGCGTCCGGGCCGAACCGGCGCTGCGGGAGGTCCTGGACGACCCGGAGCTGGGTGGACTCGCCCGGGTGTGGCTGACCGAGCAGGGCGCGAGCGATGTGCCGCCGCCGTCCGAGGCCATGATCTTCTGGCTGACCGTCGACACGGTCGCCGCGCAGCTCGCCGCCGAGGGGAACTCGGAGGAGCTGCGGGAGCTGGTGGCGGGGCTCGCCGCCCAGCACCACGGGTTCTTCGACGCGGCCTGGCGGGTGGACCACCCGGCTACGGCGGATGTGCTGGAGGCGATGGGGCGGCTCCACCCGGACAAGAAGATCGCGAAGGAGGCCCGGAAGGCGGCGTTCAAGGCGCGCTCGCAGAACGGGAGTTGAGAGAGCGGGGGAGGGGGAGGAAGGGGAGGAAGGGGAAGGAGGGGGGAAGAAGGGGGAGGGGAGGAGGGGGCGGGTTCGGAGCTCCCCGCTCCCCCTCGTGCATCCATCCGATGCCCGAAAGGCATTTGCGCCCTGTTCCCCTGTGCTCAATGGGCGTTCAGGCTTGGGCGGAACATCGGCGCCGGTTCACGATCACCGTCCTCCACGGACGATCACCGTCCACCACGGCACGAACACCGTCCTCCACGGCACGAACACCGTCCACCACGGCACGAACACCGTCCTCCACGGCACGATCACCCCCTCAACGACACGCCCACCGTTCTCAGGAGACAGCATGTCGCTCACCCGCAGGGACTTTGCCAGGAACTCCGCGATCACCGGCGCCGGGGTGGCGCTGGCGGGCAGCGTAGGCGCCCTCGCCTCCGCCCCCCACGCGCTCGCCACCGCCGGGACCGACACCGCCGACGGCCGTGACGGTGACGGGCACCACGACGATGACGCCGACGGACGGCACGCCGAGGTCGGCTACGGCCCCCTGCTGCCCGACCCGGAGGGCCTGCTCGCGCTGCCCGCCGGGTTCTCGTACGAGATCGTCACCTACAGCGGGCGTACGAAGCTGGAGTCGGGCGAGTTCACCCCGTCCCACCATGACGGCACCGCCGCGTTCGACGGGCCGCGCGGTGCGACCCTGCTGGTCAACAACCATGAGATAGGCGGCCCCCGGACCCGCGCCGCGTACCCCGTGCCGCTCACCGAGGGCCTGGTCTACGACCCCGCCGCGGCCGGTGGCTGTACGGTCGTCGAGGTCCGCCGCGGCAAGGTCGCCGAGTGGGTCGGGATCGCCGGCACCGCCACCAACTGCGCCGGTGGCACCACCCCCTGGGGCACCTGGCTGACCTGCGAGGAGACCGAGGACAAGGCCGGGTCCAACGGGATGACCAAGGACCACGGCTATGTCTTCGAGGTCGACCCCGAGGACCGCCGGGCCAACCGGGACCCCCAGCCCGTGAAGGCGCTCGGCCGGTACGCCCACGAGGCCGTCGTCATCGACCCCAGGCGCGGTCACGCCTATCTCACCGAGGACGCGTCCAACCCCAACGGCCTGCTGTTCCGCTGGACCCCGCCGGAGGGGTTCCGGCACGGCCGCGGCAAGCTGCGCACCCTCGCCGCCGACGCCGGCCGGTTCCAGGCGGCCAAGTGCTTCGACTCCGGCGGCGGTCTCGTGGACGACCTCTCCCGCGCCACCCGGATCGGCACGGTGTACGGCGTCGACTGGGTGGACGTCCCCGACCGGGACGCCCGTACCGTCTCCGTGCGCAAGCAGTTCACCGCCGGTCAGGTCACCCGCTGCCGCAAGCTGGAGGGCATGTGGTGGGGCGACGGCGGGGCGTACATCGTCTCCTCGTACGCGGGCTCCGAGAGCCCCGGCCAGGCGCACGACGGACAGGTCTGGTTCTACGAGCCCAAGCGCCGCACGCTCACCCTGAAGGTCCTTTTCGGGGTCAACTCCGACCCGTCCGCCGAGGGCGCCTACGACGGCCCCGACAACATCACCGTCTCCCCGTACGGCGGTCTGATCATCGCCGAGGACGGCGACGGCATCCAGCACCTGTTCGGCGCGACCGACCGGGGGCGGACGTACCCCATCGCCCGCAACGAGCTGAACCTGGGGACGGCGGAGGACCCGGACTACAGCGAGTTCAGCGGGGTGACCTTCTCGCCCGACGGGAAGACGCTGTACGCCAACATCATGACGCCGGGGATCATGCTGGCGATCACGGGGCCGTGGAAGCGGCAGCGGCGCGGTGCGTGACGTGAGGTGAGGTGACGTAGGCCGGGGCCCGCCGTTTCGGGGAGTGCGGAGGCGGTGGGTGCCGGGCCCTTCTCTCGCGTGCCTGGCTCTTCTCTCGCGTGCCCGGCCCTTCCCTCGCCGCTGACTGACATCTAACATTTCAGTCCATGAAGGCTCTACGCCCCGTCGGGCGGACCCTGCTCAGGGACCAGGCATGTGCGGCCATCCGGGACGCCATCGTCGCCGGGGAGATCGCGCCCGGCACGGTGGTGCGCGACGCCGATCTCGCGCAGCGGCTGGGACTGTCCCGGGCGCCGGTGCGTGAGGCGTTCTCCCGGCTGGTGGACGAGGGGCTGCTGGAGAGCAAGCCGCAGAGCTACACCCGGGTGACCCCGGTCGTCGCCGCCGAGGTCCGGGACGCGGCGGCGGTGGTCGGCGCGATGCACGAACTGGCCACCCGCACCGCCGTACCCCGGCTGCTCCCCGCGGACCTGGAGCGGATGCGCGCGGCGAACGACCGCTTCGCCGCCGCGGTGGCCGCCGGTGACGTGGACACCGCGCTGCGCGCGGACGACGCACTGCACGACGTCCTGGTGCGCGTGAGCGGCAACCGGGCCGCCGCGGCGACCGTCGCCCGCTACACCCCGCTGATCCGCCGGCTGGAACGCCACCGCTTCGGCGAGGGCGGCAACTGCCGCTCCGCGGACCTGCACACCCGGCTGATCGCGGCGTGCGCGGCCGGGGACCCGGAGGCCGCGGTCCGGATCACGGCGGACATCTGGCACTCGCTGGCGGACCTGGCCGACCTCGACGGACCCGACCCCGGACCCCGCCCTGAATCCCGCCCTGGAGAAGGAGACCCCGTATGACGAGTACGACGACGACAACACCGTCCCTCGCCTCCTACGAGCGCTACCCCCTGCTCTTCGGCCCGTCGCCGGTGCATCCGCTGGAGCGGCTGACCGCCCGTCTCGGCGGGGCGGCGCTGTGGGCGAAACGGGAGGACTGCAACTCCGGTATCGCGTACGGCGGGAACAAGACCCGCAAACTGGAGTACCTGGTCGCGGACGCGCTCGCGCGGGGCTGCGACACGCTGGTGTCGATCGGCGGGGTGCAGTCGAACCACACCCGGCAGGTCGCGGCGGTCGCCGCGCGCGCCGGGCTCAAGTGCGTCCTGGTGCAGGAGAGCTGGGTGGACTGGCCGGACGCGGTGTACGACAAGGTCGGCAACATCTTGCTCAGCAGGCTGGCCGGGGCGGATGTGCGGCTGGTGCGGGCCGGGTTCGGGATCGGGTTCAAGGAGAGCTGGGAGCAGGCGCTGCGGGAGGTCGAGGAGTCGGGCGGACGGCCGTACGCGATCCCGGCGGGCGCCTCCGACCACCGGCTCGGCGGACTGGGCTTCGCCCGCTGGGCGTCCGAGGTCGCCGCGCAGGAACGGGAGCTGGGCGTCTTCTTCGACACGGTGGTGGTGTGCTCGGTGACCGGGTCCACCCAGGCCGGGATGATCGCCGGGTTCCGGGCGCTGGAGGAGGCCGGGGGGCGCGAGCGCCGGGTGCTCGGCATCGACGCGTCGGCGGACCCCGGGCGGACGCGGACCCAGATCGCCCGCATCGCCGACGCCACGGGCGGCCTGATCGGCGTACGGCGCCCGGTGACGGTCGCGGACGTGGAACTCGACGAGCGCTACCACGGCGGCACGTACGGCATCCCCGACGAGCGGACCCTCGCGGCGATGCGGCTCGCGGCCCGCACGGAGGGCATGATCACCGACCCGGTGTACGAGGGGAAGTCGATGGCGGGGATGGTCGATCTGGTGGAGCGGGGGGAGATCGGGGCGGAGGCGACGGTGCTGTACGCGCACCTGGGCGGGCAGCCCGCGCTGAACGCGTACAGCGCGCTGTTCTAGCGGGCGTCGGGGGTGCGGGGGGCTGGGTAGAGTCGGGGGCGGGCCCGCCGACGGGGCCCTGTTCCCGAGGAGTGCTGGATGGCGCAGGTCAGGCCCATGCGGGCGGACGCCCGGCGCAACCATGAACGGCTGCTGAAGGTGGCCGCCGAGGTCTTCGCCGAGCAGGGCGAGCAGGCGTCGCTGGACGAGATCGCCAAGCGCGCGGGCGTCGGTTCCGGCACGCTCTACCGTCACTTCCCGACCCGTCAGGCCCTGCTGGAGGCGGCGTACGTGGGCCGGATGGAGGCGCTGGCGGCGCGGGCGGACGTGTACGCCGCCGAACTCCCGCCGGGGGAGGCGCTGCTGGCCTGGCTGGGCGAGATCGGCCTCGGCATCATCCGGGTCGGCGGCCTGCGCGCGCTCCTCGGCTCGGCGGTGACGGACGGCGACACCTACGCGGCGACGGTCTGCGCGAGCACGCTCAACGGGGCGGCGGAGCGGTTGGTGCGGGCGGCGCGGGCGGAGGGGACGCTGCGGCCGGATGTCGAGCCGGTGGAGATCCTGCGGTTGGCGCACGGCCTGGCGACGGCGTCGGAACTGGCGGATGGGGAGGGGCGGCACATGGGGCGGTATCTGCGGTTGCTGATGGAGGGGTTGGGGAGTCGGTAGGGGGCTCCGTCTGTGGAGCCGGGCTGGTGGCTCCCGTGCCTCGTGGTCGTGCAGCGGGGGTTGCGGGGCAGAAGTGCGGGCTCCGTGTGTGAAGTCGGGCCGATGGCGTGCGTGCCTCGTGCGCGGGGCGCGGAGGGGCGCAGGGGCGGGGGTAGAAGTGCGGGCTTCGTCCGCGGCGTCGGGCCGGTGGCGTGTGTGCCTTGTGCGCGGGGTTGCGGGGGGCGCAGGGGCGGCGATCAGAAGTACGGGTTCCATCCGCCGAGCCGGGCCAGGAGCTTGCGGGCCTCGTGTTCGTCGAGCTTGAGGGCGGTGGCGACCTGCGCGACGGGGGTGTCCTGGCGTACGCCACGGGCAGCCCAGTAGCCGAGGTCCTCGGCGGCGATCTCCATATGGCGGACCGCGCGGACGGCGGCGAGCGGGGAGGAGCGCGCGAGTCGCTCGATCTCCTCGGTGAGGCGGCTCAGCAGCGCGGTGACCGTCTCCGGGACGGGGATGGCGGACGCCTCCAGGTCGGCGACATGGGTGTCCCAGTCCGCTTCGCAGCGGCCCGCCAGGCCCACGGCGGCGGTCGGACGCTCCCGGCTGCCGACGCCGTCCTCGTCGATCGGGTACTCCGTGCCGGTCCAGCCGCAGGAGCAGACACCGCGGAGGGCTGCCGCCGTGGGGACGCCCGCGCGGTGGCCGTCGTAGACGCTCCAGTGGGAGGACGACTCGATGGTGGGGCCGGAGCCGATGTCGAAGTAGACCGGCTCGGGGACGGTGCCGTCGGCGAGCAGCACGCCGACGACGCCCTCGTGGGAGGTGCCGAACTCCGAGGTGGTCCATGCGTCCCGGTGGTCTGCCATGGTCGTCCCTTCGCGTCGCGGTGGGCGGTCCGGGGTCGACGATGCCGGACGGGGGTGGGGGGTGGTGGGGGTTTTCTCCAACGGGGCGGGGTGTACGTGTGTTTGGGGGTGGTCCTTCAGCGGACTGCGTCGGGGTCGTGGCGGTGTTCGACGCCCTCTGGGCGGAAGGGGGCGTCTTGCCATGTCGGCGACTGACGGAGCGCCTCGGTGCCGGTGTGCACCAGTCGACGGTCACGCCGGTCATCCCTGGGAGAGGCGAAGGTGGTGCGGCATCAGCAGCGCGGCAACGGCGGTCAGCCCTGGGAGAGGCGAAGGTGGTGCAGCATCAGCAGCGCGGCAACGGCGTTCGCGGATCGGACCTCGCCCCGCGCGATCAGCTCGGGCACCGTGGCCAGCGGCACCCAATCGCGGCGAGCGGACTCGAACGCGTCTTCAGGGACGGTCCGCATCTGCTTGGCACGGTCGGACCAGTAGACGCGGTGGTGAGACGTCGAGATACCCGGCATCGGGTCGACAGCCAGCAGCAGCCGCATCGGCCCCGGCCGCCAGCCGGTCTCCTCCTCGAACTCCCTGGCAGCCGCAGCCGCCGGGTCCTCGCCCGCGCCGGTCCCGCCCGACGGCAGCTCCCAGCCCCAGGCGTCCGTGATGAAGCGGTGGCGCCACAGGAGCAGCACCTCGTTCGCCTCGTTGACGACGGTGGCCACGGCGACCGGGCGCAGCCGGATGACGGTGTGATCCAGGTGCCGACCGTCCGGCAGTTCCACGTCCGCCATGGCGACCTGGACCCAGCGGTTCTCGTACACCGTGTGCTCGCCGTGCGTCTGCCACACAGACACGCTCGCTGCCTCTCGTCGGGTGGCGCAATCCCAGCACACCGCCAGTGGCGGGGTGGTCCCATGCCCGTCTATGTGCACGGCCTGATCCCGCGCTGGTCCCCGCGCGAGCGGGGGTTCTGTCGGTGATCGTGGCCCCTTCCGCCTCCGCTTAGGTTCTAGCGGTCATCGCAACACCCGACCTTCGGGGACGCGATGACCTTCGAGATCCGCAAGATCCGCACAGCTCAGGGACGGAAGAAGCTCGACCGTGAGCGGGCGGAATACTTCCGGCTCATGGATCAAGGCGTGAGCAGCCGGGAGGCGTGCCGGATCGTCGGCATCAACCGGCGTACCGGCAAGCGCTGGCGCAACGGCACCAACGCAACGAAGAAGAGACCCGCTCAGCCTGCACACAGAGTGCGGGCTGAGCGGGTCTTTTCCGCGTCTCGGCATCTGACGCTGGAGGAGCGTCTCTACATCGCCGACCAGGTGTGGGCGAAGGCGCCCGTGCGGAGGATCGCCGCGGACCTGGGCCGCAGCCCATCGACGATCAGCCGCGAGATACGCCGCAACCGCCACCCCACCAACGGCCAGTACCGGCCCCATGCCGCCGAGGCCCGCGCCGAGTCGCGTCGGCCCCGCCCCAAGGCCGGGAAGATTGCCCAGAACCCGGAGCTGCGGGACTACATACAGGAGCGTCTGGGCAAGCGCTGGAGTCCAGAAAAGATCGTCCAGCACCTGCACCGGGACTTTCCCGACCGGCCGGAGATGCACGTGGTCCACGAGACGATCTACCAGGCCCTCTACGTCCAGGGCCGGGGCGAACTGCGCCGGGACCTGGTGAAGGCCCTCCGCACCGGCCGGGCCCGCCGCAAGCCCCGCCGCCAGGCCCAGCAATGTCAGCCCCGCTTCCGCGACCCGATGGTCATGATCAGTGACCGACCTGCCGAAGCGGAAGGCCGGGCAGTGCCCGGCCACTGGGAGGGCGACCTGACCATCGGCAAGGACGGAGCCTCCGCCATCGGCACGCTCGTCGAACGCTCCACCCGCTACGTGATGCTCCTCCACCTGCCAGGCGGCCGTGGCACCGAACTGGTCCGCGACGCCCTGGTGGATGCCGTGACGGCTCTGCCGGCCCGTCTCACGCGATCCCTGACCTGGGACCAGGGCAGCGACATGGGAAGGCATCACGAGTTCACCATCGCCACGGACGTCCCCGTCTACTTCTGCGACCCGGCCAGCCCCTGGCAGCGCGGCTCGAACGAGAACACGAACGGCCTGCTCCGGCAGTACTTCCCCAAGGGCACCGACCTGTCCGTCCACACCCGCGAACACCTGAACGCCGTCGCTGCCGAACTGAACAGCAGGCCCCGCAAGACGCTCGGCTGGGAAACGCCCGCCGAGCGTCTGTCTACACTGCTCAAGGTCCGATAGAGCCGGTCGTCGCCTTTCCGTCGACACACGGCAGAACCGCAGCAGGGGGAGCGGTGAAGATACCTGCGGAGTTGGTCGGCACCCGTGTCACACGCACGGCCTTCGACCACCAGGTCCGGATCAGCTTCACCGATCACGCCCCAGACGGCCGCATCCGCGTCGATGGTGAGCTCGTCATCGAGACACCGTTCACCCTCACAGACGCCAAGGGCCACCAGTCCCCTCTGACGCCAGCCACCGGACCGTCCTTGGCGCCGCTACTCGGCCTGTTCGCCAAGTTCGTCACCGAAGCCGAGGTCACCGGGCAAGGCGCCCTGTCCCTCGGCTTCGATGACGGCACTCGGCTCAGCGTCGAACCAGACCCCGACTACGAGTCGTGGAACCTCACCGGCTCAGGCATCGATCCCGTCCTGGTAGGCCCAGGCGGCGAAACCGACTGGCAACACTGATCACCGCCGCAACCGACACCGTTGCGGCACTCAACCCGTGTTGCGACGACCGCTGGAATCCGCCCCGGGCGGACGGGGGCGTTTCGTCACCCTCTGATCGCGGTGAGAGCCTGCTCGGCGTCCGCCAGGCTGTCCAATACGACGTCTGCGCCGAGGTCGGACAGTTCGGCCGCTGAAGTCCTGCCCGTGGCGACGGCCACAACCCGCACACCCGCTTCCAGTCCACCGGTGACATCGGCCGGGGTGTCGCCGAGGAACACCGCATCGGCTGGGGCTACAGCCGCCCGAGTCAAGGCAGCCCGCAGCAACTCGAAACGGTCCTCGCCATCCTCGGCATAGGCCCCCTCAGCCAGATCGAGGTAGGTGTCCAGCCCGAACGTGGCCACCTTCACCTCCGCTGCGGCACGGACGTTGCCGGTGACGACGGACTGCCGCACACCCTGGCGGTGCAGGCGCGCGAGCAGCGCCGCCGCGCCGGGCAGTGCGTGGCCTCGCTCACGAAGCTCAGCGGCTCGCCGGACATGGGCTTGCCCCAGCGCCACGGCGAACCGATCGAACAGGTCGCCGTCGTAAGGGAGCTCGTGGAGTTTCGCCGTCTCCCGCAAGATCGCCCGCTCGGTAGATCCGGTCACGGCCGCCTGTTCCCGAAGCGCCACCCCCGTCACCTTTTCGAATGCATCGGCCCACAGCTCACGGCCGAGCCCCCTCGTCGCCATCAGCGTGTGATCGATGTCCCACAGGACCAGTTCGGGCACCGGCGCCTCCTCTCTCCATGAACCCCGCGCCCCCGCGCACCGGGCACCCTACGCTCAGGACCAGACACGAGGAGTGCGGATGGTTGCGGCAGATCTCCCCATCGGGGACAGGATCAGGCACTACCGGGGAGAGCGCCGCCAGGACGCCGTGGCCGGACTGGTCGGCATCGCGCCGGACTACCTCTCACAGATCGAGCGCGGCCTCAAGATTCCCTCCCTCCAGATCTTGTACGCCCTCGCCCAGGAGTTGGGCGTGCCCGCCGCCGCACTGCTCTCCGAACAGGCACCGGCTGAGCCCGATTCCCCTGCCACGGGCGAGGCTGCGGTGGGCCGTGCACTCCTCGGCTATGGCCCGGCCGCCAGTGCCGAGCCCGTACGGTCGGACGTGCTGAGGGACCGTGTGGAGGCCGCGTGGCGAAGTTGGCAGACCGACGGAGACCGCTTCACCAAGGCAGCTGAGATCCTGCCCGCCCTCGTAGCCGACGCCGAGCACGCCGCACGAACGAGCAGGGCAGGCACGGACGCCGCAGAGCGACGGGCGGTGCTCCGGGCGGCAGCCGACCTCTACTGTCTCCTCAGGTCGTACCTCCGCCGTACCGGCCGCGTCGATCTCGCCACCCTCGCCGCCGACCGGGCGATGCGTGCCGCCGAGGGGGCCGACGATCCACTCCGTATCGCCGCCGCACAGTGGAACTTGGGGCATGTGCTGCTTGCGGCTGGGCAGCCCGCCGAGGCGGAGGAGTTGGCGCTGCGATCCGCCGAGAAGCTGGCCGGGGAGCCGGTCGCCGAGGCGGACCGGACCGCGATGGGCGGTGCGCTCCAGCTGGTTGCCGTGGTGGGCGCCGCGCGACGCCGCCAGTGGGGGCCGGCCCGGCAGCGGCTGCGGGAGCACGCGGCACCTGCGGCCCGCCGGGTCGGAGACGACAGCAACCTGCTCTGGACCGTCTTCGGCCCGACGAACGTGGCGCTGCACGCGGTGTCCATCGACATGGAGGCAGGCGACACCACAGAGGCCCTCCACACCGCCGACGCGATCGACACCGGCGCGCTGCCCTCGATGGAAAGGGAGTTCACCTTCGGCCTGGAGGTCGCCGCCTGCCACAGTCAGCGCCGCGACGATGCCGGGGCACTGCTGTCCCTGCTCGGCCTGGAGCGGATCGCGCCGGAGGACTTGGCGCGGACTCCCCTCGCGCAGCATGTGCTCCTCACGGTGATCCGCCGGGCCAGGGCGAGGCAGGCGCGGGATGCGGAGGATCTCGCACGACGGATCGGCCTCGTCTAGACGAGCCCGTGGTTCATCCGAGCTGACAGCTCGGGTCGCTCCCTCGCCGCGCCCATACGGTCCTCATGTGAGACGGATCACCGTGATCGTGGAGGCGTAGCCATGCCGTCAACCGAGACGACCATCCCGCCCGAGGCGCTGGAACTGCTCGCGCTCCCGCTGCTGGAATCCCTGACGCCCGACCAGGCGCGCGGCGCGGTCTGCGTCTGGGGCGCGACGGAGAACCCGCTCACCGCCGAGACCGCGATCGACCTCGGCGAGCAGCACGACGGGGACCGCCACTGGTTCCCCCGAGCCTGCCGCCAGCACACGGGGAAGCACGCCTACCGGGCCCTCCAGGACCACGCCCCCCAGTGCGACAACTGCATCCGCGACGCAGTCAGCTGCACGACCGGCGCGGCACTCCGCTACCTCATGCACGGATGGCGGCCGTGAGCCGCCGCTGCGGGACATCCGAGCCGCCGGTCACCCTCGGCCTGCCCCTGCCCCCGGTCGAACCGCCCGCCGACTGCGAGGAGTGTGCGCAACGGGCCATCGAGCGGGCCGAGGCGAAGCACGTCGGTGATCTGGCCCGCGCGATCGACATGACGGTCCTGATCAAACGCCACCACCCGCAGGGGCCGGCATGAGCGGCACCGCCTGGGAGGGGCGAAGCGGCAGCGCGGGTGCCGTCCGCTCGCAGCGCATCGGGGCGGACATCCAGTACACCGCCGCCCAGCGCGCCTACCTCGCCTACGGCGATCACCTGCGGGACTGCCCCGTCTGCGCCGTGGACGGCGAGGTGTGCGTCACGGCCGGGGACCTCTGGGAGGCGTACCGGGCGGCCGAGGAACCGACGGTCGCCCCTTGAGCCACCGCCCGCCCCTCAGGTCGGCGAGGGGCGGGCGGTACATGTCGCCGATGCGTCCCCCCGGAGGGGGCGGGGCTCAAGCGGCGTGGGGTCAGTAGCAGTGGGGCGCTGCCAGTCACCCGACCCGCGCGAACGGCTACAGTGCCGCGCCCGCGGGCTTCACCATCTGGCGGACCGTGCGGCCCTTCACGAACTCGCCGATCGCCGTCATCTCCCACTCCCCGGAGTACTGCCGGATCAGTTTCGCCATCATCACGCCCGTCTGCGGCTCGGCGTTGGTGAGGTCGAAGCGGGCCAGTTCCTCGCCGGAGGCCGCGTCGATCAGACGGCAGTACGCCTTCGCGACCTCGGTGAACTTCTGGCCGGAGAAGGAGTTGACCGTGAAGACCAGCCCCGAGACCTCCTGCGGGAGCCGTCCCAGGTCGACGGTGATCACCTCGTCGTCCCCGCCGCCCTCACCCGTGAGGTTGTCCCCGGAGTGCTGGACCGAGCCGCCCAGGATCTGGAGCTTGCCGAAGTAGCAACTGTCGAGATGATTGCGCTGCGGGCCGAACGCGATGACCGACGCGTCCAGGTCGATGTCCTTGCCCCGGTACGCGGGCTCCCAGCCCAGCCCCATCTTGACCCGGGACAGCAGCGGACGGCCGCCCTTGACGAGGGACACCGTCTGGTTCTTCTGGAGGCTGACCCGGCCCTTGTCCAGGTTGATCTTCCCGCTGCCCGGCGCGGCGGCGGGCGGCGCGGCCGGAGCGGGAGGCGCGGGCGGAGCCGCGGGCGCGGGCGGCGCGGCCAGCCGCGGATCCACCGGCATCGACGGAACCGTCGGCATCGTCGGCGCGGGCGGAGCCACCGGCTGGGCGGCGGGAGCCGCCGGCTCCTCCACCGTCACCCCGAAGTCCGTGGCGATCCCGGCCAGGCCGTCGGCGTACCCCTGACCGACCGCACGGGCCTTCCAGGTGCCGTTGCGCCGGTAGATCTCCACGATCACCAGCGCCGTCTCCGCGCCGAGCTGCGGCGGCGTGAACGTGGCCAGCACACCGCTGTCGTCCGCGTTGCGGATCGTGGCCGTGGGCTCGATGCCCTGGAAGGACTGCCCGGCCGCGTCGGGACTGGCGGTGACCACGATCTTCTCGATGCCCGGCGGGACCGCAGCCGTGTCCACCATGATCGCGTCGGGGGCCGCACCGCCGCCCGAGCGATAGGTCACTCCCGGTCCCTGGGGCTGGTTGTAGAAGATGAAGTCGTCGTCGGAGCGCACCTTGCCGTCGGCGGTGAGCAGCAGGCCCGATACGTCGAGCCGCACCGGTGCGGAGACGTCCACCGTCACACGCGCGGCGGTCAGAGGGATGTTCGAGCCAGGGGTCATAGCTGTCATGCCCGATGAACGAGCGAACACGTTTTACCGTTCCCTTACCAGGCCACCGATCGGGTCACCTTCGACCGACCGGCCCATCAAATGATCGGTTCACCGCCGATTGAGCGAATGATCAGGTGTTGTTCGTTCGTTCACTCGCCGATGGTTCTCCCTCCTCTGATCGCCCCCGAACTCAGTCGTCCAGGCTCCCCAGCGTCAGATTCACCGTCGTGCCCGTCAGCGTCAGATTCACCGTCGTGCCCGTCAGCGCGCTCGCCCCGGTCCGACGCCAGGAACACCGCCGCCCCGGCCGGCTCGTCCAGCGTCCGCAGCCGTCGCGCGGGTCCGGGCCGCCGGCCGCTCCTGGCACTCCGCCCAGCTCAGACCCGTCGCCTCGGCCCGTGGCTCGTACGCCTCCCTGATCGTCGGGGTCTCCGGGACCGCCTGCGGGCGCGGCCCGACCACCCGGATGCCGTACGGGGCCGGCTCGGCGGACAGATCACGGGTGAGCGCCTCCTCCGCCGCCATGGCGGGGCCGTACCCGCCGACCAGCGGGATGCCCGTACGGGAGACCTATGGGACGACCACGATCTTCCGGCCGATCCCCGACGCGAACTGTTCCAGTGCCTGCGGGTACTGCTCCAGCGGCAGCCGGTCGCTGATGAACACGTCCGGATCGAGCACTCCGCCCGCGAACAGTTCCGCCGCCCGTTCGAAGCTGTGCAGGACCGCCATCGAGCCGGTGATGGTGATCTCCTGGTTGTAGATCCGGTACGGGTCGATGGTGACCCGGGCCGCGTAGTCGGCGACGCCGAACTGCAGAAACGTCCCGGCCTTCGCGACCCGGCCCAGGCCGTCCTGGATGGCCGCCGCGTTGCCCGTGGCGTCCACCACCAGGTCCCAGCCCTGCGGCCGGTCCAGTTCGTCGGGGGTCGCCGCCGCCCCGGAGACCCCGAGCCGCCGTGCCGTCTCCAGGCGCCCGGCGTTCAGGTCCACCACGTCGATGCTCGCGGCGCCGGTCCGTTTGGCCAGCTCCAGCATCATCAGGCCCATGGTGCCCGATCCGTAGATGAGCACATGTGCGCCCAGTCGGGACTGGAGCACGTCGTAGCCGCGCACCGCGCAGGACAGGGGTTCCACCAGAGCGGCGTCGGCGGTGCGGATGTGCTCGGGGAGCTTCACACAGTTCGCGACGGGCGCCAGCGCGTACTGGGCGGCGCCACCGGCCGTGGTGACACCGATCGCCGCCCACCGTTCGCACAGGTTGTTGTGGCCGTTGCGGCAGTACCGGCACTCGTGGCAGTACAGCGACGGGTCGACCGCGACCTGGTCGCCGGGCGCGACCTCGGTGACCTGGGTGCCGACGGCGACCACCTCGCCCGCGAACTCATGGCCCGGCACGATCGGCAGCTTCGGCGCGAACTCGCCCTGGAGGATGTGCAGATCCGTGCCGCACAGTCCACAGGCGGCGACCTCCACGACCACCTCGCGCGGTCCCGGCGTCGGGTCCGGGACCTCGGCGACGACGGCCCGGCCCACGGACTCGATGACGGCGGCCTTCATTTCACGGCTCCCAACGACAGACCCTGGACCAGCTTGTCCTGGGCGGCGAACCCCGCGGCGAGCACCGGCAGGGAGATCACGAGCGACGCGGCGCACACCTTCGCCAGGAACAGGCCCTGACTGGTGATGAAGCTGGTCAGGAAGACGGGCGCGGTCTCCGCCACGACACCGGTGAGCACCCGCGCGAACAGCAGTTCGTTCCAGCTGAAGATGAAACAGATCAGGGCGGTCGCCGCGATCCCGGGCAGGGCGATCGGCGCCACGACACGCCCGAGGACCGTCGGGAGTCGCGCCCCGTCGACCCGCGCGGCCTCGATGATCGCTACTGGTACTTCGGACAGGAACGACTGCATCATCCACACCGCGATCGGAAGGTTCATCGAGGTGTAGAGGATGACCAGCAGCCAGATGTTGTCCAGCATGTTCACGTTCTTGGCGAACAGATAGATCGGCAGCAGACCCGCCACCACCGGCAGCATCTTGGTCGACAGGAAGAAGAACAGGACATCCGTCCACTTCCGCACCGGCCGGATCGACAGCGCGTACGCGGCCGGCAGCGCCAGCACCAGGACCAGCAGCGTCGACGCGACCGAGGCGACCGTCGAGTTGACCAGCGACGGCCAGGGGCTCGCCCCGCCGCCCGCGCCGAAGAACTCCCGGTAGCCGTCCAGGGTGAGCGCGGCCAGGAAGGACGGCGGATTGGTCGCCGCGTCCTGTTCGGAGTGGAACGACGTCAGCGCCATCCAGGCGATCGGCAGGAAGAAGACGATCCCGGCCAGCCAGGCCACCAGACCCAGACCGAGGCCCTTGCGCTTGCGGACGCGTACGGCGGCGGTGCTCATGCGCGGCCCACCTCCTCGCGGAACAGGGACGACACCACGCGCAGGGCGAAGGTCGCGATGATGATCGAACCGATGACCACCAGCACACCGGCGGCGGACGCGAGGCCGTTCTCATGTGCCTGGTAGAAGCTCTGGTAGACGGTGTACGGCAGGTTCGCGGTGCCGAGGCCGCCCGAGGTGATCGTGAACACCGCGTCGAAGTTCTGCACGATGTAGATCGAACCGAGCAGAGCGCCCAGTTCGAGATAGCGGCGCAGATGCGGCAGCGTCAGATGGCGGAAGATCTGCCAGTCGCTGGCGCCGTCCACCCGCGCGGCCTCGATCTGCTGCTGATCACGGCTCTGGAGCCCCGCCAGCAG
The DNA here is from genome assembly GCF_040652095.1 of Streptomyces sp. NPDC048290. Taxonomy (NCBI): domain Bacteria; kingdom Bacillati; phylum Actinomycetota; class Actinomycetes; order Kitasatosporales; family Streptomycetaceae; genus Streptomyces; species Streptomyces sp. NPDC048290. Next base: position 47,982 of record NZ_JBEZLM010000022.1, read on the forward strand.
GATCAGCATCATGAACGGCGTCCACTGCCACACGAGGGCCGCCTCCACGGCCAGCAGCGGCGTGTTGGAGATCCAGTCGGGCTGCGGCCCGCCGACATAGCCGAGCAGACCGTTCAGCAGGCCGTACTCGGGGTTGTACAGGACGTGCTTCCACAGCAGCGCCGCCGCCACCGGGACGACCAGGAACGGGGCGATCAGCAGCGTGCGGACCACGCCCCGGCCCTTGAAGCGGCGGTCCAGCAGCAGCGCCAGCAGCAGCCCGAGGACCAGGCTCGCCAGCACCACCGCCACCGTCAGCAGGATCGTCGTCCACACCGAGCGGCGCAGGTCGGCGTCGCCGAGCACCTCGGAGTAGTTGCCGAACCCGGTGAAGCTGCGGGCGTCCGGGTAGAGCGCGTTCCAGTCGAAGAAGGAGATCACCAGTGTGGCCACGAACGGCAGCTGGGTGACCGCGATCATGAAGACCAGGGCGGGCAGCAGCGGTGCACGGGTCGTCCATGCCTTGAGCCGGGCGGGCGGACGCGGGGGGTCCGTACGGACGGAAGGAGTGGCCACGGGGGCTGTGGTGGTCGCGCTCATCGTCCCTCGTACTCCTCTGCGATCTCTTCGGCGAGCTGCTGGGACCGGTCGAGGGCGTCCTCCACGGACTGGCGTCCGGCGATGGCCGCGCTGATCTCCTGGGACACCTTGGTGCCGAGATCGGTGAACTCGGGGATGCCGACGAACTGGATGCCGGGCGCCGGGCGCGGCTGCACCCCGGGATCGTCCGGTCGTGCGCCTTCGATCGCTTCCCTGGTCATCTCCTGGAAGGCGGCGGCCTCCGCGCGGTAGTCCGGGTTCGCATAGGTGGAAGCGCGTTTGCCTGCGGGCACGTTCGACCAACCGATCTGATCGCCGACCAGTTGCTCGTATTCCGTGCTCGACGCCCAGGAGACGAACTGCCATGCCTTGTCGGGGTTGCGGGAGCTGTTCTGGATGCCCCAGGCCCAGGTGTAGAGCCAGCCGGAGGACTCGGTCCGCTCCACCGGAGCGGGCGCGTACCCCACATTCCCCTTGACAGGTGAGCCATCGGCCTCCAAGGACCCGGCCGCGGAGGTGGCGTCGTACCACATGGCGACCTTGCCCTGGGTCATGTTGTTGAGGCACTCGGCGAAGCCGGACTGGGCGGCGCCGGACTCGCCGTGCTCGCGCACCAGGTCGACATAGAACTTCGTCGCCTTCTGCCACTCCGGGGAGTCCAGGCGGGCGTTCCAGTCCTGGTCGAACCAGGTGCCGCCGAAGGTGTTCACGACCGTGGTGAGCGGTGCCATCACCTCGCCCCAGCCGGGCAGTCCGCGCAGACAGATGCCCTTCATGCCCTCCTCGGCGCCGTCGAGCCGCGCGGCGAGGTCCGCGACCTCGGTCCAGGTGGGGGCGGCGGGCATGGTGAGGCCCTCCTGTTCGAAGATGTCCTTCCGGTACATCAGGAAGGACGACTCGCCGTAGAAGGGCTGGCCGTAGAGCTTGCCGTCCTCGCCGGTCAGCGACTGGCGCATGGGCACCAGGACGTCCTGTTCGTCGTAGCCCGGGTCGTCGGCGACATAGGAGTCCATCTCCTTCAGCCAGCCGTTGCGGGCGTAGATCGGTATCTCGTAGTTGGACAGCGTCGCCACGTCGTACTGGCCGGCCTGGTTGGCGAAGTCCTGGCTGATCTTGTCGCGGACGTCGTTCTCCGGCAGCGTCGTGAAGTTCACCTTGATGCCGGTCTCCGCGGTGAAGTGCTCTGCGGTGAGTTTCTGCAACTCGACCATCTGCGGGTTGTTCACCATCAGGACATTGATGGCGTCGCCGCCGGAGCCGGACCCGCCCGCCCCGACCCAGCAGCCGGAGAGCAGCGGGGCGAGCAGCGTCCCTGCGGCGGCCGTGGCGAGCATGTCTCGCGGCCTCCGTCGGCTCTGGGTTCGCATGGTTCGCTCCTGAAGATATAGGGACATAAGGGGCGTGATGGGGGATGAGGAGGCGCCCCTCGGAGGGAAGGGGAGAGGGGGGAAGGGGAGAAGGGAGGGGGTGGGGAGAGGTGCGGGGGAGGAGGGGGAGAGCGGTGGGTGGGGAGGGTGGATCGGTTGATCGAATGATCAGTTGGTTGATCGGTTGGTTGATCGGTCGGTCGGGTGCTCAGACGCGGATGACCTGCGGTCCCAGCAGTGAGTAGCGGTGGGCCTCCGTCGACGGCAGGAGCGTGCTGGTCACGATCGCCTCCAGCGTGCCGATCTCCGCGAACCGGCAGAAGCTGACCGCGCCGAACTTGGTGTGCACCCCCGCGAACACCGTCCGCCGCGCCGCCCGCACCGCCTGCGCCTTGACCTCGCTGACGGCCGGGTCGGGCGTGGTCAGACCGTGCTCGCGGGAGATGCCGTTGGCGCCGATGAAGGCCAGGTCCACCACGAACCCGGCGAGCATCTTCGTCGTCCAGTGGTCCACGGTCGCCAGCGTCCCGGAGCGCACCCGTCCGCCGAGCAGCAGCACGGAGAAGCCGTCCGCCCCGGCGAGCGCGCCCGCGACCGGCAGGGAGGCGGTGACCACGGTCAGCGGCCGGTCCCGGGGCAGCGCCTCCGCGATCAGCTGCGGCGTGAACCCCTCGTCGACGAAGACGGTCTCGGCGTCCCCGAGCAGGTCGGCCGCCGCGGCGGCGATCCTGCGCTTCTCGGGCACATGGCTGGTGGCCCGGAAGGCGAGGGTCGTCTCGAACCCGGCGCTCTCCACGGGGTAGGCGCCGCCATGGGTGCGGCGGACCAGCCCGTGGTCCTCCAGGGCCCGCAGATCCCGCCGGACGGTCTCCTTGGCCACGCCGAGTTCCTCGGCGAGCGCGTTGACGTCGACCGAGCCCGCGCGGCGCGCCGCCAGCACGATCTCGCGCTGGCGTTCCTCCGCGGTCCTCGCCGTCATGGCCGACACCTGCCTCTGCCTCTGTTCGCCTTTGATCGCACCGTGCGTCCGGGCCCGGTGCCCGTTCGGGCCCGTCGGGTCCTTGGGGGATGTTCTACAGCGGCCGTCCGGCGCTCACCAGGTCTGTCGCGGGCCCGATCCTGCCCGTATGTGCCCGACTGCGGCTGGCGCCTGCCCGTCGCGGACCAGCACGGTTGCGGTGGCGGGTGGGGGATCGGGCGGCTCGCGTGCCCGAATCGGGTGATCGCGGGGCCCGTTCACGGCCCGATCGGCGTCGGCGCGCGGCCGGGGCGCGGCGGGTGGCGGGGAGTTGATGGGGGCGGGGTGTTCGTACGGGCGTGGGTGCGGTGTTCGTACGGGCAGGGGCGTGATGTTCGTTCGAGCACGGGTGGGGGCGAACGGGCAGGAACGGTCAGGGGGTGCGGGGTGGGGGAGGGGCGCCGGGGGAGGTGTGACGGGTGGGGGGCCTCTGTGCGGGTGGGGTGTGTTGGGTGATCGTTCGTTCGGGTGGGCGATCGATCACCGTGGGGTGGGTGGGTGACCGTTCGTGCGGGTGGGTGGGCGGTTGTTGCGCGTGAGGTGTGTGGTGATCAGCCGTGTGCGGTGAGTCGATGACCGTGTGCGTGCGGTCGGTGTGCGGTCGATCGCGTGGGTGGATGAGTGACCGTTCGCACAGGCGGGTGAGTGAACAGTCGTGTGGGGCGTGAGCGAACGATCCTGTGGGCGGGGGTGATCGTTCGCGCAGGGCGAGTGTGCGAACGTTCGCGCGGGGCAGGTTGGGGCGTCCCGGTGGTGGGGGCGTCGCCTGGGGCGGGCCGGTTGGTCAGTACGGCCAGATCGGGGGGTCCGTCACGAAGGGGCCGCCCAGGTAGGCGTGCGCCTCGTTGTCCGGGTCCAGTTCGCCCTGCGCGGCGATCAGTTTCTCGGCGAACGGTTCGGAGTCGTCCTGCGGGGCGTAGCCGAGGGCCCGCGCGGAGGTGAGGTCCCACCACAGCCGCGTGTTCGCGGAGGAGCCGTAGACGACCGTGTGGCCGACCTCGGCGGCGCTCAGGGCGGCGTGGAAGAGCCGCGCGCCGTCGGCCGGGCTCATCCAGACCGAGAGCATCCGCACACTGGTCGGTTCGGCGAAACAGGAGCCGATCCGCACGGAGACGGTCTCCATGCCGTACTTGTCCCAGTAGAACTGCGCGAGATCCTCGCCGAACGCCTTGGACAGGCCGTAGAGGGTGTCGGGGCGTCGTGGCGTGTCGACCGGGATCAGGGGGTCGGTGTCCAGGGGGCGGGGCGTGTAGCCCACCGCGTGGTTGGAGGAGGCGAAGACGATCCGGGCCACGCCCGCCTCGTGCGCGGCCTCGTAGAGGTGGTAGGTGCCCTCGATGTTCGATCTGAGGATCTTCTCGAACGGGGCCTCCAGGGAGATCCCGGCCAGGTGCAGGACCGCGTCGACACCGCGCACCGCCTCGCGCAGAGCCGCCTTGTCGTTCAGATCGGCGGTGATCGCCTCCGGGGCGCCCTCGACCGGCCGGACGTCGAACAGGCGGAGCGTGTAGCCGTACGCGGGGAGCAGTTCGCGCATCAGGGTGCCGAGTCCCCCGGCGGCGCCGGTGAGCAGAACGGTGCGGGGCGTGGGCATCCTCGGTCTCCTCGGCTGGCCGGTGGCGGCGATTCCCTGTTCCTGACCGGTCAAGACCGTTCAGGGGAGCCGCATGTGTAGACGTGATTCACATTCGTGGACACGCTAAGGAGGGGTGCGGGGACTCGTCAAGTACCCGGCCCGGCTGGGGAATCCGCTGGTGTGTCCGGGGTTGACGCGCTTGACCGCCCCCATGGTGCCGTCTTAGCGTGAGTGAGTTCAGAAACATGGACGCAGATCATGAATATGGACTAGGGAGAGCCCGTGACGACAGCGCCCCTCGCCGACCGCCTCCGTGCCCCCAGCGGGCCGCTGTTCTTCCCCGTCACGGCCTACGGACCGGACGGACAGGTCGACCTCGACGTCTACCGCGCCCATGTGCGCGGCGGAGTCGAGGCCGGGGCCGCCGCGGTCTTCGCCTGCTGCGGCACCGGCGAGTTCCACGCGCTCACCCCCGAGGAGTTCGCGCGCTGCGTCCAGGCCGCCGCCGAGGAGACCGCCGGGCGCGTCCCCGTCGTCGCGGGCGCGGGCTACGGCACCGCCCTCGCCGCGCGCTACGCCCGGCTCGCCGCCGACGCGGGCGCGGACGGACTGCTCGCCATGCCGCCCTATCTCGTCGTCGCCGGGCAGGACGGACTGCTGCGGCACTACCGCGACATCGCCGCCGCCACCGACCTGCCCGTCATCGTCTACCAGCGCGACAACGCCGTATTCACGCCCGAGACGGTCGTCGCGCTCGCCCGCACCGACGGGATCATCGGCTTCAAGGACGGACTCGGCGACCTCGACCTCATGCAGCGCGTGGTCAGCGCCGTACGCCTCGAAGGGCTCGCGGACTTCCTGTACTTCAACGGACTGCCCACCGCCGAACAGACCCAGCTCGCCTACGGCGGCATCGGCATCGACCTGTACTCGTCCGCCGTCTTCTGCTTCGCCCCCGAGATCGCCCTCGCCTTCTTCCACGCCGCGGCCACCGGCGACCGCGACACGGCCGAGCGCCTCCTGGACGGCTTCTACAAGCCGTTCGTCGAACTCCGCGCCCAGGGCCGGGGCTACGCCGTCTCCTTGGTCAAGGCGGGCGTCCGGCTGCGCGGTCTGGACGTCGGCGAGGTCCGCCCGCCGCTGCACGAACCCACCGAGGACCACCTCAAGCAACTCGTCCGGCTCATCGAGCGCGGCCACGCGCTCCTGGAGGAGAACGCGTGAGCACCGCGCATACGGCCCCCGTGGCGGAGGCCGCTCCTTTGGAGGCGTCCGCGTTCGTGTACCCCTGGGACATCAACGGCGACCCGCGCGCCGCCGCAGCCGTGGCCGACCTCGGTGTCCGGAGCGCCACCCTGGCCGCCGCCTACCACTCCACCCGCGCCCTGACCCCCCGCCACCCCCGGCACCGCGTGGTCACCGCCGGGCACAGTGCCGTGCTCTACCCGCCCGGCGACCACTGGGCGGGCCGCGCACCGCGCCCCCGCGCGGCGGGCGACTGGGCGCCGGGCGACGCCTTCGGCGAAGCCTCCGCCGCGCTCACCGCGGCCGGTCTGGAGGTGCACACCTGGGTCGTCCTCGCGCACGACTCCGCGCTCGGCGCCGAACACCCGGACACCTCCGTCGTGAACGCCTACGGCGACCGCTACCCCTGGGCGCCCTGTATCGCCCAGCCCGCCACCCGCGCCTACCTCGTCGCCCTCGCCGCCGAGGCGGCCGTGCGGCCCGGGGCGCACGGCACCGAACTGGAGTCCCTCGGCTGGTACGGCCTGGCCCATCTGCACGCCCACGACAAGACCGCCGGCGTCGCCCTGGGCGACGCCGGGCAGTACCTGATGTCGCTCTGCTTCTGCCCCGACTGCCGCACGGGCTACGGCGAGCAGGGCCTCGACCCCGACCGGCTCGCGCGGGCCGTACGCACCGCCTTGGAACCGGTCTGGCGCGGCGGCCCCTCCGACGGGGCCTGGAACGGGGTCGGGAAGCTCCTCGGGCGCACCACCGCCGACGCCACGCGCGCCTGGCGCGACCGCACCGCCCGCAGCCTCCAGGAGTCCGTCGTCACGGCCGTCCGCGCGGCGGCGCCCGACGGCTTCCAGGTCCTCCTGCACGCCGACCCGGTGTCCTACCACTGCGGCGCCAACGCCGGAGTCGACCCCGCGCACATCCTGTCCGTCGCCGACGGCGTGGTCGTGCCCTGCACGGGCGGCGCCGGGGCGCTGGTTCCGTTCGCGCGGCACGCCCGCGCGGGCCAGGTGCTCGCCGCCAACCTCACCGTGGTGTCCGGCATGGGCGGCAGCCCCGCCACCCTCGCCCGGGACGCGGCACGCGCGCGGGTACTGGGCGCGACCGGACTGCGCCTCTATCACGTCGGACTGGCGTCCGACGCCGATCTGGCGGCCGTCCGCGCGGCGCTGCGCTCCAGCTGAAGGGCCGTCAGTAGCAGCACCGGACCGACGAGCAGCAGCAGCGGCGCGTACGGCACCGCGCCGACCAGGGCGGCGCCCACGCCCAGACCGATCACGTTCGGCGCGAACATCATGGTGCTCGCGGTGGCGGACGCCCGGCCCAGCACGGCGTCCGGCACCGCCCGCTGCACCGCCGTGAGCGCGGCGATCAGCACACAGGGCAGCCCCGCCCCGACCGCCACGCCCGACACCAGCGCCGCCGCGTCGTACGGCACCGCCCGCAGCAGCACCGCCCCGCCCGTCAGCGCGATGCCCGCCGCCGCGAAACGCCGCGCCCCCAGCCGCCGCAGCGCCGGTCCCGCCGCCACCCCGGCCAGCACCGACCCCGCCCCCTGCACGGCCGCCAGCAGCCCCGCGTACGCGGGGGAGCGGCCCAGGCCCGCCACGACGGCGTACACCAGTGCCCCGTTCACGCCCGCGCACAGCATCGTCGCGCCACCGGCCAGCACCAGCGGGCGCAGCGCCGGACGCGCCCACAGCTCCCGCCCGCCCCCGGCCGTCCGCGCCCACCAGCCCTCCACGGGCCGCTCAGGGGCCGCCTCCCGCACCCGCACACCGGCGATCAGGACGGCCGCCAGCACACATGTCACCGCGTCCAGCACGGCCACGGCCGCGCCGCCGTACGCGGTGTACAGGCCCGCGCCCACGAGCGGCGCCGTCAGCTTCATGCCCTCGGTGGCGGTCATACGCAGCCCGTTGAAGTCGCCGAGCAGCTCCTCCGGGATCACCGAGGGCATCAGCGCCGCCTCGGCCGCGTCGCTGAGCACCGCCGTCGTCCCGTACGCCAGCAGGACCGCGAGGATCAGCCACACCCCGTCCGGGGAGTCGACGGTCACCAGGACCGGCAGCAGCACGGCCATGGCCAGGTTCAGCCCGACGAGCAGGGGCTTGCGGCGCACCCGGTCGGCGAGCGGACCCAGCAGCGGCCCGGCGACCACCGGCGCCCACATCGCCAGCAGGCACAGCGCCGCCAGGGCGTCCGAACCGGTCAGGTCCTTCACCCACACCCCGGCCGCCAGCCACAGCGCGTTCGTGCCGAAACCGTTCACCAGCACCGCGCCCAGATAGCGGCGCGCCCGGCGGTCCCGGAGCAGCCGTGCGCCCGTCCATGTCGTCGTCATGCCTGGTCATGGTGGGGCTAAGGCGGCGCCGCCGGGATCGGGCGGATGCCCTAGGAGCGGCGTCCGCGCGGCGCGGGGGAACGGCCGCACATGAGGCGCCCGAGACGGCCGACGGGCATCGCATAGGGGGGCGAGGAGGCACAGGCCGGGGTCGACGCGAACCCGCGCCACGACGGGCACTGGCGGAGTGGGCGATGAGTTTCGGCCGTCGGGACGGTCCCCCTCTTGAGAGGCGTGCCCACTCGGCGTCATCCGGCGCCATCCGGTGTCATGGGGCGCCGTGCCCGCTCATCGGCACGGGAATCGCGACCCGTGGACACGGGAAGTGCACGCACCCGGCATCACCAAGAACGCCCCCGCCCGTCCGTCCAGGAGGCCCGTCATGACCGACCCCGCGTTCGACTTCGGCCCGCAGTCCACGATCGTGGCCCGGCTGGCGGCCGGTGTCCGCGACGAACAGCTCGCCGACCCCACACCCTGTCCCGACCTGGCCGTACGCCATCTCCTGGGGCACCTCGCCGGACTCTCCGTCGCCTTCCGGGACGCCGGGCGCAAGCAACTGGGCGAGACGACCGACACCAGCCCCGGCGACCACCGGCCGGACATCGCCCCCGGCTGGCGCGACGACCTGCCCGCCGCCCTCGGCGGACTCGCCGACGCCTGGCGCGACCCCGACGCCTGGACCGGCATGACCCGCGCGGGCGGCGTCGATCTGCCCGCCCAGGTCGCGGCGGCGGTCGCGGCCGACGAACTGGTCATCCACGCCTGGGACCTGGCCCGCGCCACCGGCCAGCCCTACGCACCCGACCCGGCCGCCTTGGAGGCCGCCCACACGTTCCTGCTCGCCGCCGCCGATGACCCCGGCCGGGGCAACGGCCTCTTCGGACCGGTCGTCACGGTGCCCGACGACGCACCGCTGCTGGCCCGCGCGGTCGGCCTCAGCGGCCGTGACCCCCACTGGAAGCCCTGACACGGCCACGCGGCCCTGGACAGCTCCCCCGGCGGGCGGGGCGTGCGGTGGCCGACACGCCGCGACACGCCGCGATGCGCCTGCGAGGGCCGCTCATATGTCCCGCACAGGCGCGTCGCGACCGGATCAGTCCGCGAGGGCGGCCTCCATCGCCGCCTTGGCCACCGGCGCCGCCAGCCCGTTGCCGCTCACCTCGGAGCGGGCCGCGTCCGACTGCTCCACCACCACGGCCACGGCCACTTCCTTGCCGTTGGTGTCGGACTTGGCGTACGACGTGAACCAGGCGTACGGCGTCTGGCTGTTGTTCTCGCCGTGCTGCGCCGTACCGGTCTTGCCGCCGACCGTCGCGCCGGAGATCTGCGCGTTCGAACCGGTGCCGTCCTGGACCACGGTCTGCATGGCTGATTGCAGCTGCTCGGCGGTGGAGGTGCTGACGATCCGCTCCGTGGACGTGTTGTCGTCGTAGTTCTCCAGCGTGTCGCCGTTGCTGTCGGTGATCTGGGACACCATGTGCGGCGAGACCAGCTCACCGCCGTTGGCGATGGCCGCCGACACCATCGCGATCTGGAGCGGCGTGGCGGTCACCTCGAACTGGCCGATCCCGCTCAGCGCGGTCTGCGGCTCGTCCATGTCCGCGGGGTACACGCTCTCGTACGCCCGCACCGGCACGTCCTGTTCGGCGTCGTTGAAACCGAACTTCTCCGCCATGTCCCGCACCTTGTCCTGCCCCAGGTCGACGGCCATCTTGCCGAAGACGTTGTTGCAGGAGTACTGGAGCGCGACCCGGATCGTGGCGTTCTCACAGGGCGCCGACTTGTTCTCGTTGGTGAGGTCGTCGCTGGACAGCGGCAGGTCGTACGGGTCGGGGCTGTCCGTGCGCTCGTCCACCGACGCGTACAGGCCGTCCTCCAGCGCCGCCGCCGCGACCACCAGCTTGAACGTGGAACCGGGCGGCAGCGGCTGGCGCAGCGCGCGGTTGGTCATCGGCTTGTCCTCGGCCCCGGTGAGCTGCTGCCAGACGTCCGTGTTGCCGGTGGTGATCTCGTCGGGGTCGTACGACGGCGTCGAGACCACCGCGAGGATCTTCCCGCTGGCCGGGTCGATCACCACGGCGGCGCCCCGCTTGTCGCCCAGCGCGTCGTACGCCGCCTTCTGCACGGCCGGGTCGATCGTGGTGACCACGTCGCCCGGGTCGGCGCGCTTGCCGGTGACCGTGTCCATCACGTTCTTCAGCCGGGTGTCCGTGCCGTCCAGCACGTCCTGGTAGATGCCCTCCAGTTGGGTGGCGCCGTAGACCTGGGAGCTGAAGCCCGTGACCGCCGCGTACAGCGGGCCGTCCACATACGTGCGCTTGTACGCCAGGTCGCCGCCGGTGGTTCTGGCCGAGCCGGTGATCGCCTCGCCGGCCACGATGATGTTGCCGAGCGGGGCGCTGTACAGCTCGATCGCGTTCCGCCGGTTGTCCTTGCCGTCCGCGAGGGCCTGTCCGTCGTAGAACTGCACCCATGTCGCCCTGACCAGCAGGGCGAGCACCAGGAGCAGTGAGAAGACGGAGGCTCGCCTGATCGTCTTGTTCATCCCGCTCCTTCAGACGATCGGAGCGGACCTGAACGTTCCCTTCCGTATGGCTTTCTCATGGAACGCTCATCCGAACAGAGTCGCGCTGCTCGGATGATCAGAACGACGACCAGGGCGATCAGGACGACCAAGGTGACCAAGACCGTCGCAGCGGGCCGTGCGGTCGGGAGCGGACCTGTTCGGATGAGCGAGTGTTGAGCGAATGATCAGTTCGTGCTCAAGGGCGGTACGGCCCGTACAGCCCCGTCGCCGTCCAGGGTCAGCACGACCTCGGCGATCTCCTCGCTCCGTGCCTGCGCGAACCCGCGCTCCCGCCCGGTGACCCGGAAACCGCACTTGGCCAGCACTCGCAGCGACCCCGCGTTGTCCGCCGCCGCGCGGGCTTGCAGCGGGCGCTCCGTCACCTCGGCCAGCAGCAGCCGCAGCGCGGCCGTCGCGACGCCCTGCCCCCAGTACGCCCGGTCGATCCAGTACGTCACCTCGCGCTCGCCCGGATCGCCGTACACCGCCGCGCTGCCCACCACGTCACCGTCCACCAGAACCGTCCGGTTCACCACGCCGGGTGTCGCGCGGATGCGCCGCCAGTGGGCCTCGAAGGCGTCCCGGTCGGCCGGGTCCTCGGCCGTGAAGGCGGCCATGTGCAGCGACTCGGGATCGTTCGTCTGCCGGAAGAACACCGGCAGGTCGCTGTCGTGGACCGGGCGCAGGGCGACCTCGGCGGCAGGTGCGGGGCGCAGCCAGGGCGCCTCCTGGTCCCGGTCCGGGGCGTCTGTCGGCCACGAGGGGCCGGTCGCTCCCGCTGTTTCCACGCGTTCCGTATGTTCCACCGTCACAGCCTCCGTGTTGCCAGGGTCAGCCGGTCGCGCGCGTCGAACAGCGCGTCCTTGACCATCTGCTCATGCGCCGGGGTGAGCCGCGCCACCGGGATGGAGCAGCTGATCGCGTCCCGCGCGGGTGTGCGGTAGGGGATCGCCACACCGAAACACCGCAGGCCCAGGGTGTTCTCCTCGCGGTCGACCGCGTAGCCCTGCTCGCGCACCTGGTGCAGTTCCTCGATCAGTTTCTCGCGGTCTGTGATCGTGTGTTCGGTCAGCGCGGGGAGCGTTTCGGGCAGCAGCTTGCGCACTTGTTCGTCCGTGCAGGTGCTCAGCAGGGCCTTGCCGAGGGAGGTGGAGTGGGCGGGCAGCCTGCGGCCGACGCGGGTGAAGGGGCGCAGGTAGTGCTGCGACTGGCGGGTGGCCAGATAGACCACATTGGTGCCGTCCAGCCGGGCCAGGTGGATGGTCTCGGTGGTGTCGTCGGAGAGCCGGTCGAGGGTCGGGCGGGCGACCGCGACCACCTCGTCGCCGTCGATGTACGACGTGCCCACCAGCAGGGCGCGCACCCCGATGCCGTAGCGCGTGCCCGTGGCGTCCGTCTCGACCCAGCCCAGCTCGACGAGGGTGCGCAGCAACATGTAGAGGCTGGACTTGGGATAGCCGACGGCCTCCTGGACCGCCGCCAGGGAGTGCATACCGGGGCGCCCGGCGAAGTACTCCAGCAGCTCCACCGTCCGCACCGCGGACTTGACCTGTGCCCCACCGCCCGTATCGCCTGCCGACATCGCCCTTGACCCCTTCGTTCGCCGGGAAATAGTCTCCGAGCGGGTGAAGTTCATCATCAGAGACAGCGTTCAGTATATCGAACAGGCTCTGCGGGATGCCGGGAGATGCCGTACATAGTGCGGCATATTCGCGGTCCGGCACCACGTTTCGGCACCACCTCGCAGCACCGCGTCGATACGCGGCACCTCTGCGGGACACCTCTGCACGACACCTATGCACGACGTTCAGGCACTACGTTTCAGCACCATGTCTCGGAACTACGTGCGGCACTACATGTGAAGGGACCCGCGGTGGCAGCAGCACCAGTCTGGAGCGTCGACCCCCGTACCGGGAAGCAGCGGGAACAGGTCGCCGTGGAGGCGACCCCCGCGGAGGTGGACACCGCCGTACGGGCCGCGTACGCCGCCCGGGACACGCTCGCCGACCGGACCGTCCGCGCGGCCTTCCTGCGCACCGCCGCCGACCGCCTGGAAGCCGCGCGGGCCGCCCTGGTGGAGGCCGCCGACGCCGAGACCGCCCTCGGACCGGTCCGGCTCACCGGCGAACTCGCCCGCACGTGCCACCAGTTGCGCGCCTTCGCCGGGATCGTCGACGAAGGCGCCTTCCTGGACGTCGTGATCGACCACCCCGACGCCACCGCCACCCCGCCCGTGCCCGATCTGCGCCGCCACAAGGTGCCGCTCGGCGTGGTCGCCGTCTACTCCGCCTCCAACTTCCCCTTCGCCTTCTCCGTCCCCGGCGGCGACACCGCCAGCGCCCTCGCCGCGGGCTGCCCCGTCGTGGTCAAGGCCCACCCCGACCACCCGGCCCTGTCCGAACTCGTCGCCAAGGTGCTGCGTACGGCCGCCGCCGAGCACGGCATCCCCGAGGACGTGCTAGGCCTGGTGCACGGCTTCGCTGCCGGGGTCGAACTGATCAAGCACCCGCTGGTCGCCGCCGCCGGTTTCACCGGCTCCGTGCGCGGCGGACGGGCCCTGTTCGACGCCGCCGCCGCGCGGCCGGTGCCGATCCCCTTCCACGGCGAACTGGGATCGCTCAACCCGGTCGTGGTCACCGAGGCCGCCGCCGCCGAGCGGGCCGAGGAGATCGGTGAGGGACTCGCCGGATCGATGACCCTGGGCGTCGGCCAGTTCTGTGTGAAGCCGGGACTGGTCCTTGTTCCTACGAGCACATCCGGTGATCGTTTGATCGGTTCGCTCATGGACGCGGTCAGCAAGGTGGAGGCCGGGGTCCTGCTCGACCACCGGATGCGTGACAACTTCGTCGCCGGGGTCGCCGAGCGCGCCAAGCTGGACGACGTGGAGTCGCCGGTGACGCCGGGCGCGGGCGGCGAGCACACCGTCGGCGCCGGATTCCTCACCGTCCCCGCGGCCCGGCTGAGCACCGCCGGCGACCACGACCTGCTCCTGGAGGAGTGCTTCGGGCCGGTCACCGTCGTGGCCCGCTACACCGACGACAGCGAGGTCAAGGCCGTCCTGTCCCGGCTGCCGGGCAACCTGACCGCGACCGTCCAGCTCTCCGGGGCGGAGGCCGCCGGGGAAGGGCTCGGCGCGTCCATCCTCGCCGAGCTGACCCCGCTGGCCGGGCGCGTGCTCGTCAACGGCTGGCCGACCGGCGTCGCCGTCGCGTCCGCCCAGCATCACGGCGGGCCCTACCCGGCGACCACCTCCACCTCCACGTCCGTCGGCGGCACGGCCATCGAGCGCTGGCTGCGCCCGGTCGTGTACCAGAACGCCCCCGCGGCCCTGCTCCCCGCCGAACTGCGCGACGACAACCCGCTCGGACTGCCCCGCCGCTTCAACGGCACGCTGGAGCGCTGACCCGGGGGCCGGTCCGCGCGGGGCGGCCTCCGCCGGGGAGCCCGAGGGAGCGGGCGGAGGACCAGGGGCGGCGCCCCGGCGTGAGCGGGCGCGCACGGCCTGGAAGAATCCCGCCATGGAACTGGAACTCCCCGAACTGCCGTTCGCCCTGCGCACCTACGGCCCCGACGGTCACTGGTCGTACGAGGACGGCGTCCTCACCGGATGGGCGGGCGCCCGGCAGGACCGGTTCGTACCGCCCACCGGCGAGTCCCTGGAACCGGCCGCCGACGCGCCCCGACTGCTCGGCGCGCCCGTCGGCGACTTCCAGCTGATCGCCCGCGTCACGGTCGGTTTCGCCGCCACCTTCGACGCCGGAGTGCTGTACGTGCAGGTCGGCGAGCGGGCCTGGGCGAAACTCTGCCTGGAGTACTCGCCGGACGTGCCCACCGTGTGCACGGTCGTCACCCGTGGCCACTCCGACGACGCGAACTCCTTCACCGTGGAGGGCAGCTCCGTCTGGCTCCGGGTGAGCCGGACCGGCCGTTCCTTCGCCTTCCACGCCTCCCGCGACGGCGAGCACTGGACCTTCGTCCGGCTGTTCACGCTGGGCGACACCGAGGAGACCGGCGCCGCGCTGGTCGGCTTCATGACCCAGTCGCCGATGGGGGAGGGGTGTGTCGTGACGTACGACCATCTGGAGTTCCGGGCCGTGTGGCCGAGCGATCTGCGGGACGGCAGCTGACCGGGGGCGCCGGCCGAAGGCACATCGATTGATCGAACGCGCATCTGCTGATCGAAGGTGCGTCGATCGATCAGAGGTGCACCAATTGGTCGGGGGTGCATCGGTCGGTCGGAGGTGCGCTGGTCGATCGGCGGCTCTATGGCCGGTCGGATCGCAACCGATCGATCGGAATGAAACCGATCGATTGAACGTTCACCGATCACGGTGGAGGGTGCCTCCACCGCCCCAGCCGCCTATCGGGAGAGAATCGAGACCCATGCGCGTCGAGATCTGGAGCGACATCGCCTGCCCCTGGTGCTACGTGGGCAAGGCCCGCTTCGAGAAGGCGCTCGCGGCCTTCCCGCACCGCGACCAGGTGGAAGTGGTGCACCGGTCGTTCGAACTGGACCCCGGCCGGGCCAAGGGCGACATCCAGCCCGTGATCACCATGCTCACCAAGAAGTACGGCATGAGCGAGGCGCAGGCCCAGGCCGGTGAGGACAATCTCGGCACGCAGGCCGCCGCCGAGGGCCTCGCCTACCGCTCCCGGGGCCGGGACCACGGCAGCACCTTCGACATGCACCGGCTGCTGCACCTCGCCAAGGAGCACGGCCGCCAGGGCGAGCTGATCCAGCTCCTGTACGAGGCCAACTTCGCCGAGGAGCGGTCCGTCTTCGACGACGGGGAACGCCTGGTCGAGATCGCCACCACCGCCGGACTGGACCCGGAGGAGGTGCGCGCGGTGCTCGCCGACCCCACCGCCTACGCCGACGACGTGCGCGCCGACGAACGCGAGGCCGCCCAGCTCGGCGCGAACGGGGTCCCCTTCTTCGTCCTGGACCGCAAGTACGGCGTGTCGGGCGCCCAGCCCGCCGAGGTGTTCACCCGCGCGCTGTCCGAGGCGTGGGGCGAACGCTCCCCGCTGCAATTGCTCGACCAGGACGGCGACGGCGGCGACACCTGCGGTCCCGACAATTGCGCGGTTCCGTCCCGCCCCTGAGCGTTCGTTCACGGAACGATCAGCCCAGAGCGATCAGACCGGAACGATCAGATCGGAACGGTCACACCAGAAACGCTCGGACCGGAGCCCGGGGATCGGAACCCGCAGATCGGAAACCGCAGGCCGGGACTCATCCATAAGCGTTCCTAAGGCGATCCCCCCAGAATCGCGTGATGGACTTCGACATACGGTGCCCGCACAGTGGTGCCATGGAGACCTTCGAGAGCCTCGTCCATGCCGAGTTCACCCCGAAGAACACCTACCTGAACACCGCGAGCAACGGCCTGCTCCCGGCCCGTACCGTCGCCGCCCTGGAGCGGGCCGTACGGATGCGGGCCGAAGGCGTTCCCCTGGGCCCGCTCTACGAGGACGTGGAGGCTGTGCGGGCGAGTGTCGCCCGGCTGGCCGGGGTGCCCGCCGCGCGGGTCGCCGCCGGGGCGTCCGTCGCGGAGTTCGGCGCGCTGATCGCCGCCGCGCTGCCCGCCGGGGCCGAGGTGCTCACCGCCGAGGCCGACTTCGCCTCCCTGGTGAACCCGTTCCACATGCGCGGCGATCTCAAGGTCCGGTCCGTGCCTCTGGAGCGGCTCGCCGAATCCGTCCGGGCGGAGACCGCGCTCGTCGCGGTCAGCGTCGTCCAGTCCGCGGACGGGCGGCTCGCCGACCTGACCGCGGTCCGGGAGGCGGCCCGCGCGGTGGGCGCCCGCGTGTATCTCGACGCCTCCCAGTCCCTCGGCTGGCTCCCGGTCGACGCGGACACCTACGACTTCCTGGCCGCCGTCGGCTTCAAATGGGTGCTCGGTCCGCACGGGGCCGCGTTCTTCGTGGTGCCGGAGGACCTCGGCGAGCTGACGCCGCTGCTCGCCGGGTGGGTCGCCGGGGAGGCCCCCTGGGACAGCTGCTACGGCCCCGTGGAGCAGCTCGCCCGTTCCGCGCGCCGCTTCGACATCAGCCCCGCCCTGTTCACCCATGCCGCGCTCCGGGCCTCCCTGGACCTCGTCGAGGAACTCGGTGTCGCCGCCGTGCACGCCCATGACGTCGCCCTCGCCGACCGCTTCCGCGCGGGTCTGCGCGACCTGGGCCATGTGCCGGTCCCGGCGCCCGGCTCTGCGATCGTGTCCGTGCCCGGCCTCGGCGGGCACCAGACGAGGCTGAGCGCGGCGGGCATCGAGGTCTCCGACCGGGCGGGCAACCTGCGTGCCGCGTTCCACCTCTACAACACGCCCGACGACGTGGACCGCCTGCTCGACGCGCTGTCGGGGTGAGCCCGCCCGGGGCGTGTCGCCCCGGAACACGACGGCGGGCCCGCCGCCCCGATCGGGACGGCGGGCCCACCCACAGGCGCGGCGCCGGCAGGGCACGGGCAAGGGCGCCGGACCAGGGCTCCGGGTCAGGGCTCCGGCTCAGCGCACCGGGGTGAAGTCCCGCGCCCCGATGAACTCCGGACGCCGCACAGGCGCCGCGAACGGCTCCACCGCCGCGTTGTCCACGCTGTTGAAGACGAGGAACACATTGCTGCGCGGGAACGGGGTGATGTTGTCGCCCGAGCCGTGCATGCAGTTGCAGTCGAACCAGGTCGCCGAGCCCGCCCGGCCGGTGAACAGCCGGATGCCGTACTCGCCCGCCATGGTGGTGAGCGCCCCGTCCGAGGGGGTCCCGGCGTCCTGCATCTGGAGCGACTTCTTGTAGTTGTCCTTCGGCGTGGCGCCCGCACAGCCGAGGAACGTGCGGTGCGAGCCCGGCATGATCATGAGCCCGCCGTTGGTGTCATGGTTCTCGGTCAGCGCGATCGACACGGACACCGCCCGCATGTGCGGGAGACCGTCCTCGGCGTGCCAGGTCTCGAAGTCGGAGTGCCAGTAGAAGCCGCTCGCGCCGAAACCTGGCTTGACGTTGATCCGGGACTGGTGGACGTACACGTCCGAGCCGAGGATCTGCCGGGCCCGTCCGACGACCCGCTCGTCCCGGACGAGCCGGGCGAACACCTCACTGATCTTGTGCACTTCGAAGACCGAGCGGATCTCCTGCGAGCGCGGCTCGATGATCGAACGCTCATCGGTCCTGATCGCCGGGTCCGCGATGAGCCGTTCCAGTTCGCGCCGGTACACGGCCACCTCGTCGTCGCTGATCAGTTGATCGATCGCGAGGAAGCCGTCCTGTTCGTAGCCGCGCAGCTCGGCCGCCGCGATCGGACCCGGGGTGCCCGGGGCGCCCCAGACGACCGGGTCCTTGCGGGGGACGGTCACCTCGGTGGCGCCGCGGCTGGGGTACAGATCGGTGATCGTGGTCATGGCGGTCACACCTCCTCGGGTTCGGGTTCCGTGAGCAGCGGATAGACGCCGTTCTCGTCGTGGTCCTCCCGGCCGGTGACCGGCGGGTTGAACACACAGATGCAGCGGAAGTCCTCCTTGACCTTGAGCGTGTGCCGCTCGTGGCCGTCGAGGAGGTACATGGTGCCGGGCGTGATCGTGTGGGTCAGCCCGGACTCGTGGTCGGTCAGCTCGGCCGCGCCCTCGACGCAGACCACGGCCTCGATGTGGTTCGCGTACCACATCGACGTCTCGGTGCCGGCGTAGAGGATCGTCTCGTGCAGCGAGAAGCCGACGCGCTCCTTGGCGAGCACGATGCGCTTGCTCTCCCAGGTGCCGGACGCGGCCCTCACATGCCGGTCTGTGCCTTCGATCTCCTTGAACGATCGGACGATCACGGTGGTGCGATGCCTCCTTGGACGGGACGGACGGGACGGACGGATGAGATGGATCGGATGGACCAGGTGGACCGGACGGTCGGATGGATCAAGTCTCTTGACCGGACTGACCGGACTGACCGGACGGATCAGATAGACCAGATAGATCAGATCCGATCCGATCAGGTGAACCAGAACGATCAGGTGGTCTCGCGTACCGCGCGGGACAGTGTCCTCAGGCCCTCGTCCAGCTCCTGCGGGGTGATGGTGAGCGCGGGGAGCAGCTTGACGACCTCGCCCTCGGGGCCGGACGTCTCGATCAGCAGCCCGAGTTCGAACGCGCGGCGGGCGATCCTCCCAGCCCGCTCCTTGTCGTGGAACTCCACGCCCCACACCAGCCCGCGCCCGCGGTACTCCTTGATGTCGGCGAGGTTCTCCTCGGTGAGGGAGATCAGTGCGCGTTCGATCTGTTCGCCGCGCTCACGGGTCTGCTTCTCCATGGCCGAGCCGTCGGCCCAGTACGTCTCCAGGGCGGCCGTGGCGGTCACGAACGCGGGGTTGTTGCCGCGGAAGGTGCCGTTGTGCTCGCCCGGCTCCCAGACGTCCAGCTCCGGCTTGAACAGGCACAGCGACATGGGCAGCCCGTAGCCGCTGATCGACTTGGACACGGTCACGATGTCCGGGGTGATCCCGGCCTCCTCGAACGAGAAGAACGCGCCGGTCCGGCCGCAGCCCATCTGGATGTCGTCGACGATCAGCAGCATGTCGCGCCGCTCGCACAGCGCCGCCAGCGAGCGCAGCCACTCCGGACGGGCCACATTGATGCCGCCTTCGCCCTGCACGGTCTCCACGATGACCGCGGCGGGCTGGTTGAGTCCGGAGCCCTGGTCTTCGAGGAGCCGTTCGAACCAGAGGAAGTCCGGCACCCGGCCGTCGAGATAGTGGTCGAACGGCATGGGCGTGCCGTGCACCAGGGGGATACCGGCCCCGGCGCGTTTGAACGCGTTGCCGGTCACGGCGAGCGAACCGAGCGACATTCCGTGGAACGCGTTGGTGAAGGACACGATCGCCTCGCGGCCCTTGACCTTCCGCGCCAGTTTCAGCGCGGACTCCACGGCGTTGGTGCCGGTGGGGCCTGGGAACATCACCTTGTACGGCAGATCGCGCGGACGCAGCACCAGGTCCTGGAAAGCGCACAGGAACGAGCGTTTCGCCGTGGTCGACATGTCGAGGCCGTGGGTCACGCCGTCGCGCGTCAGATAGTCGATGAGCGCGCGTTTGAGCACGGGGTTGTTGTGGCCGTAGTTGAGTGACCCGGCACCGGCGAAGAAGTCCAGATACCGGTGGCCGTCCTCGTCGTACATCAGGCTGCCCCGCGCACGGTCGAACACGGTGGGCCACCCGCGGCAGTAGCTGCGCACCTCGGACTCCAGCGTCTCGAAGATGCTCAGATCGGGCTGGGTGATGGTCACGGTGAATCGCTCCTCAGTGCGAAGGGCCTCGATGCGGCCGGGTGGTCAGCGGGCCGATGCGGTGAAGGACCTCGGGGGCGTGCGGGCCGTCCGGGAACAGCCCCGTGTCGAACAGCACCTCGCGTTCGACCGGGGCGCCGTGCCGGTCGGCGTAGGAGGCGAACAGCCGCTCGGAGGCGGTGTTGCCGGGGGTGACGGTGGTCTCGACATGGGTCAGCGGATGCCCGGCGGCGATCCGCGCGGTGAGTGCGTCCAGCAGTCGCGCGGCGAGCCCCCGCCCCCGGTACGCGGCGTCCACCGCCACCTGCCACACCAGCAGCGTGCCCGGCCGGTCCGGCCTGAGGTACCCGGTCACGAACCCGACGGGTGTGCCGTCCCCGGTACGGGCCACGGCCGTGGTCGCCGCGAAGTCACGGCACCACAGCAGATAGGCGTACGACGAGTTCAGGTCGAGATTCCCGGATTCCTTGGCGAGTCGCCACAGTGCCGCCCCGTCGGCCACCGACGGACGGTCGATCTGCAGGTCTGCTTGTGCGACAGTCATGCGAATTGAATTTAGCGAGGTAAATTTGAAATTTCATGGCCGACGGCGCTTGGGGGCGGAGCGGTCCTGTGTTATCGCGCGGGCGGGTGGGCGTGCGCGAGTCGGCTGAGTGATTGTGGGGATTTGGCATGAATAAATCGTGATAAAAGGTGTGGATTGTGGAACGCATCACAATCATGTAACCCCCGTGGACGGGGTCTGGATCGCCCTCTTGAAGTTCGCGAAATCTTAGTGTTTACGTGCCGGGATACCGGGCAGAAGATGAGGGATTACTGCTCTCATTTAAATCTTAGAATTCGATTCGTATTCTCAGGAGTTCTCAGTGGATCGAAGGGGGGTCGGAGGGGGATTGGGGGGGTGCCTGCGGGGCGGGAATCATTTCCGGGGGTGGGGTCCGATGGATTCCTGGGGGCGTTTCCCAGGGGTGTTCCGGGACCGTTCCCGTGCGGCCCGGCGGTGTTCCTTCCGGCTGTGAGACCCTCGTGCGCGACACCTGAGGGGGCCTCATATGACCGACGACCGGATCGAGTTGGCCGACGCCGTCGCGGCCGTACGCGACGAACTGATCACCGCCGCCGGACGCGCGACCGGGCAGGACGTGACCTTCGAGGTCGGGGACATCGAGCTGGAGTTCGCCGTCGAACTCCGCAAGGAGGCCAGGGGCGGGCTCAAGGTCAAGGCGTGGGTCGTGGACGCCGGTGCCGACGCCGGCGTGGGCACCAGCCGCACCCACCGGGTCGCGGTCACCCTCCGCGCCCTCGACGCCCGCACCGGGCGCCCCTGGAAGGTGCGCAACGACGACCACGGGAGCACCGCGGGGTTCGGCGCGCACCGGCCGGGCGGACGGCACGACGGAAGCGGCGACGGAGCCGACGGGACCGGCGGCGGGGCGCGGTGACCATGGGCTCCGGCGAGTCCGCGCTCGACCGGGTCGTCGTGGTCCAGGGCGCCGGCCAGGGCAGCGGCGTACTCCTCGACGGGTATGTCGTGCTGACCGCCGCACATGTCGTGGAGGGCCGGGACGCCGTACAGGTGCTCCACCCCGCCTACGCCGACCCCGTGCCCTGCCGGGTGGCGTGGGCGTCCGCGGACCTCGACGTCGCCCTGCTGGCCGCCGACCGCGCGGTGATCGGCGCCGAACGCGCCGCCCCGCTCGGCGCGATCCGGTACGGCAGGATCGCCACCACGTCCCCCGTCCCGCACTGCCAGATCGTCGGCTTCCCCGAGAACCAGCGGTACGGCGCCCACGGCGACGAACTGGAGTACGACCAGTACACCGTGAGCCTGCTGCCGATGGCCGGGCGTGTCCGGGACCTGCTGGTCTGCCAGCTCGACCAGTCCGCCGCCGCCGAGCCGGGCCCCGCGCGGGACCGGTCCCCGCTGGCCGGACTGTCCGGTGCCCCCGTCCTCGCCGGAGCGGTGCTGCTCGGCGTGGTCACGCAGGTGCCCCGGGACCGTCATCACCTCCGGATCGAGGCGGTGCCGGTCGAGGCCGCGATGCGGGCGGCCCAGGACGAGTTCGGCTGGCCCGCCCGCGCCTTCGAGGACATCACCGAGGTCCATCCCGACGACGAACGGTTCGAGGCCCGCTACGCCGCCGATCTGAAGGCCCAGTACCGCAGGACCGAGATCTTCGGCATCGAGGAGCTGGGCCGCGCCG
This sequence comes from Streptomyces sp. NPDC048290, assembly GCF_040652095.1. Classification (NCBI taxonomy): domain Bacteria; kingdom Bacillati; phylum Actinomycetota; class Actinomycetes; order Kitasatosporales; family Streptomycetaceae; genus Streptomyces; species Streptomyces sp. NPDC048290. Next base: position 70,142 of record NZ_JBEZLM010000022.1, read on the forward strand.
AGTCGCGCTGGGACCTCGACACCGCCTACCACAGCCTCGAAGCCGCCGAACCGGGCCCAGGGGCCTCGCGGGGCCGGGTCGAGACCCTGCTCGCCGACCGCCCCCGCACCCTGCTGCGCGGCGAGGCGGGCGCCGGGAAGACCACCCTCGTGTGGTGGCTCGCCGCGCACGCCGCGACCGGCACCCTGGACCGGCGGCTGCGCGAACTCAACCACCTCGTCCCCTTCGTCGTCCCGCTGCGCAAGGTCCACGCGCGCGGGAGCGGCTTCCCGTCCCTCGCCGAACTGCCCTCCACAGGACGGGCCCTGACCGAGGAACCGCCCCGGGGATGGGTCCGGCGCGTCCTGGAGGCCGGGCGGGGCCTGCTGCTGGTGGACGGCCTGGACGAGGTCCCCGAGCGGGAGCGCGCGGAGGCCCACTGGTGGCTGTCCGCCCTCCTGGAGCGCTACCCCGGCACCCGCTGCCTGGCCACGGTCCGCCCCAACGCCGTCCCCAAGCACTGGCTCGCCGCCGAACGGTTCACCGAACTGACCCTGCTCCCCATGAACGACGACGACATCGAGACGTTCGTACGGGCCTGGCACGCCGCAGCGCGCCTCGAATGCGACCGCTACGCCCCGGCGGGCACCGAGGACGACGAGCGGGCCCTGCTGACCGCCCTGGAGGAGTCGCTGATCCATCAGCTCCGGGAGAACGACGCCCTGCACACCCTCGCCCGTACGCCGCTCCTGGGCGCCGTGATCTGCGCCCTGCACCGGCGCCGGGGCGGACTGCTGCCCACCACCCGCTGGTCGCTGTACCGCGCCGCCCTCGCGATGCTCCTCGGCGGCCGTGACGCGGGCCGCGGGGTCGGCCGGCTCGACCCGGCCCTCGGCCCCGACGAACAGCACGCCCTGCTCCAGCGGATCGCCATCTGGCTGGTCCGCACCGGGCGGCAGCAGATGACCCGCGACCAGGCGGCCCGCCAACTCGACCTGGCGCTGCGCGACATGCCGCAGATCCGCGCCCAGGCGACCACGGACCAGGTCCTCCAGTTCCTGCTCGACCGCAGCGGGCTGCTCCAGGAGCGGGGCGACGACGACGTCCAGTTCATCCACCGGACGTTCCAGGACTTCCTGGCGGCCAAGGAGTTCCAGGAGAGCGGGTACGTGCTGGAGCTGCTGACGCACGCACGTGATCCCGCCTGGCAGGACGTGGTCGTGATGGGCGCCGGACACGCCACGCGCAAGGACGCCGAGCATCTGATCGCGAGACTGATCGAGTTCGGGGACGGCGCCGGGAACGGGCGGGCCGCGCGGACCCACCTCCACCTGCTGGCGGCGCGCTGCGCGATCGGTCTGCTCGCCCTGGACGCCGGTCTGATGGCCGAGGTGCGCGCCCGGGTCAGGGCGCTGCTGCCGCCCAAGACGGTGGGCCGGGCCGCCGCCCTCGCGGAACTGGGGGACTGGGTGGTGGACCTGGTCCCCGGCCCGGACGGGCTGGACGACGGCGCCGCCGAGCGCGTCGTCGCCCTGCTGACCCGCGTCCGCAGCCCCGCGGCGCGGAACGCGCTCAGAGCCTGGACCACGCATCCGTCCGACGAGGTGGCCGCGCGCATCGTCCTGGGCTGGGACCGGCAGCCGGTCGCCGAGTACGCGCGCGAGGTGCTCTCCGGCATGCACGCGGGCGAGGTGCATGTGAACACGTCCGAACAGCTCGCGCAGGTGGCCTGTCTGGCCTCGATCAGAACGCTCGTGGTGCGCGGCGGACACCCGGCGCCCGACCTCGCCGCCCGGCTCCCGGCCTCCGGCGTCCACATCATGATGCTCGCCGGGAACGACCGGATCACCGACCTGGAGTTCCTCACGGACCGGACCGGGCTCGCCGAACTGCTGGTACGGGACTGCCCCGGCCTGCGGGACCTCTCGGCCCTCGCCCGACTGGGGCTTGAGACCCTCGGGGTCGGCACCGGGATGACACCGGAGGGCTGGCGGACCCTGGCCGCGCTGCTCGGACCGCCGCCCGTCCTGCGCCTGTTCGACGGGTCACTCACCGACCTCGTCCCCGCCGACCCGCTGCCGAACGTCCGGGGCCTGGACCTGGTGGACGTCCGGCACGACGTCGATCTGCGCCTCATATGCCGGGCCTTCCCCGCCGTCCGGGAGATCCGGGTGGGATGGGGACGGGAGGTACGCACCCAGGTGATCGATCTGACCCCGCTGCACACCCGGGCGGAGGTGAGCGTGACGATCCCGGAGATCCTCTACGACCAGATCGGCTTTGTCGGTGAACGGGACATGGGTGATCGTCTGGTGATCGAACGATCAGTGGTGTCTGGTTCGCGTGAACGGTGATCTTGGGTGAGCGAGGCGAGCGGGGCGGGCAGGGTGACGGCTCGGCGGTCGGGGTGATCGGTGGTGGTTCTGGCGCCCACCAAGGCGCCCACCCAGGCGCCTGCTGAGGCGCCCGCCAAGGCGCCCGCTAAGGACCCCCGCCAAGGCGCCCGTTAACGGCCCCCACCAAGGCGCCTGCTGAGGCGCCCCCCAAGGCCCCCGCCCAGAAGCGTCACCCCTCCCCACCCATCCCCCGCTCCGCCGCCCCCAACGCCCCCACCACATCCACGCTCAACCCCTGCTCGGCCATCGCCACGCCCAGCCCCGCCAGACACGCCCGGACCACCCCGGGTGTCGCGGCGGTGCCGTAGTGGTTGACGCGGATCATCTCCTTCGCCAGGGCGCCGCCGCCCGCCGCCAGGGGGAGCGACGGGTCCGCGGCCAGTGCGCGGGCGACCAGCCCGGACGCCGGCACCCCGGCGGGCGCCCGCAGCGTCGTGGCCACCGGCGCCGCGTCCCGCGCCTCGTGGACGTACGGCTCCAGGCCCCCGCCCAGTGCCCGCGCTCCCGCGCGGGTCCCGGCCGCCGCCGCCCGGTGCCGGGCCATGACCGCGTCCAGACCCTCCGCCTCGATCCGCTCCACGCACGCTTCCAGCGCGAGCATCTCCAACTGGGCGGGCGCGTGCAGCAGCGCCGTACGGCCACCGTCGATCCAGCGCTCCTTCCAGTCCAGCAGGGACAGGTAGGAGCGGCGCGGCGCGCGCGGGTTGGCCGCCATGCGCGCCCATGCGCGTTCGCTCACCGACACGGCCGACACGCCGGCGGGACCGCCCATCGCCTTCTGGGCGCCGATCACACACAGGTCGACGCCCCAGGCGTCCGGCAGCACCGGCTCGGCGCCCACCGAGGCGACCGCGTCCAGATAGAACAGGGCGCCATGGGCCCGGACGACCTCACCGATCGCGGCGACCGGGTTGGTGTTGCCGGTCGCCGCCTCCGCGTGGACCAGGGAGACGAAGTCGATCTCCGGGTGCTCGGCCAGCGCCTCCGCGATCTGCTCGGCCGTGACCGCCGTGTGGAACGGCACCGCCAGGTCGTGCACGGTCGCCCCGCAGTCGCGCAGCCAGTCCCCGAAGGTCTGGCCGTAGGGACCCGTGATCACGTTCAGCGCGGTCGTGGCGGGGGTCGCCGTCGCCCGGATCGCGCCCTCCAGCGGCAGCAGCGCCTCGCCCTGGGTGATCACCACGTCCTGGCGGGTGCCGAGCAGCCGGGCCACCCGGTCCTCGATGTCGGCGAAACGCCCGGCGCTCAGCGGGGGGAGGTCGAGGAAGGGGTGGGTCGCGGTCACGGAGGCACTCTTTCAGTAACGTGCAGTTATGTGCAGTGGCGTTCAGTAATAGTCGGTGGTGATCGGTCGCGATCGGTCACCGTGATCGGTCACCAGGCGAGGCGTCGTCCGCGCGGACGACGCCTCCGAGGGTAGCCGCCGCCCTCCCCGCCGCACCCCTGAGGACCCGGCTCACCAGCACGGTTGACTAGGCTGCGCGGACATGAGCGACGCGCTGCATGTGAAGGGCCGCATCCTGGTCGGACCGGACGACGTCCGCGACGAACTGTGGGTCCTGGACGGCCGTATCTCCTTCGACCGCCCCGCCACCGCCCGCGAGCTGCGCACCGTCGAGGGCTGGGTGCTGCCCGGCCTCGTCGACGCCCACTGCCATGTCGGTCTCGACCGGCACGGCCCGGTGCCCGACGACGTCTCCGAGAAGCAGGCCCTCACCGACCGCGAGATCGGCGCGCTGCTGCTGCGGGACGCCGGATCGCCCTCCGACACCCGCTGGATCGACGACCGCGACGACCTCCCGAGGATCATCCGGGCCGGCCGGCACATCGCCCGCACCCGCCGCTACATCCGCAACTACGCCTGGGAGATCGAACCCGAGGACCTCGTCGCGTACGTCGCCCAGGAGGCCCGGCGCGGCGACGGCTGGGTCAAGCTGGTCGGCGACTGGATCGACCGCGAGGCGGGCGACCTGACCCCCTGCTGGCCGCGCGAGGCGGTGGCCCCGGCGATCGCGGAGGCGCACCGGCTCGGCGCCCGGGTCACCGCCCACTGCTTCGCCGAGGATTCGCTGCGCGATCTGGTCGAGGCCGGTATCGACTGCGTAGAGCACGCCACCGGACTGACCGGCGACCTGATCCCGCTGTTCGCCGACCGTGGCGTCGCGATCGTCCCGACCCTGGTCAACATCGCCACCTTCCCGCGCCTCGCCGACGGCGGCGAGCGCAAGTTCCCGCGCTGGTCGGCCCATATGCGCAGGCTCCACGAGCGCCGCTACGACACCGTCCACGACGCCTACGCCGCCGGAGTCCCGGTGTTCGTGGGCACCGACGCGGGCGGCACGCTGCCGCACGGACTGGCCGCCGCCGAGATCGCCGAGCTGGTCACGGCGGGGCTCCCGGCGGTGGACGCCATCGCGGCGGGCACCTGGGCGGCCCGCTCCTGGCTCGGCCGCCCCGGTCTGGACGAGGGCGCCCCCGCCGACCTGGTGGTCTACGACCAGGACCCGCGCACCGACGTACGGGTCATGAGCGACCCGCGCCGGGTCGTGCTGCGCGGCCGGGTCGTCTCCTGACCGTCCGGTACACGGGTCCTAGGGCCCCGTTCGCCGTGGGCTGCGGGTTTCACGGGCGGCCCCGCACGCCGCGAGCCGCTGGTTTCGCGGCCCGTACGCCGAACGCGGTGGCCGCGTTCTGGACTTGACGGAGCGTGACGAGCCGGGGCTCCAGTCGTTGGGCATCCTCCGCGCGGGCCCGGCTTCCGCCCCGCCGCCTCGAATGAAATCTGATGGTCCGGTGAATTCGTGGAACACCGGTGCCGGAGGAATCGAAAACGTGCCCGGAAACCCCACGTCCGGGTGAAGTGACCCAGGATCGCCGCCCGTTCACTCTCAGTGCGTAATTCTTACGGGGTCCCAAGCAGGTCTCTTCTGGGGGTCCCACACCTTGAACGGCACCACCTTCCGCATGCCCGCACACCGGTTCGCGTCCGTCCGCAGACTCGCGGTCGTCGCCTCCGCCACCGTCCTGGCCGCCGGTCCCGCGGCCCTCGCCGGAGCGGGCACCGCACACGCCACCGAGGAGGGCCGCGCCGACGCGGTCGTCCTGCGCACCGGGCTCGATGTGAGCCTGCTCAACAAGACCGTGAACGTCCCGCTCTCGGTCAGCCTCAACGAGGTCAAGGCGCCGCAGAGCGCCGAGGAGACCACGCTCAGCGTCCAGCTCGACGGCGTCGACGGCGGCAAGCCGTTCAGCGTGCTGAGCGCCGAGGTCGCCGAGGCCAAGGCGACCGTGGCGGACGGCACCGCCGAGGGCAGCACCCGGCTCGCCCACGCCAAACTGCATCTGCCCGGACTGCCGCTGCTCTCCCTCATCGAGGTCGAGCAGGTCACCGCCAAGGCCACCTGTGTGGCGGGCGAGAAGCCGGTCGCCGAGTCCAATGTGCTCGGCTCGGTCACCGTCCTCGGCAAGAAGGTCACGCTCAGCGCGGGCGGCACCACCGAGGTCACCGTGCCGGGCGTCGGCGACGTACGGCTCGACCTGTCCCAGCGCGAGACCACGTCGAAGACGGCCGCCGCGACCGCCCTCGAACTCAGCGTCTCCGTCAACCCGCTGAAGCTGAACGTCGCCGAGGTCAACGGTGTCGTGACGCTGGCCAAGGCGACCTGCGAGTCCCCGGCGGCGCCCGCCGTCACCGAGCCGTCGCCGCCCGCCGAGTCCGAGAAGCCCACCGAGGTCGAGCCCCAGGGCGGCAAGGCCACCGAGGCGAACCTCGCCGAGACCGGCGGCAACTCCATGACCCCGTACATCGCGGGCGGCGCGGTCGCCCTGCTCGCGGCGGGCGGCGGCGCGGTGTTCCTGGCACGGAGGCGCGGCGGACAGCCGCACGCGTAGCCGGGCGCGCAGCGGAGCGCGCAGCCGGGCGGGCAGCAGATCCCGTAGCCGGGCGCGCAGCAGAGCGCAGTGCCGAGCGGGCAGCCGCCGACTCGGGGAGAGGGCGCATAGGGGGCCCGTACGAAAGCCGCCCCCTATGCGCTCCGCTCGTCCCCCTCACCCCCGGCGGCCCCCTCACCTCCGGCGTCCCCCGCGTCCCCCTCACGCCGCCCCACCGCCACCCCCAGCGCCCCCAGAAACGCATCCGTCGTGTCCCGGTCCCGTACCGCCACCCGGATCCAGTCCTCGCCCAGCCCAGGGAACGTGTCCCCGCGCCGCACCGCGAAGCCCAGCCCGCGCAGCCGGTGACGGACGGCGGACGCGCCCGGCAGCCGGACGAGGACGAAGGACCCCGCCGCCGGTCCCGTCACCCGCAGACCGGGCACCGCCGACAGTCCCGCCACCAGATGGGCCCGGTCGGCGGCCAGACGCCGCGCCGCGCGGTCCGCCTCCGCCAGCGCACGGGGTGTCACGCACGCCTCCGCCGCCGCCAGCGCGGGCGAGGACACCGGCCACAGCGGCTGGACCCGCTCCAGCGCGGCCACGGTCTCCGGCGCGCCCAGCACGTACCCGACGCGCAGTCCGGCGAGTCCCCATGTCTTGGTCAGGCTGCGCAGCACCACCAGACCGGGCACATCGGTCCGCCCGGCCAGCGACTCCCGTTCGCCGGGCACCGCGTCCATGAACGCCTCGTCCACCACCAGGGTCCGCCCCGGCCGGGCGAGCGCCGCCACGGCCGCCGCCGGATGCAGCACCGACGTCGGATTCGTCGGATTGCCCAGCACCACCAGATCGGCGTCCTCAGGCACGGCCCCCGGGTCCAGCCGGAAGCCGTCCCCGGCCCGCAGCAGCACCCGGTCCACGGTGTGCCCGGCGTGCCGCAGCGCCGCCTCCGGTTCGGTGAACTGCGGATGCACCACCACCGGACGGGCCACCTTCGCGGCCCGCGCCAGCAGCACGAACGCCTCCGCCGCCCCCGCCGTCAGCAGCACCCGCTCCGCCGTGAGCCCGTGCCGGGCCGCCACCGCCGTCCGCGCCCGCCGCCCGTCCGGGTAGGCCGCGAGCCCCTCCAGCGACCCCGCGATCACCTCCCGCAGCCACCCGGGAGGAGTGCCCGCGCGGACGTTCACGGCGAGATCGACCAGCGCCGCCCCGTCGTCCCGGACCTCGGCGTCCCCGTGATGCCCGAGACCGGGCGGCTCAACCGACATGGGAGGGGGCGGCGGAGTGCCCATGCCCATGACCGTGCCCATGCCCGGGACCGTGATGGTGCCCGTCGTCGTCCGGATGGAAGTGCGGCTGCTGCGGCGCCCCCACCTTCTCCTCGAACCCCGGCAGCGCGATCCGGTACACACATGTGTCGCAGTTCATCCGCACGTCCCCGCGCACGGCCTCCGCGTACCGCTCCATCACCAGGTCCAGCAGTTCCGGCTCGGGGCCGATCACATCCGCCGAGCGCACCTCCACCGCCGGGTGCGCGGCGGCCCACCCCTCGGTCTGCTGCCGTACCCGCGTCGGCAGCACCCCCGTGAACAGGAAGTACGGCAGCACGACGATCCGCCGCGCGCCCAGCCGTACGCACCGGTCAAGTCCGCTCGGCACGTCCGGCGCGGCCAGCGACACGAACGCCGTCTCCACCCCGGCGTAGCCGCGCCCCTCCCAGAGCAGCCGGGCCGCCTTGTACACCTCGGAGTTGGCGTCCGGATCGGTCGAACCCCGCCCGACCAGCAGCACGGTCACCTCGGACCGGTCGCCGGGGGAGCGGCCCGCCACGCCCAGCGCCTCGTCCAGCCGCCGCTCCAGCACCGCGAGCAGCGACGGATGCGGGCCGAGCGGACGGCCGTAGGCGTACGAGATCCCGGGGTGCCGCTCCTTCTCCCGGGCCAGCGCCGCCGGTATGTCGCCCTTGGCGTGCCCGGCGGACACCAGCATCAGCGGTACGGCGGCGAACCGGCGCACCCCGCGCTCCACCAGCTCCGCCACCGCCTCGCCCAGCGGCGGCGGGGACAGCTCGATGAAGCCGCCCGCGACGGGCAGTCCGGGACGGCGGCGGCCCAGCTCCCGGACGAACGCGCGGAACGCCTCGGCCCCGGCGGCGTCACGGGTGCCATGACCGGCGATCAGCAGGGCGGGCGGCGGGGCGGACGGCAGGGCGGTCATGGTGTCTCCTCCACGGCGGACGGCACGGCGGACGGTACGGCGAACGGCACAGCGGACGGTACGGCGGACAGCGGGTGGTACAGCAGGGCGTTGAGCGCGGCGGCGGCCACCGCCGACCCGCCCTTCTCGGACACGTTGCTCACGGCGGGCAGCCCGCTCGCGCGGAGCGCCGCCTTGGACTCGGCCGCCCCCACGAACCCGACGGGCAGCCCGATCACCAGCGCGGGAGCGGCGTCCAGGGTGAGCAGCTCCTCCAGGGCGGTCGGCGCGCAGCCGATCACCCAGATCGCGCCGGGCCCGACCTGCTCATGGGCGAGCCGCACGGCGTGTGCGGTACGGGTCAGCCCCGGCCCGGACGACGCGTCCCGCAACCGGCACACCGTCTCCCGCCCGGTGATCCCGGCCGCGACCATCTGCACATCGGTCACCACGGGCGCCCCCTCGTGCAGCGCGATGTGCGCGGGCACCAGATCGGCTTCGGCGAGCACCAGATCGTCGGCGTAGGCGAGGTCGGCGGAGGAGTGGATCACCCGCTCCACCACGGCCCGGGTCAACGGCGGCAGCCCCGAGGTGTCCAGCCGGGCGCGCAGCCGCCGGAACGACTCCCGCTCGATCGGATGCACGATCCGCTCCGGCGGACGCGCGCTCCGGCCCTCCCGCTCCGGCCCGTCAGCCGTCCCCATGGGCCCCGCCTCCGGGCCGTCAGTCGTCCCTATGGGCCCCGCCTCCGGGCCGTGAGCCGTCCCTATTGGTCCCGCCTCCGGGCCGTGAGCCGTCCCTATTGGTCCCGCCTCCGGGCCGTGAGCCGTCCCTATTGGTCCCGCCTCCGGGCCGTCAGTCGTCCCCATGGGCCCCGCTCCCGTCCCCGTCCCGCTCCCGCTCCGCCTGCCACCGGTACCCCCGGGGCGTCACCATCCGCCCCGCGACCTCCCGGCTCGCCGTGTTGCCGACCACGACGACCGTCATCATGTCGACCGTCGCCGGGTCCAGCGCCGCCAGCGTCGTCAGCCGTACCGACTCGTCCGGCCGGGAGGCGTTCCGTACGACCCCGACCGGTGTGGTCGCCGCCCGGTGCTCCGCGAGCGTCCCGAGCGCCTTCGGCAACTGCCAGTCCCGGCCCCGGCTGCGCGGGTTGTAGAACGTCACCACCAGATCCGCCTCCGCCGCCGCCCGTACCCGCCGCTCGATCACCTCCCACGGCGTGTGCAGATCGGACAGGCTGATCGCCACATGGTCGTGCCCCAGCGGCGCCCCCAGCAGCGCCCCCGCCGCCAGCGCGGCGGTCACCCCGGGCACGCCGACGACGTCGATGTCGTCCCCCGCCTCCGCGAGCGCCGGGGACGCCATCGCGTACACCCCGGCGTCCCCGCTCCCGATCAGCGCCACCGCGTGCCCCCGCCGGGCCTCCTCGACGGCGGTCCGCGCCCGTTCCTCCTCGGCCCCGAGCCCCGACTCCCGCACCCGGGTGCCCGGCCGCAGCAGGTCCCGGATCTGCGCCACGTACTGGTCGAGTCCGACGACCACCGAGGCGCGCCGCAGCTCGGCCGTGGCACGCGGGGTGAGCAGGTCACGCGCGCCCGGCCCGAGCCCGACCACCGCGAGCCGCCCCCGGCCGGGCCGCCGTACCACCGCGCAGGTCGCCCGCGCCGACTTCCGCTTCGGCACGACCAGTTCACCGCCCCCGGCCAGCGCCGCGGCCTCGGCCACGGAGGGCGTGCCCACGGCGGCCAGCGGCGCGGCGGACGGGTTCGGTACGTCGATCTCCGCCAGCCGGGCGGCCGGGAAGGCGACCAGCGGCACCCCGAACCGCGCCGCCGCCGCCACGATCCCCGGCTCCGCCGCCTTGGCGTCCACGGTGGCGAACCCGCCGACACTGCGGGCCGAGAGCCCGGCCTCGCGCAGGGCGTCCCCGACGAGCCCCACGACCTCCTCGACCGGGGCGCCACGCGAGGCGCCGACCCCGACCACGAGCGTGGGCGGACGCAGCACGGCCTCACCGGCGGCCGGTTCCACCAGCCGGTCACTGACCCGCAGGACGTACGACCCCGAAGTACCCTCCGCCACGGCCACCGGCAGCGCGGGCAGCGGCCACGCCGTCTCCGCGCGCAGCGCCACCGGGTCGCCGTCCAGCAGCGCCCGGGACACCGCCGCCACGTCCCCCTCGACCGGCATCCCGAGCGTGTCCAGGCCGGCCATCCCCACGGAGTCCGTCGCCGTGGTCACCACCGGACGGGCGCCCAGGACGTCCGCGACCGCCACGGCCAGCGCGTTCGCGCCGCCGCCGTGCCCGCCGACCAGGGCGACGGCGAACCGCCCGCCCTCGTCCACGCACACCACTCCCGGGTCGGACCCCTTGTCCGCGAGCAGCGGCGCGATCAGCCGCACCACCGCGCCGGTCGCCAGGAAGCACACCACCCGCTCGCACTCGGCGAACGCCGCCCGTACCGCGTCCGCGACGGGACCGCCGTACACGCGGGTGCGGTCCGGCCATGCCCCGGCCAGCCGGTCGCGTGCCAGCGCCCCCGCCGCCGTGGCGGAAATCAGCCCGATCACCGGTCGTCTCCCTCACTCTCGAAACCCACAGAGCCCACAGAGTCCTCAGAGTGCTGGGCGCCCCCTGAGGTGTCGGACTCCTGTCCTGCCGGGCGGCGTTCGCCCCACAGCAGGAACACCGGATTGGTCGCCGCAAGCCGGGTCACATCCCCCGGCAGCGGCGCCAGCCGCGACGCCTGGAGCAGCACTCCGTCGCAGGCCAGCCCGGCCCCGTTCAGCGCCGCCCGCACACGCGGTACGCGGTCCAGCGCGGCCAGCGCGACCACCACCGTCCGCCGGGCGCGGGCCGCGCACACGGCGACGATCGCGGGCAGTTCCCGTCCGCCGCCGCCGACGAACACGGCGTCGGGATCGTCCACGCCGGACGCCCCGGAGAGCCCGTCCAGCACCGCGGGCGCGACCCCCCGCACCACCCGTACCCCGCCCCCCACCCCGTGTGCCGCCGCGTTGCCGCGCACCCGTGCCGCCGCCTCCGGGTCCTTCTCCACCGCGACCACGGCCGCCCCCAGCCGCGCGCACTCCACGGCCACCGACCCGGAGCCGGACCCGATGTCCCACACCAGGTCGCCCAGGCGCGGCCCGAGCCGGGCGAGCGCCAGCGCCCGCACCTCGGACTTGGTGATCATCGAGTCCCGGTACGTGAACTGCTCCTCGGCCAGCGCCCATCCACCGGCCCCGGGCGGAAGCCCCGCCCCGCCGCCCGCGACGGTCCCTGGTCCCGCCGGGAGCCCCGCTCCGCCGTGCGCGTGCCCCGCTCCGCCGCCCGCCACGGTCCCCCGGCCCGCCAGGAGCCCCGTCCCGCCCCCCGCGACGGTCCCCCGGCCCGCCGGGAGCCCCGTCCCGCCCCCGGCGTGCCCCGCCCCGCCCCCCGCCACCGTCCCCCCGCCCGGCGCGATCACCCGCCCCGCGTCCAGGCACAGCACCACGCTCACCGCACCGCCCCAGTCCCGCCCGGCGGCCTCCGCCGGGGTCACCCGCTCGACCCGCTCACCCGCCGGGTCGCCCAGCGCCGACGCCACCACCAGCACCCGCCCGTCGCCCCAGCCCGCCAGCGCGGCCCCCAGCTCCGCGGGACCCGCCCCCGGCCCGGTCAGCACCGCCACCTTCGGCCGGGCCCGGCACACCTGCACGGCCGTCCGCAGGTCCCGCCCGTGCGCGCTCACCACCACGGCGTCGTCCCAGGCGAGCCCCGCCCGCGCGAACGCCACCGCGACCGACGACACGCCCGGGAGCACCCGCAGCCGCTCCGGCCCGAACCGCTCGGCGAGCACCCGGACGACCCCGAAGAACCCGGGATCGCCCGAGGCCAGCACCAGCACCGGCCGCCCGTCCGCCACGTACTCCGCGATCCGGTCCAGCGCGGGCGCCAGCGGCCCGAGCACGATCCGCTCGACGCCCTCGGGCAGCCGTACGCCGTCCAGATGGCGCCGCCCGCCCACCACCAGCTCCGCCGCGCCGAGCGCCTCGGCCAGACCGGGAACATGTGCACCCGTTCCCGTCCCCACGACCGTGATCATGTGGTCGCCCCGCGCTCCCGCAGCGCCCGCCGGGCCTCGGGGTCGGCCCTGCGGTGGCCGTGGAAATGACCGGGGTGGTAGAGGTGCGAGCGGGTGCCGTGCGCGGCGAGCGCCGGGCCGACCAGGAACAGCGTGTGCTTCCAGAGCCGGTGCTCCTTGACGGTCTCCTCCAGCGTGCCGACCGTGCACCGCACGACCAGCTCGTCCGGCCAGGTCGCCCGGTACGCCAGCACCACCGGGGTGTCCGCCGGATAGCCGCCCTCCAGCAACTCCCGCGCGAGCTGGCCGCTGCGCGCCGCCGACAGGAACAGCGCCATCGTCGTCCCGTGCCGGGCGAACTCCCGTACCTCCTCGCCGGGCGGCATCGGGGTCTTGCCGCCGCCCAGCCGGGTCAGGATCACCGACTGCGCGACCTCGGGGATCGTCAGCTCCCGCCCCGCCAGCGCGGCCACGGCCGAGAACGCGGAGACCCCGGGCACGATCTCGACGTCGATCCCGATCTCCGCGCACCGGTCGGCCTGCTCCTGTGTGCCGCCCCACAGCGCCGGATCACCGGAGTGGACCCGCGCCACCCGCAGCCCCTCCCGGCGCGCCCGCGCGTACACGGCCACGACGTCCTCCAGCGACAGTGCCGCCGAGTCGAGGATCTCCGCGCCGTCCCGGGCGTGTTCCAGCACCTCGGCCTGGACCAGGCTCGCCGCCCAGATCACCACGTCGGCCTCCGCGATCGCCCGCGCGGCCCGGAACGTCAGCAGATCGGCGGCACCGGGACCGGCCCCGACGAAGGTCACCTTCCCGGGACGCGCGGCGGCGGGCTCGTTCATGTGCGCGGATTCCTCTCGGACGGAAGTGAGCGATGTGCGGGGGAGTCGGGGTGTCCGGGGCGTCGGAACCGCGCCCTGTGCGCCCGGTCCGATAGCAAGGGCACATGGCGGTGTTCGTCGCGCTCGGCGCGTTCCTGATGACCCTGGCCGGCGGCTGGACCGCGCAACGGGTGACGGACCGCCGTCACCTGGTGCTGGGCCTGGCAGGCGGGCTGATGCTGGGCGTGGTGGGCCTCGATCTGCTGCCCGAGGCGATCGAGGCGGCGGGCCGTGAGGTGTTCGGCGTACCGGCCGCCCTGCTGCTGTTCGTCGCCGGGTTCCTCCTCGCCCATCTGGTGGAACGGCTGCTGGCCGCCGCGCACGGCGGGGACGAGCATGTCCGCACGCCCGAGGTCGGGCTCACCGCCGCCGCCGCGATGGTCGGGCACAGCGCGATGGACGGGGTGGCGATCGGCGCCGCCTTCCAGGTCGGCGAGGGCATGGGGCTGGCCGTCGCGGTCGCCGTCATCGCCCATGACTTCGCGGACGGCTTCAACACCTTCACCCTGGCGACCCTCTACGGCAACGCCCGCCGCAAGGCGGTGATCCTGCTGTTCGCGGACGCGGCGGCGCCGGTCCTCGGGGCCGCCTCCACCCTGCTGTTCACCATCCCGCACCCGGTGCTCGGCGGCTATCTCGGCCTGTTCGGCGGCGCCCTGCTCTATCTCGCCGCCGCCGAGATCCTCCCCGAGGCCCACCACGACCACCCCGCGGGCCCGACCCTGCTGTGCACGGTCGCCGGGGCGGGGTTCATCTGGCTGGTGGTGGGGCTGGCGGGGGAGTGATCCCGGGCGCCGCGACGGCCGCCGGTCGGGGAGTGATTCCGGCTGCGCCGATGCCCGGCTGGGACGCGAACCCGGCGGACCCGCCCACCCCGTTCGGCCGGTCACAGCTTCCCGCCCCGTCCACCGTCCCGCCGCGCGGGCGCGATCAGCGTCGACAGATACGGCAGCGGCGCCCCGTCCAGGTCACCCGCCGGGCGGATCGACTCGCCGTCAAGACCCAGCGCGGACCCCCACACCGCCCCCTCGATCCGCCCGCTGTCCCGCAGCGCCTCGACGACCTCTGCGGCCTGCCGCCCGAACTTGTAGGCGACCACGGTCCCCGGCCCGTTCAGCGCGTCCTTGAGCACGCCCGTCCCCGCCGTCACCGGGACCAGCGTCAGCGGCTCGGTCCCCTCGGTCAGCACGGCCCCCGACCGGGCGGCGAGATCCTGCATCGCGGTGATCCCGGGCACGCTCTCCACGACGGTCCCCGGGGCCAGCGCGGACACCGTCTGCGCGAGATAGCCGAACGTCGAGTACACGTTCGGGTCGCCGAGCGTCGCGAACGCCACACACCCGTGCTCGGTGAGCAGCGCGGCGACCCGCCGCCCGGCGGCGTCCCAGGCCGCCTCCCGCCGCGCCCGGTCGGTCCGCTCGTTCAGCGCGAACACCACCCGCACGACCCGCTCCGCGCCCACGTAGTGCAGCACGGTCGCCTCCGCCCGACCCCGCTCCCCGGTGTCCATCACCGGGACGACGACGACGGCGGCGGCGCGCAGCGCGTTCACGCCCTTCACGGTCACCAGCTCCGGGTCGCCGGGCCCGACGCCCACCCCGATCAGCCTGCTGCTCATGATGTCCGGCACCTCTCCACGAACCGACGGGCGACACCGGGCGCCGACGCCCAGTGCGTATGCAGAAAGCTGGCGTGCACCCCGCGCTCCACGAAACCCTCCCGGCGGGGCGCGGGCGTCCGCACCCCCCAGGCGGGGGCGTTCCCGGCGCCCGGCTCGACGGCGGTCCGGTGGAATTCGTGCCCCCGCATCCGGGTCCCCGCCCCGGCCAGCACGCTGTCGCTCACGGCGACGGCGTCCCGGTAGCCCAGGGTGAGCCGGTCCGTCATCCGCGCGGCGGCGTCCAGCACCCCGCACATCGCCCGCCCGTCCAGCTCCCGGCACAGGTACAGCAGCCCCGCGCACTCCGCGGCGACCGGCCCGCCCCGCTCCACCAGCCGGACGATCCCCTCCCTCAGCGCGCGATTGGCGGCCAGCTCCCCGGCGTACACCTCGGGGAACCCGCCCCCGAGGACCAGCCCCCGGGTCCCCTCGGGCAGCGCCTCGTCGCGCAGCGGATCGACCACGGCGACCTCCGCCCCGGCCGCCGTCAGCAGCTCGGCGTGCTCGGCGTAGGAGAAGCTGAACGCGGGGCCACCGGCCACGGCGATCACCGGGCGGTCCCCGGACAGCGGACCCGGGGACGGCGCCCGCACCGCCCGCGCCGCGTCCCACGCCTCCTCCGCCAGTTCCCCGGCCCCCCGCGCCAGACTCAGCAGCGCCTCCAGGTCGCACCCTTCGGCGACCCGCGCGCCCATCTCCGCGACCGCCGCCACCGCCTCGGCCCGCCGCTCCGCCACCGGCACCAGACCCAGATGCCGGGACGGCGTCCCGACCGGCGCCGCCCGCCGCAGGACCCCCAGCACCGGCGTCCCCACCGCCTCCAACGCCTCCCGCAACAGCTCCTCGTGCCGGTCCGACCCCACCTTGTTGAGGATCAGCCCCCCGATCCGCACCCCGGGGTCCCAGGACACGAACCCGTGCACCAGCGCCGCCACCGACCGCGCCTGCGCCGACGCGTCCACGACCAGCACCACCGGCGCCCGCAGCACCTTCGCCACCTGGGCGGTGGACGCCAGCTCGCCCTGTCCGGCGGCCCCGTCGAAGAGCCCCATCACCCCCTCGACCACCGCGAGGTCGCACCCCCGCGCCCCGTGCAGGAACAGCGGCGCGATCAGCTCGGGCCCGCACAGATAGGCGTCGAGATTGCGCCCGGGGCGCCCGGTGGCGAGCGCGTGATAGCCGGGGTCGATGTAGTCGGGCCCCACCTTGTGCGGGGACACGGCGAGCCCGCGCGCCGCGAACGCGGCCATCAGCCCCGTCGCGACGGTGGTCTTCCCACTGCCGGAGGCGGGCGCGGCGACGACCAGGCGGGGGACGGCGGCGTTCATGTGACGGCCTCCGGGGTGGCGTGGGCGGCGTTCATGGGATGGCTTTCGGGGGTCGTGTGGGCGGGGCTCATGACACGGCCTCCGGCATTGCGTGGGCGGCGCTCATGACACGGCCTCCGGGGTCGCGTGGGCGGCGTTCATGAGACGGCCTCCGGCATTGCGTAGGCGGCGCTCATGACACGGCCCCCGGGGTCACATCGGCGCCGCTCAAGACCCGCCCCCGGATCGCATCGGCGCCGCCCACACCCGGCCCCCACGACGGTCGGCGTCACCACTCGATCCCCCGCTGCCCCTTCTGCCCCACGTCCATCGGATGCTTCACCTTGGACATGTCGGTGACCAGATCGGCGAGTTCCAGCAGCGGGCCGGGCGCGTTCCGCCCGGTGATCACCACATGCTGCGTCCCGCCCCGCGCCCGCAGCACGGACACCACCTCCTCGGTGTCCACCCACCCCCAGTGCATCGGATACGCGAACTCGTCCAGCACGTACAGCCGGTATGTCTCGGCCGCCAGATCCCGTTTGACCTGCTCCCAGCCCTCCCGGGCCTTCTCCTCGTTGTCGAGCTGGGCGTCGCGCTGCACCCAGGACCAGCCCTCGCCCATCTTGTGCCAGACGACGGATCCGCCCTCCCCGGAGTCCCCGAGCACTCGCAGCGCCCGCTCCTCCCCGACCTTCCACTTGGCGGACTTGACGAACTGGAACACCCCGATCGGCCAGCCCTGGTTCCAGGCCCGCAGCGCCAGCCCGAACGCGGCGGTGGACTTCCCCTTGCCGACCCCGGTGTGCACGACGACCAGCGGCCGGTTCCGCCGCTGCCGGGTCGTCAGCCCGTCGTCCGGCACGGCACTCGGCTGTCCCTGCGGCACTACGCGGCCCTCCTCTCCCGCACGAACCGCACGTCCCGTACATCCCGCACATCCCGTACCAGCCCGGCGAGCGCGTCCGCCCGCAGCTCGTCCAGCGTCACCGCCGTCCCCGCCAGCTCACCGGCCAGCCGCCCGGCCAGCCCCAGCCGTACCGGCCCCGACTCGCAGTCCACCACCACCGACGCGGTCCCGTCGGCGGCGAACAGCCGCGCCGCGCGCCCCGCGTGCGCCACCGGGTCGGCCCCGCCGGTGGCCCGGCCGTCCGTCACGACCACGACCAGCGCCCGCCGCGCCGGGTCCCGCAGCCGCTCCACCCGCAGCACGTCCCGCGCCTTCAGCAGACCGGCCGCGAGCGGGGTGCGCCCGCCTGTCGGCAGTGACTGGAGCCGCGCGGCGGCGGCGTCCACCGATGACGTCGGCGGCAGCGCCACCTCCGCCGCCGCCCCCCGGAAGGTCACCAGCCCCACCTTGTCCCGCCGCTGGTACGCGTCCAGCAGCAGCGACAGCACCGCCCCCTTCACCGCGCCCATCCGCCGCCGGGCGGCCATCGATCCGGAGGCGTCCACCACGAACAGCACGAGATTGCCCTCGCGCCCCTCCCGCCGCGCTTGGCGCAGATCGTCCCGCCGCACCACCAGCCCCGGCCCGACCCGGCCGCGCGCCCGCTGATGCGGGGCCGCCGCCCGCACGGTCGCCGCCAGATGCAGCCGGGTCAGGGCGCCCTCGGGGCGCAGCGCCCCGGTGGTCCGCCCATGCTCGGTCCGCGCCCGCGAACGCCGCCCGGCGGCCCCCTCCCCGATCCCGGGCACGCTCAGCGTCTTCGTCCGGAACGGCTCCCCGGCCCGTACGGCGGACTGCTCCCCACCGCCGGACGGCATCTGCGGCCCACCAGAGCCGGGCTCACCGGAGCCGCCGGACTCGCCGGAGCCGCCGGACTCGCCGGTGGGCGCCGGGTCGTCCGGCCCCTGTCCGCCCCCGGGACCGCCCCCGCGACCGCCCCCACCGGGCCCCTCAGGATCGGGCTCGTCGTCCCCGTCCCCGTCACCGCCCCCGGCGTCACCGTCCCCCGCGAACTCCTCCAGCGTCTCGTCGAGCCGATCCTCGTCCAGCCCCGGCGCGTCGAACGGATTGCGCCGCCGCCGGTGCGGCAGCGCCAGCAGCGCCGCCTGCCGGACGTCCTCGGCCCGTACGTCCGTGCGCCCCGCCCACGCGGCCAGCGCGGTCGCGGTGCGGGCCATCACGATGTCCGCGCGCATCCCGTCCACCTCGAACGCCGCGCAGGTCGCCGCGATCTGCCGCAGCGCCCTGTCGCCCAGCCGCACCGACCCCAGCAGCGCCCGCGCCGCCACGATCCGGGCCCGTACGGCGCTCTCCTCGTCCGCCCACCGGGCGGCGAACGCGGCGGGGTCGTCGTCGTGGGCCAGCCTGCGCCGGACGACCTCGACCCGCTGGTCCGGCTCGCGCGAGGCGGTCACCTCGACGGTGAGGCCGAACCGGTCCAGGAGCTGGGGCCGCAGCTCGCCCTCCTCCGGGTTCATGGTCCCCACCAGCAGGAAGCGGGCCGCGTGCCGTACCGACACACCCTCGCGCTCGACATGGGAGGCGCCCATCGCCGCCGCGTCCAGCAGCAGATCCACCAGATGGTCGTGGAGGAGGTTGACCTCGTCGACGTAGAGGATGCCGCGGTGGGCGCGGGCCAGCAGGCCCGGCTCGAAGCTCTTCACGCCCTCGGCGAGGGCCCGTTCGATGTCCAGGGCGCCGACGAGCCGGTCCTCGGACGCGCCGACCGGCAGTTCGACCATCCGCGACGGCCGCTCCTGCCCGGCACCGGTCTCGTGCGGCCCGTCCGGGCAGCCCGCATCCGGCCCGCCGGGATCGCACGAGAACCGGCACCCGGCCACCACCCGCACCGCGGGCAGCAGCGCCGACAGCGCCCGTACGGCGGTCGACTTGGCGGTGCCCTTCTCACCGCGCACCAGCACGCCGCCGACCGCCGGGGAGACGGCGTTCAGCAGCAGCGCCAGCCGCAGATCGTCCTGGCCGACGACGGCCGTGAACGGAAACGGGATCGCAGTCACTTCGCCTCACCCTCCGAGGCGCCTTCGAGGTCGCCCTCCAGCTCCAGATACGTGGCCCGCAGCCGCTCCAGCGTGTCCGCGTCCGGCTCCGCCCACAGCCCCCGCTCGGCCGCCTCCAGCAGCCGTTCGGTGATCCCGCGCAGCGCCCACGGGTTGGACCGCTTCATGAAGTCCCGGTTCTCCGGGTCGAACACATACGCGGCGCCGAGCTTCTCGTACATCCAGTCGTCCACCACCCCGGCCGTGGCGTCGTAGCCGAACAGGTAGTCGACGGTCGCCGCCATCTCGAAGGCGCCCTTGTAGCCGTGCCGCCGCATCGCCGCCATCCAGCGCGGGTTGACCACCCGGGCCCGGAACACCCGGTGCGTCTCCTCGCCCAGCGTGCGGGTCCTGATCTGGTCGGGGACGGCCGAGTCGCCGACGTACGCCTCCGGGCTGGTGCCGGTCAGATGACGGACCATGGCGACCATTCCGCCGTGGTACTGGAAGTAGTCGTCGGCGTCGACCAGATCGTGTTCGCGCGTGTCGACGTTCTTCGCGGCGACCGCGATCCGGCGGAACGCCGTCTCCATGTCCCCGCGCGCGGCCCGTCCGTCCAGGTCCCGCCCGTACGCGTAGCCGCCCCACACCGCGTACACCTCGGCGAGATCCGCGTCGGAGCGCCAGTTGCGGGCGTCGATCAGCGGCAGCAGCCCCGCCCCGTACGCGCCCGGCTTGGAGCCGAAGACCCGGGCCGTGGCCCGCCGCCGGTCCCCGTGTACGGCCGTGTCCTCGTCGGCGTGCGCCCGGACATGGTTCACCTCGGCTGGCTCGTCCAGCTCCGCCACCGTCCGCACCGCGTCGTCGATCAGCGCCACCACGTGCGGGAACGCGTCCCGGAAGAAGCCGGAGATACGGACCGTGACATCGATGCGCGGGCGCCCCAGCTCCGCCGGGTCGACCACCTCGAAGCCGGTCACCCGCCGCGAGGCGTCGTCCCACACCGGGCGGCAGCCCAGCAGGGCGAGGATCTCGGCGATGTCGTCGCCCTGGGTACGCATCGCGGACGTGCCCCACACGGTCAGCCCGACCGACGCCGGGTACTCCCCGTTGTCCGCGAGATACCGCTCCACCAGGGAGTCCGCGAGCGACTGCCCGACCTCCCAGCTCAGCCGGGACGGGATCGCCTTGGGGTCGACGGAGTAGAAGTTCCGCCCGGTCGGCAGGACGTTGACCAGCCCCCGGGTCGGCGACCCGGACGGCCCGGCGGGCACATAGCCGCCGTCCAGGGCGACGAGGACGTTCCCGATCTCGTCCGTGGTCCGGGCGAGCCGCGGCACGACCTCCTCACACGCGAACCGGAGCACCGCCACGGCGTCGGGCAGGTCCGCCACCGTGTCCGGCAGGCCCGCCACCGTGTCCGGCAGCTCCGCCACCGCGCCCGGCAGGTCCGCCACCGTGTCCGGCGGGCCCGCCACCGTGTCCGGCAGCTCCGCCACCGCGCCCGGCAGGCCCGCCACCGCGCCCGACAGGCCCGCCACCGTCTCCGCCAGCTCCGCCACCGCCTCCGGCAGGCCCGCCACCGCGCCCGACAGGCCCGCCACCGCCTCCGGCAGCTCGGTCGCCGCCTCCCCCGCCTCCGCCCCGCCCAGGACCTCCCGGACCAGCGCCTCGCACCGCCCGGCGTCCCAGCCCCGTTCCTCCATGCCCTCCGCGACCCGGCGGCACAACTGCTCCAGCAGGTCGATCGTGTCGGCGGCGGTCCGCGCGGGACCCGCCACCAGCGCGGTCAGCTCCGCCGGGACCTTCACCCGGGCGCCCGGCTCGGCCAGCAGCTCCTTCTCGCTCAGCCCGAAGTGCGCGGCGAACGACGCCCGCAGCCCCGGCAGCGCGTCCGCCTTCCCGCCCCACACCTGCGCCGCCCGCAACACCGCCAGCACCAGGTTCACCCGGGGCTCGCCCACCGGCCCGCCGCCCAGCACATGCAGCCCGTCACGGATCTGCACATCCTTGATCTCGCAGAGATAGCCGTCGATGTGCAGCACGAACGCGTCGAAGTCGTCCTCGCCCGGCTGCTCGGCCACATGCAGGTCGTGATGGAGCTCGGCGGCCTTCACCAGCGTCCAGATCTGCGCCCGCACGGCCGGTGCCTTCACCGGGTCCAGATCGGAGACCAGCGCGTACTCGTCGAGCAACTGCTCCAGCTTGGCGAGGTCGCCATAGGTGTCGGCGCGGGCCATCGGCGGCACCAGATGGTCCACGACGGTGGCGTGTCCGCGCCGCTTGGCCTGGGTGCCCTCGCCGGGGTCGTTGACGATGAACGGATAGACCAGCGGCAGTTCGCCGAGGACCGCGTCCGGCGCGCAGCCCCCGCTCAGCCCGAGCCCCTTGCCCGGCAGCCACTCCAGCGTGCCGTGCTTGCCCATGTGCACCACCGCGTCCGCGCCGAACGTGCGGTCGAGCCACCGGTAGGCCGCCAGATAGTGGTGCGACGGCGGCATGTCCGGGTCGTGGTAGATCGCGATCGGGTTCTCGCCGAAGCCACGCGGCGGCTGGATCATCACCACCACGTTCCCGAACCGCAGCGACGCCAGCACGATGTCGTCGCCGTCCACATAGAGCGCGCCCGGCGGCTCCCCCCACGCCCCGGTCATCGCCTCCCTGAGCGCCGGGTCCAGCGTCTCGAACCACGCCCGGTAGTCGGCGAGCGGCACCCGCGCGGGCGCCGCCGCGAGCTGGTCCTCCGTCAGCCACTCCACATCGTGCCCACCGGCCTCGATCAGCCGGTGGATCAGCTCGTCGCCCCCGGCCGGATACCCGCTGACCCCGTACCCGGCGTCCCGCAGCGCGTCCAGCAGCCGTACCGCCGACGCGGGCGTGTCCAGCCCCACCGCGTTGCCCACCCGCGCGTGCTTCGTCGGATACGCGGTGAACACCAGCGCGACCTTCTTCTCCGCGTTCGGCGTGTGCCGCAACCGCGCGTGCCGTACGGCGATCCCGGCGACCCGCGCGGCCCGCCCGGGGTCCGCCACGTACACCGGTACGCCGTCCGGGCCCTGCTCCTTGAACGAGAACGGCACGGTGATCAGCCGTCCGTCGAACTCCGGGATCGCGACCTGCATCGCCGCGTCCATGGGCGACAGCGCGGCGTCGGAACCCTCCCAGGCCGCCCGCGACGAGGTCAGGCACAGCCCCTGGAGCACCGGCACGCCCAGCTCCGCCAGCGCCCCGACGTCCCACGCCTCCTCGTCGCCGCCCGCCGAGGCGTCCGCCGCGTGCGCGCCACCGGCGGCCAGCACGGTCGCCACCAGCGCGTCGGCCCGCCCGAGCAGCTCGTACAGCCCGGGGTCCGCGCCGCGCAGCGAACCGCAGTACACCGGCAGCGCGTTCGCGCCGCATGCCTCGACCGCCTCGCACAGCGTGTCCACGAAGCCGGTGTTGCCGCTCAGTTCATGGGCCCGGTAGAAGAGCACCCCGACCGTCGGCCGCCCCTCCCGCCACGCCCGCCCGCCCCGCACCCCGTACTCCGGCATCGCGCGCGGTCCCTCGAACCCCTCACCGGTCAGCAGCACGGTGTCCGACAGGAACCGGGCCAGCTCGGCGAGGTTGTCCGGCCCGCCCTCGACCAGATAGCGCAGCGCCTCCGCGACCACCCCGGCGGGCACCGACGACAGCGCCATCAGCTCCGCGTCCGGCACGGTCTCCCCGCCCAGCAGCACGGTCGGCACCCCGGACGCGGCGAGCCGCGCCAGCCCGTCCTCCCAGGCCCGCTTCCCGCCCAGCAGCCGTACGACGGCCAGGGCGGCGCCCTCCAGCAACGCGGGCAGTTCGCTCTCCACGTCCACGCGGGTGGGGTTGCCGATCCGGTAGCGGACCCCGGGCGCGGCACGGGCGGCGAGCAGATCGGTGTCGGCGGTGGACAGGAGCAGGACGGTGGGATCGGGCGAGGGACTGGTCATACGGGCGCTCCCGGTGGGATGAAGGGCAGTCCGTTCGGCGCGCCGGACTCGATGAGCCGCCACAGCGCGTCCGTGTCCGCGTGCTGTTCGATGAGATCGCCGAGCCGGTCGAGCCGCTCCTCGCGCAGCGCGGCGAACGAGGTGCCGGGCGCGGGCACGAACCGGCGCCCGGAGGCGGCGGCCACCTCCCGCAGGAACGCCCGCCGGAAGGCGTCCGACTCCAGCGAGCCGTGCCAGTGGGTGCCCCAGGTCTGGCCGACCCGGCACCCGTCGAGAAACGGTGTGCCACCGGTGACCTCGGCGACCCCGTGATGAATCTCGTACCCCTCGACCCGCTCCCCGAGGGCTTCCCCCACGGGCCGGGCGAGCGTCTTGCCGGCCGCGAACCGCACCCGCACCGGCAGCAGCCCGAGCCCGTCGACCGACCCGGCCCGGCTCTCCACGTCGTCCTGGATGTGCTCCCCGAGCAACTGGAACCCCCCGCAGATCCCGAGCACCGGCAGCCCGCCCGCCGCCCGCCGCAGCAACGCCTCGGAGAACCCCCGCTCCCGCAGCCACGCCAGCGCCCGGACCGTCCCCCGCGTGCCGGGTACGACGACCAGATCGGCGTCGGCGATCTCCTCGGGCCGGTCCACGAACCGCACCACCACACCAGGTTCGGCGGCGAGCGCGTCGGCGTCGGTGAAGTTGGACATCAGCGGGACGGCACAGACGGCGACCCGCAGCACGTCCGCCCCCGCGGGCTCCCCGGCCACCGCCCCGCGTGCCGCCGCGCTGAGCCCGTCCTCCTCGTCGATGCCGAGCCCGTGCCGGAACGGCAGCACCCCGTACGACGGCCGCCCGGTGAGGCCCTTGAGCATGTCGAGGCCGGGCGCGAGCAGCGACACGTCCCCGCGGAACTTGTTCACCAGGAACCCGGCGACCAGCGCCTGGTCCTCCGGCGACAGCAGCGCGACCGTCCCGAAGAACGAGGCGAACACCCCGCCCCGGTCGATGTCCCCGACCACCAGCACGGGGAGCCGGGCGTTGCGGGCGATCCCCATGTTCACGATGTCGGTCCGGCGCAGATTGATCTCGGCGGGACTCCCGGCGCCCTCGCACACCACGACGTCATGGGTCCGCCGCAGCCCGTCGAGACACTCCAGGACCGTGCCCAGCAGGCGTTCCTGGCGTCCGCCGTGGTAGCCGCGCGCGCTCAGCTCGCCCACCGGCCGCCCCATCAGCACGACCTGGCTGCTGCGCTCCCCGCCCGGCTTCAGCAGCACCGGGTTCATCGCCGCCGTCGGTTCGATCCGGCACGCCTGCGCCTGCATGGCCTGCGCCCGCCCGATCTCCGCGCCCTCGCGGGTCACGAACGAGTTCAGCGACATGTTCTGCGCCTTGAAGGGCGCGACCTTGACGCCCCGCCGCACCAGCCACCGGCAGATCCCGGCGGTGACGACGCTCTTGCCCGCGTCGGAGGTGGTACCGGCGACGAGGATGCCGCGGCCGGTCATCGGACGGATTCTGTTCGGGTGGGCTCGAACCGAGCGGGTTCTGTTCGGGTGGGCTCGAACCGAGCGGGTTCTGTTCGGGTGGACTTGAACCGAGCGGGTTCTGTTCGGGTGGACTTGAACCGAGCGGATTCTGTTCGAGTGGGCTCGAACCGAGCGGGATCGGTTCGGATGCGCTCGAACCGAGCGGGATCTGTTCGGATGAGGTCGAGTCGGGCGGGCTCCGTCCGCACGGGTGTGCCGCCCCGCGACCCCCCGGCGTACGCCGCCCACCCCAGCGCCCCCGCCACGCCCGCCCCCAGCGCCAGCCACTGCACCCGGCGGGAGAGCCGTACCGCCCGCTCGATGTCGGCGACCGTCACGGCCCGCCCCGTCCCGTTCAGCACCGGCCGCCGTTCGACCCGTCCCGCGTACGACAGGGTCCCCCCGAGCCGGACGCCCAGCGCCCCGGCGAAGGCCGCCTCCACGACCCCGGCGTTGGGACTCGGATGCTTCCCGGCGTCCGCCCGCCATGCCCGCCACGCCCCCCGGGGATCACCCCCGGCGACCACGGCGAGCGCCGCCGTCAGCCGTGCCCCCGGCCACCCCGCCACGTCGTCCAGCCGCGCCGCCGCCCACCCGAACCGCCGGTAGCGCGCGGAGCGGTGACCCACCATCGCGTCCAGCGTGTTCACCGCCCGGAACCCCAGCAGCCCCGGCACACCACCGACGGTCCCCCACACCAGCGCCCCCACCACCGCGTCGGAGGTGTTCTCCGCGACCGACTCGACGACCGCCCGCGCGATCCCGTCACCGTCCAGCGTCTGGGGATCGCGCCCGCACAGCCGCGGCAGCAGCGCCCGCGCCCCGGCCAGGTCCCCGGCCGTCAGTGCCCGCCCGACCGCCCGCGCCTCCCGGCCGAGCGAGGTGCCGCCGACCACGGCCCAGGTCGCCGCGCCGGTCAGCGCGACGGAGGCGGCGGCGGAGCACCGTACGGTACGGGCCGCCGCCGTGCCCAGCGCCATGGCGCCGCCCACGCACACGGCGGTGTGCAGGGCGCCCCAGCCCCGGTGGTCGCGCCACAGCAGTCGTTCCACGGCGCCCGCGGCCCGGCCGAACCCGGCGACCGGATGCCCGCGGCGCGGATCGCCGAGGAGCAGATCACCGAGGAGCCCGGCGGCGGCGCCGTACGCGAAGTCGCGTCCGGCGGCCACGGCTCAGCCGGCCGTCGGGACGGTCGACGGGATCGTGGTTCCGGTGGCGCGCCTCGATCGGCAGCCGTGCATGGCGACCTGTCCTCACTCAGGGTGTCCGCGCCCTGGTTCGACGTAAGCGGCGGTGAGAGTTCCTGGCTCCCGGGGTTCTCCCCCGGTGACAGTGGCGGGACCGCGCCGGATTCGCACCGGCTTCCTCTCGTGTCGCCGTTGTTGGCCCCGGAAGTCCACCACGGGCCTGGAGAAACCGTCAACCAGCCATTGACCAGCGGCGGAAGAGCGTGCCACGCCCCTGGGGACCCGTCCGCACACACCACGGAGGGCGGGTACGGACCCAGATACGTCAGGGTCCTTACCCGCCCTCCGTACCGCGCGCGGGGCGCGTGCGAGGCACATGTGAGGCGCGTACGGCTGTACGGCCGTGGCGCCGCTGTCAGGCGACGATCAGATAGATCCCGTACGCCACGGCCCCGAGGCACGCCGCGAAGCAGGCGTAGGCGCCGGTGACCGCGAGCGCCGCGCTCCCGCCGGTCTCGGCCGCGCGCTCATGGCGCGACAGCCCCGAGATGGCGAGGGTGAACAGGCCGACGAGGGCCACGGTGACCACGAGACTGACTCCGAAGACGGAGCCGAGGGCCGCCCAGTCGATTTCCATGCTGCTGAGTCCTTTGAATCCTTGGTGGGGTCGGGGGAGGGGCGCGGGGTCAGACCGTGGCCTTGGGCGCGGCCGGATCGGGACCGGTGCCCGGGACGGGCGTGGCCGCGGCGGTCGCCTGCGCCGGGACGGTGGCCGCGGCCCCTTCGGCGGCGACGGTCGGCGGCGGTGTCACGGCGGCGACGGCGGCGGTGACCACACCGGGCGCCTCGTCGGGCGCCACGCCCGGACCGGTGCCGTCGGTGCTCCCGGCGCCGGTGTCGCCGTCGGTGTCGTTGACGTTGGTGTGGTCGACGATCTCGCGCCGGGACAGCTTCCAGATCCAGGCGCTGGAGCCGACCAGGAAGATGGCCACCAGGGCGGTGCCCCAGGCCCCGGCGCGGCACACCCACTCGGCGAGCGCGCCCACCACGGCGGCGGCGGGCAGGGTCAGCCCCCAGGCGACGAACATCCGGGTGGCGGTCGACCAGCGGACCACGCCGCCCTTGCGGCCGAGGCCCGCGCCCATCACCGCGCCGGACACGGAGTGCGTGGTGGAGAGCGAGAAGCCGAGGTGGGAGGAGGCCAGGATGACCGTGGCGGCGCTGGTCTGGGCGGCGAAGCCCTGCTGCGGCTGGAGGTCGGTCAGGCCCTTGCCCATGGTGCGGATGATCCGCCAGCCGCCCAGGTAGGTGCCGAGCGCGATGGCCACACCGGCGGAGACGATGACCCAGGTGGGAGGGTCCGAGTCGGGGGCGAGCGCGCCACCGGCGACCAGGGCGAGGGTGATGATGCCCATGGTCTTCTGGGCGTCGTTGGTGCCGTGCGCCAGCGAGACCAGACCGGCGGAGGCGATCTGCCCGGCGCGGTAGCCCTTGGCGGAGGACTTGCTCCCGGCGGACTTCTTGCCGAGGGAGTAGGTGAGCCGGGTCGCGAACATCGCCGCGAGGCCGGCCACCAGCGGGGCGGCGATCGCCGGGATCAGCACCTTGGTGATCAGCACATCGCCGTGCACGGCGCCCATACCGGCGGACGCCACGGTCGCACCGATCAGACCGCCCATCAGGGCGTGCGAGGAGGACGAGGGCAGACCCACCAGCCAGGTCAGCAGATTCCACAGGATCGCGCCGACCAACGCGGCGAAGATGACCTCTGGCTGGATACCGGACTCGTCGACGAGCCCTTTCGAGATGGTGTTCGCGACCTCCACGGAGAGGAAGGCGCCCACAAGATTCAGTACGGCGGACATCGCCACCGCGATCTTGGGTTTCATCGCACCGGTCGAGATGGTGGTGGCCATCGCGTTGGCGGTGTCGTGGAAACCGTTCGTGAAATCGAACGCAAGTGCGGTGATCACCACAATCGCGAGGATCAGCGAGAAGTTTTCCATTTACCCAAGCATTCGTTCGAGGTCATCGGCCGGATGAACGTAGGTAACCCAGATGAACGAATGGTGAACTGAGGGGGGCATCAGGGTGTATGTGACGGGGAGTCGGCATTCCACTTCGCTCCGCGGGCCCGCACCGCACCCCACCAGGCCCTCTACGGGACTCCCGCCCCACGCCTCCCGGCCCCGCAGGGGACCCCTACCGGGCCCGTGCGCGGGCCGAGTTGGGCTCGCGTCGGGCTCGTGCTGCCGGGGCGGGCGCCCGCGTCACTCGTCCCTGGCGAACCCCCGCAGCCCGTCCTCCGGACCGTCGAAGAGATTCTGGTCACCCGGCAGCTTCCCGTGGTCCGCGTACTGCCAGAACGTCCACCGCGCCCACCCCGCGGGCAGCTCCCCGGCGCTTCGCGCCCCGTACCGGGCCACCCACAGCGGATGGTCGTCCGCGAACGCGGTACTGCGCTTCGTGCAGGCGTTCCACCATCGCGCCGTGGTGTAGATCACCGGCCGCCGCCCCGTGAGCCGCCGCACCTCGTCGCTGAACGCCCAGATCCAGCCGGTCATCCGCGCCGCGCTCATCCCGTAGCACCGGCGTTTCGCACCGTACGGATCGCCCTCCAGATCCAGCGCGGGCGGCAGCGTCCACCCGTCCGCCCGCCAGTCCCCGCCGTTGCGCACGAAGTACCGGGCCTGCGCAGCGCCCGAGGACCGGTCCGGCAGCGCGAAGTGATACGCCCCGCGCACCAGCCCGGCCCCCCGCGCACCGTCGTACTGCCGCCCGAAATAGGGATTGCGGTACGACACCGACTCGGTCGCCTTCACATACACGAACCGCGCCCCCTTGGCCCGCGCCGAACGCCAGTCCACGTCCTTCTGATACGAGGAGACGTCGTGCCCCTTGGCCCCCTTCATCCCGCCCGCCCCGTTCGCGGCGACGGCCGGAAACTGCCCCCAGGTCACCCCCGCGAACGCCAGCACACCGGCCGCGACGACCACGGCGCGCGCCCGGCGCCGGGGACTGGGGCGGTCTCCCGCCCGGGTGACTTCCACCGGGGCCCGGCGGGGGAGGGGCGGAGCGTGATCGAAGGCGGTCCGAGTCATGGCCATGTTTCTCCCGGAGAACAGTGACGAACTGCGATCTGACGAGCGACGATCTGACGAGCGGCGATCTGACGAACGACGATCTGCGGACAAATCGCCCCGACAATAGGTCAAGATCATCGATCTCCGGACGATCTCCGGCCAAACCCCTTCGAACGACGGACCACCCGCCTCGCCCGAACTTGCCGCGTCCCATGCCCCGACCCCGGCTGCGAGGATCACCCCATGCCCGAGCAGCGACCCGACCACCGACCCCCCGACCACCGACCCCCCGACCACCGACCTCCCGGCCCCGCGGCGACCCCTGATCCGCCCCCCTCCGCCCCCTCCGACCCGGCCGTCCCGGCCGTCCCGGCGGACCTCGCCACCGCCTGGCGGGACCTCGTGGACACCGCCCGCCGCACCGTGACCGACGGCCTCGTGGTCGGCACCTCCGGCAATGTCTCCGTCCGGGTCGGCGACACCGTCCTGGTCACCCCGACCGGAGTGCCCTACGACCGGCTCGGCCCCGGCGACCTCACCGCCGTCGACCTCACCGGCCGCCGCACCCACGGCACCCTCGCCCCGACCAGCGAACTCCCCCTGCACCTCGCCGTCTACCACGGCACCGACGCCCGCGCGATCGTCCACACCCACGCCGTGCACGCCACGGCCGTCTCCACGCTCGTCCCGGAACTCCCCGCCGTCCACTACATGACCGCCGCCCTCGGCGGCCCCGTCCGCGTGGCCCCCTACGCCACCTACGGCACCGACGAACTGGCCGAGAACGCCCTCCACGCCCTCACCGGCCGCTCCGCCTGTCTCCTCCAGAACCACGGCACCCTCACCCACGGCACCACCCTCGCCCAGGCGTACGACCGCACCGCCCAACTGGAGTGGATGTGCCGCCTGTGGCTCACCGCCTCCGCCGTCCCCGGCCTGACCCCCAGCCTGCTGTCCCCCCGGCAGCTCACCGAGGCCGCCGCCCGACTGCGCGGCTACGGCCAGCCCCCCGGCTGACGCCCCCGCCCGCTCCACTGGCCGGGATCGGCACGGCCCAGGACACTGGACCCGTGGGCACTGTCAGAGCGACGGCCGCGGCCGTCACCGTGGCACTGGCGGCCGGGGCCGCGAGTGTCGCCGCCGGACGACTCGCCAGCGACGCCGCGCTGAAGGCGCCGCCCGGCCGCCCCCTGCCGACCGAACCCCGGCTCACCGTGCACGGCACCGCGGCCGGCCAGATCACCCTCACCCGGCACCTGGCCTCCCTGCGCCCCGGCACCTACGGACTCGCGGGCGACGGCACCCACGCGGTCGTCGGCCCCGTCCTCACCGCCGCCGCCCCCACCCCCGACACCGTCGTACGCCGCCTCGAACGCGTCACCCACGGCACCCTGACCCCCGGCGACCACATCTGGCTCACCCCCAACCTGTACGTCGGCGACCCCCGCACCGCCCTCGGCCTCGACCACACCGACGCCGACGTCCCCGGCGAACTCGGCCCCCTCCCCGCCTGGTTCGTCCCCGGCGCCCGCGACACCTGGGTGATCGCCGCGCACGGCCTGGGCACCACCCGGGAACACGCCCTCAACCTCATGCCGTACCTGCACGCCCAGCGCCTGCCCGTGCTCGCCCTCGCCTACCGCGGCGACCCCGGCGCCCCGCGCTCCCCG
The DNA here is from genome assembly GCF_040652095.1 of Streptomyces sp. NPDC048290. NCBI lineage: Bacteria > Bacillati > Actinomycetota > Actinomycetes > Kitasatosporales > Streptomycetaceae > Streptomyces > Streptomyces sp. NPDC048290. The sequence goes on from NZ_JBEZLM010000022.1 coordinate 100,869, forward strand.
GACGGCCTCCACCACTTCGGCCGGAGCGAGTGGCGCGACCTGGACGCCGCGATCCGCCACGCCCTCGCCCACGGCGCCCGCCAGGTCGTCCTCCTCGGCTGGTCGACCGGCGCCACGATGGCCCTGCGGGCCGCCGCCCACTCCGCCGTACGGGACCGGATCGCCGGGCTCGTCCTGGACTCCCCGGTGCTCGACTGGCGGACCACGCTCAAGGCCCTCGCCACGGCCCGCCGCACCCCGGGCGCCCTGCTGCCGCTCGCCGTCCGCGCCGCCCAGGGCCGCACCGGGCTGCCTCCGGCCGCCGACCTGCCGGACCTCACCGTCCCCGCGCTGATCGTCCACGGCCCCGGCGACCAGGTCGCCCCCTGGAGCCTCTCCCGCCGCTACGCCGCCCGCCACCCCGGCCTGGTCACCCTCCACGAGGTCCCGGACGCCCCCCACGCCGCGATGTGGAACCCGGCCCCCGAGCCCTACGAAGAGACCCTCCGCCGCTTCCTGACCCCACTGATGTAGCCGGCTCCGGCTCCTACGGCCCCCCTTCTACGCCGGGTTCGGCCCGCCCTACCCGCCCTGAGGGGCACCCTTGCCGCCGGGTCGAGCGCTGCCGCTGCTCGCGTGGGCGGCGCGCCGAGGGCGGCGCGCCGAGGGAAGGGGCCCGGCCGCAGCCGACGCCCGCCACCGGGCCGCGAGCGGTCCTGTGGCGCCTGCCGGGTATCACCGCTACGCCTGCCCTGAGGGGCGCCCCTGTCGCCGGGTCGAGTGCTGCCGCTGCCCGTGCGGGCGGCGCGCCGAGGGCAGCGCGCCGAGGGAAGCGGTCCGGCCGCAGCCGACGCCCGCCACCGGGCCGCGAGCGTTCCCGTGGCGCCTGCCGGATATCACCGCTACGCCCGCCCCGAGAGACACCCCTGCCGCCAGGCCGAGCCCAGCCACCGTCCGCGCAGGCGGAGAGCCGACGCAAGCAGCCCGGCCGTAGCCGACACCCCCCAGCCGCGAACGTCCCCGTGACGCCCACCCGACCCCCCACCCCGCCCGAGATCACCCTCATCCCACCCCTTGCGTCCCCCCACCCCGCTCCCCGGCGGAGCCCTCCGCGTCCACGAACGTCAGCGCACGGAGATCGGCGTCCAGCAGCCGTATCAGCTCACCGACCCGTCCGCCGCCCGCGGGCGGCGCCGGATAGCGCCTCAACACCTCGACGACCACCGGACCCACCCGGTCCACCGCCCGCCGCAGCTGCTCGGCACCGACGCCGGGGTCGTCCCCGGCGGCGAGTTCGGCCGCCCTGGCGGCGTACGCCGCGGCCCCCAGGATGTGCTTGACCTGCGTGGCCTTGGCCAGCGGATGCAGATAGGCGGCGCCCGCCGCGGACATCGCCGCCCACGCGGCCTCGCGCGCGGCCACGGTGTCCGCGCTCTTCGCCGCCTTGAGGGCCGCCGACGCCGTGTCCCGCAAGGACTTCCCGCGCGCACCGCCCCGGGCGAACTCCCACGCCGCGCCGATGGCGTCCCGGGGGCGGGAGTCGTCCGCCTGATCGGCCTCGAAGATGTCGAGCGCCGACTCCGCGCACGCCGCGGCGAACGCCGTGACCTCACGAAGATCCCGTGTACTCAGAACGATCTCGCCCGCTTCACTCGTCATCCCCCCATCTTCGACCGCCGCACCGGACGACAGCACCACATCGCCGACTCCGGGCACCTGGCCCTCCACCCACAACCGGCACTTGGCGCCCTCCACCCGCCAACCAGCGCCCTGGCGTCCTCCACCGGCCAACCGGCCCTTGGCACATGTCGCCCTCCACCCGCCGCCCCCACCGTCGGACCCGCCCCGCGCCGACGGCACCCGCCGACCTCGGCCAGGGTTCCGTTTCCCCCCCGCCCCCGTGGCCTGATCCGGCCCCCGCCCCCCTCCCCCCGACCCCCCTCCGCCCACCCCCGGACCCGCTCCCGTACCCCGCTCCCATGGCTGTTCCTGGCATTCCGTTTGGGTTTTCGGACCGTCAACCGGAAGACTGCACCCGTGACGTCCCGTATCCCGCGCGACTCCAGGCTTCGACTTGTCCGCCCGCGACCCCTGGCCGCAGCCCCCCGAGCGATGAACCAGCGGCGCTCGCGCCGCCCCGCGCCCCGGCCGCCGGAGGGCACGCCCGCCCCCTCGGAGCTGGCCAGAATGGCGCGCTCCCTGCTGGCCGGCGCCGCCCGCGTGGCCCGCTGGGCCGAGACGGCGCCCACCGCGGGCGGGACCCTCCGCCCCACCGGCGACACCAAGGCCCCCGGCGACCGCCCCACCGGCACCGCCGCGCCCGCCGACACCAGACCCCTCGGTGCCGTCGCCGCACCCGCCCCCGGCCGTCCCACCGACGGCACAACCGGCTCCGCACCGGACGGGCCCACCGGCGCCACCAGATCCGCACCGGACAGGTCCACCGACGGCGCCACCGAGTCCGCGCCGGACAGGCCCGGCGACGACCGGGCCACGATGTCCGCCCCCACCGCCGAACACGCCGCGGCGGAACTCGGCCTGACCCCCGCTCAGGTCCGCGCCGACTGGGACACCGCCCGCCTCGCCGGTCTGGTCGAGGTGCACGGCGGGGTCGCCCGCCCCGGCTGGCGGCTGCGCGCCTGGCACCGCGACGACAGCGCCGTACTGCGCGGCTGGGTCGCCCTCTTCGACGCCTGGTCGCTCGCCCACCCCGAGCCCGACGGCCACGAGCCCGCCGCGGTCGCCGAGGTCGTCTCGGCCATGCCCCAGGTGCTCTCCTTCCTCCAGCTCTCCGCCGGTCCCGTACCCGTCGACCAGCTCCTGGACCTGCTCCGGCAGCGCGTCGGCGAACTGCGCACCGAACGCTGCGAGATCCCCTACGGCCCCCGGCCCGAGCCCGCCCCGCCCTCCGCCGCCGCGGACGACGGCATCGCCCTCGCCCCGCTCCTCGACTGGGCCCTGCACGCCCTCGCCCATGTCGGCGCCCTCACCTACGGCGACGCCCAGGCCACCCTCACCCCGCTGGGCAGCTGGGCGGTCTGGGTCAAGCTGGAGCAGATCTGCGTCGCCGCGCAGAGCCCCGCCGGGAACATCGAGGCCGCCGCCGAGGACATGCTGCGCGGCTGCTCCCAGCTGCGCCCCAACGCCGCCCGCGCCGAGTACCGGGCCTGGCTCGCCGCCCGCACGGTCGGCGGCGCCGTCACCGAACTCCTCGACGCCGCCCGTGGCGAAGACGCCCTGCTGCGCAGCCTGGCCTTCGAGGCGCTCCGGGTCGTCGGCGCGCCCGCCGAACCCGACGTCCGCGCGGTCGCCGAGGAACCGACCCTGCGGCCCTACGCCCTGCTCTGGCTCGCCGAGCACGACGGCGCCGACCCCGAGGACGCCCATGAGGTGCTGACCCGCGAGGAGGCCACCTGGCTGTGGGTCGACACCGCCGCCGCCGTCGCCGACCACGGCGAGGCACCGCTGCTGGTACGGCATCTGGAGTCGGCCGTACAGCCGACCGTGCCCGCGCTGCTGGACGAGGTGCGTGCCGTCGGCCATCCGCGCACCGTGCAGGTCCTGGTGGCGCTGGCCGCCGCCCATCCCGACCCGGCGCTCGCCAAGGCCGTGCGCCGCGCGGCCTTCCAGGTGCACACCGGGGGACGCTGACGCTCCCGCGCCGGGCGCCCCGCGCGGGTGACCGGCGTCAGCCGGATATCGCCGGGGCGTAGCTGCCGAAGCTCCAGATGTTGCCCTCGATGTCCCGGGCCAGGTAGTCCCGGGCGCCGTAGTCCTGGTCGGTCGGGGGCATCAGGATCTCCACGCCGTGGTCCACGGCCCACTGGTGGTGGGTGTCGACGTCGTCGACCACGACGTACACACCGACCGGGCCCGCGCCCTTCATCGCCGTGTCGAACGCGCCGCCGCGGCCCTTCGAGCCGACCATCACCGCGCCGTTGCCCTGTACCAGCTCGGCGTGCGTCACCACGCCGTCCTCCCCCTCGTACAGCGCGAGTTCCGTGAAGCCCAGGGCCTCCGTGAGCTGCCGGACCGCCGCCTTCGCGTCCGCGTACAGCAAGGTGGGGTAGATGCTGGGCCGTGCGCCGCCCGTGCCTGCCATGCCGATCACTCCCTCGTGAAGCCGTGCCGGACCACGCCGGAGGCGGCTCCGCCGAGCCGGATCCGACGTGAATTCAGTCTCGCACCCGCCACTGACAACGGCCCCCGGCACCGGCGGCGCCCCCCGCCGCCCCCTCATCGGAAGGTGTTGCACTGCGCCATGTCGCCGGTCCGGTACCCCTGGTGGAACCAGTCCTGCCGCTGCCGCGCCGACCCGTGCGTCCAGTCCTCCGGCGTCACCCGGCCCTGGTGGCGCGCCTGGACACGGTCGTCGCCGACGGCCGCCGCCGCGTCGAGACCGTCCCGGATGTCGGCGTCCGTGAGGCTGGTGATCAGGGGGCGGCCGGTCGACTCGTCCGGTGTGGTCGTCGCGTGGTGCGCCCACACCCCGGCGTAGCAGTCGGCCTGGAGTTCCACCTTCACCGCGTTGCTGTCCGGGCCGGTCCGCCCGTCCTGCGCCCGGCTCAGCGTGCCCAGCAGATCCTGCACATGGTGCCCGTACTCGTGGGCCACGACATACGCCTGTGCGAACGGTCCGCCCGACGACCCGAACGTCGTCCGCAGCTCGTCGAAGAAGCCGAGGTCGAGATACACCTTCTGGTCGGCGGGGCAGTAGAACGGCCCGACCGCCGAGGTCGCCGTGCCGCACGCCGTGGCGACCCGCTGGGAGAAGAACACCGTGGGGGAGCGGGTGTACCGGCCGCCGCGCCGCGCGAACTCCCCGGCCCAGAAGTCCTGCACGCTGTTGACCACGGCCACGATCCGGCAGTCGTCCCTGGCGTTGGCGTCCCGCCCGGTCCGGCAGCTCTGCTGCACCTGCGCCAGGCTGGACGCGGTGGCCGCGGGCGAGGAGTCCCCCGAGGACAGCCCGAGCCCCTCGGGACCGACACCGAAGAACAGCCCCAGCAGCAGCGCGATCAGCCCCGCGACACCGCCGCCGACGGTCGCCCGTCCGCCCGGCACCCGGCTGCCGCGCCGGTCCTGCACCTCGGAGGTGTCAAGCCGCGCGTCGTCGTCGAACCGCATCCGGACCTCACCCTCCGCCGGTGCCGTCCCCCTGCGGTCATCCTGACCCGCCCCCGCACCCCGGGCCCGGGAGCGGGGCCGAACGGGCGACACGCCGCCCACCGCCCGCCGTGTCCCGCCCCACCGCCCGCCCGCGCGGCTACGCTCTGCGCCTGATCCGGGGGCCGCCCCCCACCTCCCGAGGTGATTGCCCCCGGCCCGGACTCCCGAGAAGGGCGCACGCGTGGCCGTACGACAGTCCGAGCCCCCGGGACGCCGCTCCGCGCGGCCCTGGCGGGACAGGCTCCCCGGCCCCCGCCGCCGCGGACTGCTCGCCACAGCCCTGGTCCTGCTCCTCGCCGCCCCCCTGCTCGTGGTGGCCCACCATGTGCGGCCCGTCCCCTACGGCGACCGGCTCACCGTCCACGCCCGCGCGGGGACCGCCCCCACACCCGTACGCGCCGCCGCGATCCGCCGTTCCGGGGTGGAGGCGTACGACCCCGGGACGGGCGCCGTGCGCTGGCGGCACGCCCGCGCGGGCAGCCGTCCGCTGGAGGTGCTTCCCGCGCGGGGGGAGGCGATCACGCTCTGGGACGACGGACTGGTCACCGCCACCACCGGCGACGGCCGTTCCGTGCGCTGGCACCGCGCGCTGCCCGCCGCGCGGGACTGGCTCCGCGCGCACGGCGGCACAGGTGTGCTGCGCGCGCTGCCGTACGGGATGCTCGCGGTGATCACCCCGGACCGGATCGCCGGGTACCGGCTCGCGGACGGGGATCTGCGCTGGGTGCTCCCCGCGCGGAGCGGCTGCTCGTTCGATCCCGGGCGTGCCGTCGGTCACGCGGGCGCGCTGCTCGTCGCCCAGCCGTGTGCGGGGGAGGGATGGACGGCGCAGCTCATCGCGGTGGACGACCTCGGCCGGATCGTGCCGGGCCGGACCCCGCTGGGCAATCGGGCACCGGGCGGGACGCGGGAACGCGCCAAGTCGGAAAAACTGGTTGCACGGCCCCGTTAGACTGGCCCCATGGCCATTCTCCTCGCGCACTAGACGGCGGGTGCGTCCGCTAGACCCCGTCCGTCCGCCACCCACCCGCTCTGGAGTCTGTCCGTGATCTCCGCCTCCGGTATCGAGCTGCGCGCCGGTGCCCGCATCCTCATCGAGAACGCCACCTTCCGGGTCGCCAAGGGCGACCGCATCGGTCTGGTCGGGCGCAATGGCGCCGGGAAGACCACCCTCACCAAGGTCCTGGCCGGCGAGGGTATGCCCGCCGGGGGCACGGTGACCCGCTCCGGCGAGGTCGGCTACCTGCCCCAGGACCCGCGCACCGGCGACCTCGACATGCTCGCCCGCGACCGTGTCCTGTCCGCGCGCGGTCTGGACGTACTGATCCGCAAGATGCGCGACAACGAACAGCGCATCGCCGTCGGAAAGGGCGCCACGCGCGAGAAGGCCCTCAAGCAGTACGAGCGCCAGGAGACCGAGTTCCTCACCAAGGGCGGCTACGCGGCCGAGGCGGAGGCCGCCACCATCGCCGCCGCGCTGAATCTGCCCGACCGGGTGCTCGGCCAGCCGCTGCACACCCTCTCCGGCGGTCAGCGCCGCCGTATCGAGCTGGCCCGGATCCTGTTCTCGGACGCCGACACGCTGCTGCTGGACGAGCCGACCAACCACCTCGACGCCGACTCGATCGTCTGGCTGCGCGACTATCTGCGCACCTACCGGGGCGGCTTCATCGTGATCTCCCACGATGTCGACCTGGTCGAGACGGTCGTCAACAAGGTGTTCTACCTGGACGCCAACCGGTCGGCGATCGACATCTACAACATGGGCTGGAAGCTGTACCAGCAGCAGCGCGAGGCGGACGAGAAGCGCCGCAAGCGGGAGCGGCAGAACGCCGAGAAGAAGGCCGCCGCGCTCAACGCGCAGGCCGACAAGATGCGCGCCAAGGCCACCAAGACGGTCGCCGCGCAGAACATGGCCCGCCGCGCGGAGAAGCTGCTGGCCGGTCTTGAGGACGTCCGCCAGTCCGACAAGGTCGCCAAGCTCCGCTTCCCGGAGCCGTCCCCCTGTGGCCGGACCCCGCTGATGGCGGAGGGCCTGTCGAAGTCGTACGGGTCGCTGGAGATCTTCACCGATGTCGACCTGGCGATCGACAAGGGCTCCCGGGTCGTGATCCTGGGTCTCAACGGCGCGGGCAAGACCACGCTGCTGCGGCTGCTCGCGGGCGTCGAGCAGCCGGACACCGGCGGCGTCGTCCCCGGGCACGGCCTCAAGGTCGGCTACTACGCGCAGGAGCACGAGACCCTCGACGCGGACCGCACGGTCCTGGAGAACATGCGGACGGCCGCCCCCGACATGGATCTGGTCGAGGTCCGCAAGGTGCTCGGCTCGTTCCTGTTCTCCGGGGACGACGTGGACAAGCCCGCGCGGGTGCTGTCCGGCGGCGAGAAGACCCGGCTCGCCCTCGCCACCCTCGTGGTGTCGTCGGCGAACGTGCTGCTGCTCGACGAGCCCACCAACAACCTCGACCCGGCCAGCCGTGAGGAGATCCTCGGCGCCCTGCGCACCTACAAGGGCGCGGTCGTCCTGGTCACCCACGACGAGGGCGCCGTGGAGGCGCTCCAGCCGGAGCGGATCATCCTGCTGCCGGACGGCGTCGAGGACCTGTGGGGCGCCGACTACGCGGATCTGGTCGCCCTGGCCTGATCGAATGGATGATCCACAGGGATGATCCACAGGGTATGGATCATTCGGCCCATCGGTGATCCACCATCTGTGTGAGATCTCCTCGTACCGGGGTGTGTCCCCTCGTCCTGTCACGGCGGAGCCCCGCGCGCCCGGGGCTCCGCCGTTGTGCGCTGCTGACCTGGACCTTCGCGGGGGAACCCGTCGGGCGCCGGAGACCCCGCCTCATGGAATTCACGATTCCGGTTGTGGGGATGTGCTCCTGTCGTCACGACGCTGTCGCACGGACCTTGCCGAATGGGTGGCCATGAAGCCCCGGAGGGGTGATCATGAGGGGACCAGAGCGCACTTCCCATGAGGAGGCACGGGTGGCCGAGACTCTGAAGAAGGGCAGCCGGGTAACCGGCGCCGCGCGCGACAAGCTCGCGGCAGACCTGAAGAAGAAGTACGACGCCGGTGCGAGCATCCGGGCGTTGGCCGAGGAGACCGGCCGCTCGTATGGCTTTGTGCACCGGATGCTGAGCGAGTCGGGCGTCACGCTCCGTGGGCGTGGCGGGGCTACACGGGGCAAGAAGGCTCCCTAGGCCCGGACCCGGGCGGTCCATCGGCTCCGATGGCGGACACCCGGTCGGTCGGCCGATCGGCCGGGTGGTTACTGTGCAGTCACTTACGAGTGCCGCAGTACGGCACTCCTCGTCGACCGCACCCCTCGGAGGCCCCGTATGGCTTCGTCCGACCCGGCTGTCGATCCGGTGACCGCACCGGTCACCGATCCGGCTCATGACACCACTCATGACCACAACGGTCCGGTTCTGGACCAGGACGGCGTACGGCTCACCGTGGACGGCCCGACCGCCACGGTGACGCTCACCAACCCGGCCAAGCGCAACGCGCAGAGCCCCGCTCTGTGGCGCGCGCTGACCGCCGCCGGGCGGGCACTGCCGGGCACCGTGCGCGTGGTCGTGCTGCGCGCCGAGGGCATGTCCTTCTCGGCCGGGCTCGACCGGCAGGCGTTCACGCCCGAGGGCTTCGACGGCGAACCGTCGTTCCTCGACCTCGCACGCGGCACCGACACCGCACTGGACGCTGTCATCGCCGAGTACCAGGACGCGTTCACCTGGTGGCGGCGCAGCGACCTGATCTCCGTCGCCGCCGTCCAGGGACACGCCATCGGGGCGGGCTTCCAGCTCGCCCTCGCCTGTGATCTGCGCGTCGTCGCCGACGATGTGCAGTTCGCCATGCGCGAGACCAGCCTCGGCCTGGTCCCCGACCTCACCGGCACCCATCCGCTGGTCGGCCTTGTCGGCTACGCCCGCGCGCTGGAGATCTGTGTGACCGGACGCTTCGTCCAGGCCCCCGAGGCCGAACGGATCGGGCTGGCCAACCTCGCCGTCCCCGCCGACCAGCTCGACGCCGCCGTCCAGGACCTGGCAGCCGCCCTGCTGGCCGCGCCGCGCGACGCGGTCATCGAGACCAAGGCCCTGCTCCAGAGCGCGCACCAGCGGTCCTACGAGGCCCAGCGCACCGCCGAACGCCAGGCCCAGGCGAGGCGGCTGCGGGATCTGGCGGGGCTGGGGGAGTAGGGGGGCAGGGGGCCAGGAGGCAGAGGGAAGGGAGCGGCGGGGGCGCCGCGTGGTGCGTTCGCGTGGTGCGTTCGCGTGGGGCGGACGATCAGGTGGTTGAGTTCGGACGATCAGGTGATCACGTGCGAACGATCAATCGATCGGCTGATCGTTCGATCAATCGGTCGTTCGATCAGCCGACGGCTGTCACCAGTACCGCGACCGACGGATGGCCGGGCAGCGCCCGCCCCACCGCCGAACGCACCTGCCGGGCCACCTCCACGGTCCGATGCTCCCGGTCGACCGCGATCTCCACCCGGACATGACGACGGGGCACGGCCTCGGCGCCGGTGTCCGTTCGATCGGCGGACTGATCGATGTGCACCGCCCGGCCGAGCCCGCCGAGCCGTCCGGTCAGCCCCGTGACACCTGGGACGGCCAGGGCGGCGGTCGCGACCCGTGCTTCGTCGGTGGCACCGCCGTCCGGCTCGCCGCCGGGCGCCGCCTCCCGGCCGCCGGTCCGCGGCACCTGTCCGTCCTCGCTGCTCTCCTCACCCTCACCCTTGCCCTCGCCGCCGCCCGGCCGTGACTCCGACGGCCGTACGGACGACGAACCGTCCCTGTCACCCGTAGCGGCCCGCTCCCCGGACTCGTCCAGGAGCGCCGTCACCCGCAGATCGATCTCCGTGACGGTCAGGCCCAGCCGCCCCGACGCGGCCTCGCCCAGGGCGTCGCGCAGCCGGGCGGCGACCGTCGGCAGTGGCTCGACCGCCGTGGCGGAGAAGTCGGCCGTCACCCGCAGTGGGCCGGGCGGCAGCGCGCTCGGCGGGGCCGGTACGACCGGCTCCTGGGCCGGGCCCGGACCGGCCGGGGCGATCCGCAGCGCACCGAGCCGCGCACCCGCCATGTCCCGCACCGCCCGGCGCAGCGCGTCCGCCGCCGCGTCCTCCGTGATCCAGGCGCCGTCACGCGCGCCGCCCAGCGGCAGCAGCCTGCCGAGACCCACCTGTCGCCGTACCACCCGCGCCCACTGCTCCGTCATTGCTCCAGCCTGCCGCATTCCCGGCGCGCCATCGCGCAACCCCGCTTACGGTGGTCGAAGGGACGACGATCGAACGATCGGAACGATCGAAAGGGACGTACGGCGATGACGGACACGACGGACCGGAACCGGGCCCAGGGCGCCGACAGCGACACCGACACGCCCGTACAGCCACGCAAGACCACCAGGCGCGGCGGCGGGGACCCCGCGACACGCGGGCGGACCACCATCGCCGACGGGGTCGTCGAGAAGATCGCCGGACTCGCCGCGCGGGACGTCATCGGTGTGCACGCCATGGGCAGCGGTCTCAGCCGGACGTTCGGCGCCGTGCGCGACCGGGTGCCCGGTGGCTCGAAATCGGTCAGCCGTGGAGTGAAGGCCGAAGTGGGCGAGGTACAGACCGCCCTGGACCTGGAGATCGTGGTCGACTACGGCGTGTCGATCTCCGAGGTGGCCCGCGATGTGCGGGAGAACGTGGTGGCCGCCGTCGAGCGCATGACCGGGCTCGAAGTGGTCGAGGTGAACATCGCGGTCAGCGACGTGAAGCTGCCCGACGAGGAGGACGAGGAGCCGGAGCCCCGGATTCAGTGACCCGCCGGGTACCGGACGAACGCACCGCTGAGGGGAGCGCAGGATGAGCATGGCCGTGGTCGGGATGATCGCGGGGATGGCGCTGGGGTTCGCCGGGTACTTCGGCGGTTTCGGTGCCTTTCTGCTGGTGGCGGCCCTGGGCGCCATTGGTTTCGTGGCCGGCCGGTTCCTGGAGGGCGATCTGGAACTGGGCGACTTCTTCCGCACGCGTGACGACCGCCGGCGGTGACGCCGGTGACCGGTGGGACCGGAACGGGGCGGTCGGGCGGCACCCGGTCCGGGGAACCGCCCCATGACCCCGACGGCGACCGTGAACCCGCCTCCCGTGGCGCGCATGAGGGCGCCGGGCACGCCGCGCCGGACGCCGGTCCGCGCGTGCCCCCCGCCGAGCGCGGAGCCACCCGGATCGCCGACCGCGTAGTCGCGAAGATCGCCGCGCAGGCGGCATGCGAGGCGATCGGACCGCTGCCCGAGGACGCGGCCCGTCCGCACGCCACCGTCGTGATCCGGCCGCAGGCCCAGGGCCCCGGACAGGCGCCCGTGGAGGCCGCCGACATCCGCCTCCACCTCGAACTCGGCTACCCCGTCGACATTGGCGCCCGCTGCCGCGCGGTGCGTCGCCATGTCGTGGAGCGGGTAGGCGCGTTGGTGGGCATGGAGGTCCCGGAGGTCGCCGTCGAGGTGGAGCGGCTGCATCCGCCGGCGGGACGCGGCGCACAGGGAAGGACGCGATGAGCGAGTCCCAGGAGCCCGAGAACACCACCAAGCGGCTCCCGGTCCTGGAGAAGGACGCCGGACCGGGCAGCGACGCCGCCCCGCGCGGGCACGGCCTCGACCAGTCCGCGTCGGCCGCCGCATACGACCCGCCTCCCGTGCTCGACGGCGACGGCGGCGACCAGCGCCGCTTCTGGTCCGCCCGGCGCGTCCCCGCCGCCCTGACCGCCCTGATCCTCCTCGGCCTCGCCGGGCTCTTCCTGTACGACATCGCCGCCGTGCGTGCCGGGCACTCCGCCATGAGCTGGCGCCGCGAACTGGCCACACAACTCGCCGAACGCCCCCTGGACGACACCTGGGTCCTCACCGGCGCCGGTGTCGCCGCTGCGCTCGGACTGTGGCTGGTCGTTCTCGCCCTGACCCCCGGCCTGCGCACGGTGCTGCCCATGCGCCGCGTCCACCCCGACGTCCGCGCGGGCCTGCGCCGCGACGCCGCCGCCCTCGCCCTGCGCGACCGCGCCATGGAGGTGTCCGGCGTGCAGTCCGTCCGGGTGCGGATGCGCCGCCGACGCGCCGACGTCCGCGCGGTGTCCCACTTCCGCCCCCTGGACGACGTACGGACCGATCTCGACACCGTGCTCGGCGACGCCGTCCGGGGCCTCGGGCTCTCCCGGCCGCCCGCACTCGCCGTACATGTCCGCCGTCCCGGCCGGAAAGGGTGAGCGCGGTGCTCAGAACCGTCAACCGGGTCCTGCTCGGCCTCCTCGGCCTCGTCCTGCTCGTCTTCGGCGGCTCCGTGCTCGCCGTCGGCCTCGGTGTGCAACCGCCGTCCTGGTGGATCTACGACGGTCCCGACGACGTGCTGCTCAGCGAGGCCCGCCGCACCCGCTGGCGGGCGGACGGCTGGTGGTGGCCCGTCGTCATCGCCGTCCTGGCGGTGCTGTTGCTGCTGGCCCTGTGGTGGCTCGCCGCGAACCTCCGCCGCCGTCGGCTCGGCGAGGTGCTGGTGGACACCGGCGACGGCGAGAGCGCCCTGCTGCGGGGGCGCGCGCTGGAACAGGCGCTGGCCTCCGAAGCCGCCGACCTGGACGGCGTGGACACCGCCCATGTCGATCTCCGGGGCCGCCGCACCGCCCCGGAGGCGCGGGTGCGGCTGCTGCTGGAGCCTCATGTGGACCCCGGGACGGCCCTGCACCAGCTCACCACCGGGGCGCTGGCCCACGCCCGGGACTCGGCGGGACTGGCGGCGCTTCCGGCGGAGGTCCGGCTCGACGGGGTCAAGCATCGTGCGGAGCGGGTGAGCTGAGGCGGGTGGGGGAACGGTGGGGTGGGGCGGGGTTAGGCGGCTGAGGGAACGGTGGTGGGGCGAGGTGTCGTGGCGCGAGGAGTGACGGGGGAGAGGTGACGAGGTGGGGCGGGGCGGGGGAGCTGAGTTCTCGCCGCCCATGTGGCGCCCGCCGTGCCTGCCGCTCCGGTGCCGTCCCTGCCGGTGGGTGCCTCCCTGCCGCCCTGGCAGCCCCCCTCGCGCCCCAGCCCCCTCCCGTTGCCCTACGGGCGGTCAGAAGCCGTGCAGCGCGCCGCCGTCGATGCTGAGCATGACGCCGGTCACGTAGGACGCGGCCGGGGACAGCAGAAACGCTCCGGCCCGGCCGAACTCCTGTGCGGTCCCGTACCGCCGCAGCGGGATCCGCGCCTCGTGCGCCGTGCGGGTCGCCACCGGGTCGGCGGACAGCCCGTCCAGCTCACGCACCCGGTCCGTGTCGATGCGGCCCGGCAGCAGTCCGACCACCCGGACGCCGCGCGGCCCCAGTTCGTCCGCCAGGCCCTTGGCGAACCCTGCCAGCCCCGGCCGCAGCCCGTTGGAGATGGTCAGCCCCGGGATCGGCTCGTACACCGACGACGACAGCACGAATCCGATCACGCCCCCGTCGGACAGCTCACCGGCCGCCGCGCGGGCCAGCCGTACCGCGCCCAGGAACACCGAGTCGAACGCCGTCCGCCACTGCTCGTCGGTGGTGTCCGCCACGAACCCGGCGGGCGGTCCGCCGACGCTGACCAGCATCCCGTCGAATCCGCCGAACCGCTCCCGCGCGGTGGCGATCAGCCGCTCCGCGGCGGCCGGGTCGGCGTTGTCCACGGCGACCCCGGCCGCGTTCGCCCCCAGCGCGTCCGCCGCCTCGGCGACGGTCTTCCCGTCGCGCCCGGTGACGACCACCTTCGCGCCGTCGGCGACCAGTTCCCGCGCGACCGCGTGGCCCAGCCCGCGCGTCGCCCCGGTGACGATGTACACCCGGTCCTTCAGTCCAAGATCCATGGCCCCTATGGTGCCCCGCCGTTCCCGAAGAGCGCGAGCGCCGAGTTCACGAGCCCGATGTGACTGAACGCCTGCGGAAAGTTGCCCAGATGACGGCCCGTGCCCGGATCGCACTCCTCGGCCAGCAGACCGACGTCATTGGTGAGCGACACCAGCCGTTCGAACAACTCGCGCGCCTCCCGTGTACGGCCCGTCATGTGGAGCGCGTCCACCAGCCAGAACGAACAGACCAGAAAGGCTCCTTCGCCCCCTGGCAGCCCGTCCACGCCCGTCCCCTCGGTGCTGTACCGGCGCAGCAGCCCGCCATGGTCCAGCTCCGCGCGGACCGCGTCCACGGTGCCGATCACCCGCGGGTCGTCCGGCGGCAGAAAGCCCACGCGCGGGATGAGCAGCGCGGAGGCGTCGAGGTCCTGGGAGCCGTAATACTGCGTGAACGTGTTCCGCGCGGTGTCGTATCCGCGCTCGCACACCTCCCGGTGCACCTCGTCCCGCATCGCCCGCCAGGCGTCCAGATCACCGTCCAGCTCCGGCTTCGCCTCCAGAGCGCGCACCGCGCGGTCGGCGGCCACCCACACCATCACCTTGGAGTGCACGAACTGCTGCCGCTCGCCGCGCACCTCCCACAGCCCCTCGTCCGGCTGCCGCCACCGGTCGATCAGCCACTCCATGAGCGCGCTCTCCAGCCCCCACATGTCCGGCCTCGTCTCCAGCCCCTCGTGCCGGGCCAGTCGCAGCGAGTCCAGGACCTCGCCGTACACGTCCAGCTGGAGCTGGTCCACGGCGTCATTGCCGATCCGTACCGGCGCGGACGCGGCGAACCCGGTGAGCCAGGGCACCTCCATCTCCGGCAGCCGCCGTTCGCCCGCCAGCCCGTACATGATCTGGAGATCGGCCGGATCACCAGCCACCGCGCGCAGCAGCCAGTCGCGCCACGCCACCGCCTCCTCCTCGTAGCCGACCGCGAGCAGCGCGCCGAGGGTGAGCGTGGAGTCGCGCAGCCAGCAGTACCGGTAGTCCCAGTTGCGCACCCCGCCCGGGTCCTCCGGCAGGGACGTCGTGGGCGCCGCCACGACACCCCCGGTCGGCTTGTACGTCAGCGCCTTGAGGGTGATCAGGGACCGCAGTACGGCCTCCCGGTGCGGGCCCTGGTACGTGCACCGCGCGGTCCACGCCTGCCAGTCGTCCACGCTGGCGCGCAGCGCCTGGAACGGGTTGGTCAGCGGCGGACGCGGCTCGTGCGAGGGATGCCAGGTCAGCACGAACGCGACCCGCTCACCCGGCCCGACGGTGAACTCCGAGTGCGTACCGAAGTCCTCGCCCCAGGTCCGCACCGGCGGCTCGCTGCGCAGCCACACCGAGTCCGGGCCCGCCGTCGCCACCCGGTGGCCGCCGGACTTGCGCATCCACGGCACGATCGACCCGTAGTCGAAGCGGAGCCGCAGCGTGCTGCGGACCGTGACCCGTCCCCGCAGCCCTTCGACGACCCGTACGAGGTCGGGCGCGCGGTCGCGCTGCGGCATCAGGTCGGTGACCCGCACCGCGCCCTCGTCCGTCTCCCACTCGGTGTCCAGGACGAGCGTGCCGGGACGGTAGCCGCGCCTCGCGCAGCGGCCGGTGGCCCCGGCGGGGGCGATGCGCCAGTGGCCGTTGTCCTCGTCGCCGAGGAGCTTCGCGAAGCAGGCGGCCGAGTCGAAGCGGGGCAGGCACAGCCAGTCGACGGAGCCGTCCGTGCCCACCAGGGCGGCGGTCTGCTCGTCGCCGATCAGGGCGTAGTCCTCGATGCGGTTGGCACGCCCGGGGTCGTCCCCGGCCGGGCCCCGCGCGGGGGTGTCGTTGGGCGGGTGCACGGCTTCCGGGTTCCCGGCCGGGCGTGTCGGCAATCGGGAGTGGGGGCCGGGCGGGTGACGGGGGCGGGGTCTCTGCGTGCCTGATGTGTCGGCGTGGCGCGTGCCGTGGGGCACGGGGCGGGGCGTGCCGGGCGTGTCGTGTGCCAGGGGGGCGGATCGGGGGTGTCGGTGGGTGTCGGTGGGTCTCGATGGACGCCGAAGGGCGCGGGTGGGCGCCGGTGGGCGTGTCGTGTGCGCTGTGGGCGCTACACCCCGGCGGGCTCCGGGTCCTCGCTCTGTTCCACGTCGGCCGGGTCCTTGCGGTCGCGCTTGTCGCGGGCCTCCCGGCGTACCAGGATCACCCAGCCGACCGGTACGGCGGCGGCGAACAGCCACCACTGGATGGCGTAGGCGTAGTTCAGGGCGGCGTTCTCGTTGCCGGGCTTTCCGATGAGCTGCGGTGTGTCGCCCTTGGGCTCGGGAGTGGTCAGCACCACATAGCCGCCGAGCACCCGGGCGCCGAGCCGGTCGGCCTCCTGCGCGCTGCTGATCAGCATGATCTGCCGATCGGGCAGCCCCTCCAGGTCCTTGATCCCGCTCGCCTCGGTCGTCTCGTCGGGCATCAGCCGCCCGGTGACGGTGACCTCACCGCTCGGCGGCGCCGGAACCTCGGGGAACGCGGTCTGGCTGGGCCCGTCGGCGGGGATCCAGCCCCGGTTGACCAGCATCACCTTGCCGTCCGCCAGCACGAAGGGCGTCAGGATGTGGAAGCCGACCTCCTCGTCGGCGTTGACCCGCCGTCTGACGACGACCTGCCGTTCGGTGTCGAAGTGACCGCTGGCGGTCACCGTGCGGTACCGCTCGTCCCTGGTGATCGTGTGCCCCGGGGACGTCAGCTGCTCCACCGGCACCGGCGGGGCGCCGAGCGCGTCGGCGACCAGGTCGTTGCGGGCGGTGCGCTCCTCGTAGCGGTGCATCTGCCAGAAGCCCAGCTCGATCATCGTCGGGATGAGCGCGACGGAGAGCAGGGTCAGCAGAATCCACTGCCGAGACAACAAGAAGCGGTACACCCCACGACCGTACCTCTCGGTCCACGGCGGGCCGTGCGCGGGGTGGGGAGCCCTGTCGGTCTGATCACTCCCGATCGTTCGCTCCCGTTCGCTCAGAAGCGCTCGACGATGCCCGGACCGTCCGCCGCGCGCGCACCGCGCGTGCCCCCGTACCAGTGGCCGTCGACCGTCACACCACGCCCGAACATGAAGAGTGGCCCACCGGGCACGGGGAACAGCGGCCGGGCGAGTCGCGCACCCTCACCCGTCCGTACGGTCCCTCTGTGGTCACTGCTCCGACGACGGCTCCACGTCCAGCAGCAACTGCCCGAACGCCGCCTCGTCCACCACCGGTGTGCCGTACTGGCGTGCCTTGATCACCTTCGACGTCCCCGAGTCCGGGTCATTGGTGACCAGCAGGCTCGTCAGCCGGGACAGGCTGGTCGCCACATGCAGCCCGGCCTCGATCGCCCGGTCCTCCAGCATCTCGCGCTCCACGGAGGTGTCCCCGGAGAACGCCACCCGCATGCCCTGCTTGAGCCGCCCGCCGTCCTCGTAGCGCCCCGGATTCGGGTACGGGCACGCGGGCCGCTTCCGGGACGGCCGCCAGGTACCCGGCCGATAGCTCCCGTAGCCCGCTGGTCCGCCGCCCGAGCCGCCCGCCTGCTGCCCGATGCGCGGCGTCGGCCGGTCCGACCACTCCGTCAGCGGACGGCACTCCTGCAACGGCAGCCGGACCCCGCCCTCGGCCGCGGAACGCAGACTCGGCCGGAATGTCTCCGCGAGCACCCGCGCGTCGTCCAGCGCGTGATGCGCCCGCTGCTGCACCACGCCGAAATGCGCGGCGAGCGACTCCAGTTTGTGGTTGGGCAGGGGCAGGGCCAGCGCCTTGGACAGCGCGATCGTGCACAGCCGCTGACGCACCGGCGGCGTCCGCTCCGCGCGCGCGTACTCCCGCGCGATCATCTGCCAGTCGAAGACCGCGTTGTGCGCCACCAGGACCCGGTCCTCCAGCCGCCGCCCGAACTCCTCGACGACCTCCTGGAAGAGCGGCGCCGAATCGAGCTGATCGGTCGTCAGACCGTGGAGCCACACCGGTCCCGGATCGCGCTCCGGGTTGACCAGCGTGTACCAGTGGTCCTCGACCTCCCCGCGCGCGTCCAGCCGGTAGACCGCCGCGGAGATTATCCGGTCGTCCCGGGCCAGTCCGGTCGTCTCCACGTCGACGACCGCGTACCCCGTCGGATACGCGGCCGGCCACGAAACGGGCAAAGGCCCTGCGGTCGTACGGTCTTCGAGCATGGTCATTGAGGATACGGGCCCGGACTGACAGTGCGTCGAGTCGCCCCACGCCCCCCAGGCCCGCGTCACGGGGCCCCGCCCCCGCGCGTGAGCCCCGTTCCCAAGGCCGGGCACATGTACGGGAGTTCACCGCGCGGCCCCTTCTCCGGCCCCACCTGGGACAAGCGCCCGGCTCCGCCGGATCGCCCCCGGCGCGCACGAGTCGGTACGCGCGTGCGCCCGCCCCGGGTGCGATCCTCGCGGTGTGACACAACCAACCCACGACGAGGCCCACGGCGGCGCGCTCGGTGAGCGGCTCA
Source organism: Streptomyces sp. NPDC048290 (assembly GCF_040652095.1). NCBI lineage: Bacteria > Bacillati > Actinomycetota > Actinomycetes > Kitasatosporales > Streptomycetaceae > Streptomyces > Streptomyces sp. NPDC048290. Next base: position 119,339 of record NZ_JBEZLM010000022.1, read on the forward strand.
ACTGGCTGCGCGCCGCGGTGCTCGGCGCCAACGACGGGATCGTGTCCACGGCCGGCATCGTCGTCGGTGTGGCGGGCGCCACCGGAGACCGCGAGGCCCTGCTGACCGCGGGCCTCGCCGGACTGCTCGCCGGATCGATGTCCATGGCGGCGGGGGAGTACGTCTCGGTGTCCACCCAGCGTGACTCCGAGAAGGCCGCGATCGCCCAGGAGAAGCGCGAACTGCGCGAGCAGCCGGAGGCGGAACTGGAGGAGCTGACCGACCTGCTCCAGCGGCGCGGTCTGTCCCGGGAGGTGGCGCGCGAGGCCGCCGTCCAGCTGACCCGGCGCGACGCGCTCAGGGCGCACGCGAGCGTCGAACTGGGCATCGATCCCGATCAGCTGACCAACCCGTGGCACGCCGCCTGGGCCAGCTTCCTCTCCTTCACCGTGGGCGCGCTGCTGCCGCTGCTCGCGATGGTCCTCCCGCCGGCCGACTGGCGACTGCCGGTCACCGTGGCCTCGGTGCTGGCCGCGCTGGTGCTCACGGGCTGGAGCAGTGCACGGCTCGGCTCCGCCGACCCCCGGCGGGCGGCGCTGCGCAATGTCGCGGGCGGCATCCTCGCGATGGGCGTCACCTATGCGGCCGGGACACTGCTGGGAGCGACGGGCGCGTAAGCGGCGCGGCGCGCCCCGCCGGGGTCCGCACGACCACGGTCGTTCGTTTGATCGTTCGATCAGCTGATGGCCGAACGCGCGCCGCCGACCGGCCGAACGCGCCCCGCCGACCGGTCGTGCGCGATCGGCCCTGATCGGGACCAGGACGGTCCCTTGGTGGGGATCGCCAACAAATCCACCCGTACCGTCGGTAATACTTGTCGGTAACAACGTCTAGCGAGGGACGACGGACCGCCATACGGTGCCTGCATGCCGAACCTGCCCGATGTCGTGCTCTGGTCGATCCCGGCCTTCGTACTGCTCACCGTGGTCGAGATGATCAGCGTGCGCGTCCACCCGGACGAGGACGCCGCCGGCTACGCGGCCAAGGACGCCGCCACCAGCGTCACCATGGGCCTCGGCAGCCTGGCCTTCGACCTTCTGTGGAAGGTCCCGATCGTCGCGATCTACACGGCGGTCCACGAACTGACACCGCTGCGCGTACCCGTGCTGTGGTGGACGATCCCGCTCATGCTGCTCGCCCAGGACTTCTTCTACTACTGGTCCCACCGCGGCCATCATGTCGTCCGCGTCCTGTGGGCCTGTCACGTGGTCCACCACTCCAGCGAGAAGTTCAACCTCACCACCGCGCTGCGTCAGCCCTGGACGTCCCTGACCGTCTGGCCGTTCTATCTTCCGCTGATCGCCATGGGCGTCCATCCGGCCGCCCTGGCCTTCTGCTCCTCGGCGAACCTGGTCTACCAGTTCTGGATCCACACGGAACGGATCGACCGGATGCCGCGATGGTTTGAGTACGTGTTCAACACGCCGTCCCACCACCGGGTCCACCACGCCTCCCAGGGCGGCTACCTCGACCGCAACTTCGGCGGCATCCTGATCGTCTGGGACCGGATGTTCGGTTCGTACGTCCCCGAGACCGAACGCCCGGTCTACGGCCTCACGAAGAACATCCGCACATACAACCCGCTCAGGGTCGCCACTCATGAGTACGCCGCCATCGCCCGTGACCTGAGAGCCGCCGCGAACTGGCGCGAACGGGCGGGCCGTGTGTTCCGCGGCCCCGGCTGGCAGCCGCAGGACCGTCACGTCACCGGCGCGGCCGTGTCCACGGACGCGAGGACCGGCCTGGGGACGGGCCTAGAGACCGACGCAAAGATCGACGGAAGACTCGACGCAAAGACAGAAACGCCGACCGACACGCCGACCGACAAGCCAACAGGCGTGAAGACCGGTACGAAGCCCGGCGCGAAGACCGACCCCAAGGCCCGCCCGGCCGCCGAGGAGACCGTGGTCGCCTGATGGACCAGACCCGCACATCCCCCGCCCGGTCCACCTCCGACGCACCCGGCCTCACCTTCGGCCGTTCGCCCCTCGGACGCCTCGTCCCGGCGCTGTTCGGCCTCGCGGTCGCGGTCGACCTGGGCTCCCTGCTGGCCGGGTCCGAGGCCGGGCACCTGGTGGCCAAGCCGCTGCTGATGCCCCTGCTGGCGGCCTGGGCCGCCCTCAGCGGCGCGCCACGGCTGCTGATCGCCGCCCTGCTGTTCGGCTGGGGCGGGGACGTCCTGCTCCTGGCCGACGCCGACCCCGCGTTCCTCGCCGGGATGGGCTCGTTCGCCGCCGGGCACGTCTGCTACCTCGTGCTGTTCCGCCGGATGGGCCCGTCCCGCGCGTCCGCCAAGCTGCTCGCGCCCGCCTACGCGCTCACCCTCGTCGGCGTGGTCGCCCTGCTCTGGCCCAACCTGCCCGCCGATCTGCGGATCGCGGTGGCCGCCTACAGTGCCCTGCTCACGGCGATGGCCTATCTCGCGGCCACCCGGGTCGGGCTCGTCGCCGGGATCGGCGGCGCGCTCTTCCTGCTCTCCGACACCCTGATCGCCACGGACATCGCCGAGTGGCCGCAACTGCCCCGGCCGGACTTCTGGGTGATGCTCACCTACATCGCCGCGCAACTCCTCCTGACACAGGGAGTCCTGACCCGGGGCGCTCCGGCCCGGCGTGTCGTGATCGAACGATCAGCGGGAGACCTTCCGTAGAGCAACGGCCTCCCACTGGACGGACCTGGACGGACCTGGGTGCATCTGAACGGACTTGGGCTGAGTTGGGCGGACGGCCAACGAACACCACAGAAAGAGCGGACGAACACCCGAGGCGTCAGGTGCTCAAGGAATGATCGACCACCCAAGGCACCTGCTGCCCAATGAACGAACGAACACCCAAAACACCTGGCGCCCACAACGATCGCGACCGCCGACACCCACCCCCTCACCAGCGGATCGGCACCGGAAGCGCCGTCAGCAGCCCGGAGACCGCCACGACCACCCCCAGCGCCACGACCTCCGCCCGCGCGGGCGCGTACGCCCGCAGAAGGTCCGGTCGCCCGGACGGTGTCCGCCCGGCGACACGCCGCAGCCGGCTCCGCGCGGACAGCGCCAGCGCGGTCACGACGACCACGAGCAGCACCTTGGCGAGCAGCACCCGCCCGTACGCCGTCTCGGTGAGCTGCTCGACGACCGTCTCCGGCGGCATCCGCCGCAAGGTGCTCCAGATCCCGGTCGCGGTGGTCGCGGCGAGCAGTACGGCCGCCACCCGCGCGTAGAGCCCCAAGAGCGCCGCGCCCGAGGCGGCACCCGTGTCACCGTCCGGACCGGGCGCATGCGCCTCTGTTCCGGTGGCGGTGCCGGAACCCCGGCGCCACAGCCGCAGCGTGCGCAGCGCGTACACCAGACCGCCGACCCACAGCGCCGAACACGTCACATGGACCAGCGTCAGCGCGGACCCGACCAGCGGGCTGTGCTCGACCGTCGGGTGCGCGCGCAGTGCCTCCGCCACGGCGATCGCCGCCAGGGGCCACACCTGCGCGCGGGGACTGCCGAACAGCACCAGCAGCCCCGCCAGCGCGAACGCGTTGATCTCCAGCAGGGCGAGCTTCCCGTCCCGCGACTCGTACAGCCCGCCCACGTCGATCTCGCCGAGGCCGCCCGGGACGAGGTTCCCGGTCGCCACCACCGACGCCAGTCCCAGCGCGGCCAGGAAACCGGCCCCGGCCGCGTACAGCGCCCAACTGCGCGGCCGTGCCGCGGGAGCCCCCGGCAGCCGCCCGGCGAGCCGCTGCACGAACAGCTCGCCCACCGGGATGCACAGCGCGGTGAAGAGCGCCGTGCGCAGTAGAGCGATGCCGCCCACGCCCGGCGCGGGGTTCTCCCCGGTCCCGTACAGCGCGGCGGACGGTCCGAGGAGCGGTATCAGCGCGCCCAGGGTCACCAGGACGAGTACGGCGACGGCCCGGCCCGTCCCGGGGCGCCGTTCGCCGGGGCCGCCGTAGCCGCGGGTCCCGGCCGTCGGTCGTATCAAGGTCACCTCAAGATCATCACCGGTCGCGCAGGACCGGGCAGGGACCAGAAGGCGGTGGACAGGACCCGCATTCCGGCCATACGTACGATTCCGGCAGGCATCGTACTCATGACCATCCGGGCGGGTCGGAGCCCCACGGTACGGGAGGCGTCGCCCAGTCCGTCGGCCCTCTGTCGAACCGCACCGGAGGGAGCGCGTACCGCAGCCGCCCCCACCCGCTGTCCCGCTCGGCGAGCCACGCCCCGGCCCCGTCCGTCCCGGCGAGCCCCTCCCCGGCCCGGTCCCGCGCGGCGCCCTCCCGCGCGGCGGGCGTCACACCGGGCACCTCCGGACCGGTGTCGGGCGTGTCCTGCCCGGCGCCCGGAGCGTGCCCCGACCCCTCCGAGGCTCCCGGGTCCGCCTCCGTGTCCCGCGGACCCCGCGCGCATGACCCGCTCTTGAGCCACTCGGCGGTCCGTGCCAGCGCCACCCGCACCCCACGCCCCTCCCCGTCCCGGGCTCGCTCGGTGAGCGCGCGCAGCACCCCGGCCGCCAGCAGATAGCCGGAGCCGTGGTCCAGGGCCTGCGCCGGAAGGGCACCGGGCCGCCCGCCCGTGCCCTCGGCCACCGCGATCCCGGTGGCCGGCCTGTACGAGGCTGTCGAAGCCGCGTCGGCCGCCCCAGGGCCCGTACCCGCCCCACGCCGACAACTCGGCCACCACCAGACCCGGGCGCCGCCCGGCCAGCGCCCGCGCGGACAGCCCCCACCGGTCCAGCGCGCCCGGACGGTAGCCGGTGACGACCACGTCCGCCGCGCCGAGCAACTCCTCGAAGGTGTCCCGGTCCGCCGCCAGGTCCAGCGTCGCCGACCGCTTCCCGAAGCCCGTGTCGGTGTGCTGGTCGGGGAGTTCGGGCAGCCACGGGGCGTCCAGGCGCAGCACGTCGGCGCCCAGCAGGGCGAGCGTGCGGGTGGCCACCGGACCCGCGATGACACGCGTCAGGTCCAGCACGCGCAGCCCCGCGGCCGGGAGCAGCGGAGAGCCCGTCAGCGGCGCGGGTGGGCGCACCGGCCCGGAGCCGAGACGTTCCCGCGCCACCAGCGGAAGGGTGGCCACGGCGAGAGCCTGCCCGTGCCGCGCCCACTCCGACGGCGTGCGCACCGCGACGGCGAGGCCCCCGGCGCCCTGGACGGTCTCCTCCACCTCCAGCGCGGCCCGTCCCACGAGCACCGCGCCCAGGGCCTCCGCCGAGGCGTCCTGGGGCAGCCCGAGCGCCTCCAGCAGCCGCCGCCGGTGATGGGGATAGTTGGCGTGGGTACGTACCCAGCCGTCCGTGGTCGGCCAGAACCGGGACAGCGGCGCGAACGCGACCGGCGCGCGCCCGTCGATCAGCAGCCGCCGCTCACTGGTGAACGCGGTCGCCACCGCCCCGTCGGCCACCCGCACCCGCGGCACGCGCGCGAGTCCCGCCCGCAGCGCCGCCAGTTCCGCGGCGGCCAGCCCGCACACCCCCACACAGGCCCGCGCCAGGTCCCGTACCGGGAGACGGGACGTGAGCGTGTCCGGTCGTTCGCACACGGACAGCCGGGCGAGCAGGGCCGGATCGCCGCCCAGGGCGGCCCATGCGTACGCGGTCTCGTTCATGCGGGCACTATGCGACACGCCCGGCCGCTGTTCCGGACGGCGGCCGGGCGTGTCGCACACGCCGGGGCTGGGCGGAGAAATCTCCGCCCGGCCCCGGGAACCGCTCACAGGGCGCCCGCTCCGGAGCGCCCCGCCAGGCGGCTACTTCGTCACCGCGTCCAGCGCGTCCGCCGTGCCCCAGCCGTAGAAGCCGTTGTAGTTCTTCGGCCCCTCGCACACCGCGTCGACCTTGCCGTCGCCGTTGATGTCGTACGGGTTGGTGCACGCCGTGGCGTCGGCCTGCACGTACAGCAGGGCCTTGACCAGCGCGGGCGGCGCGTACGGGTGGGTCGACTTGATGAGCGCGGCGACACCCGCGACATGCGGCGCCGCCATGGACGTACCGGCCATGTAGCCCCACCGGCCGCCGGGCAGGGTGCCCAGGATCAGACCGCTCGTGGCGGGCGGCGCCGGGGTCTGGTAGGCGGTCGAGTCGCCCCCGGGCGCGGCGATGTCGATGACGCCCCGGCCATGGTTGGAGAACGACGACTTCAGGCCCTTGGCGCCGGTCGACGCGACCGTCACGATGCCGGGCAGCTGGGTCGGTATGTCGTAGCACTCGGACGGGTCGATCACCCGCTCGCCGGGCGTGGAGTCGTTCGGCGAGCTGGTGTCGGTGATCTCGTCGGCGGCCAGGTCGTAGTTCTCGTTGCCGGCCGCGGCCACATTGACCGCGCCCTTGCGCTCCGCGTACTTCGAGGCCCGGGTGATGGCCTCGACCAGGGCCTTCTGGTCCGGGTCGTTCTTGCAGTTGAAGTACCACGGGTCGGTGTAATAGCTGTTGTTCGTCACGTCCACGCCGTGCTCGGCCGCCCACACGAAGCCGCACACGACGGCCTCCGTGTAGAAGTACCCGGCGGTCGTGGACACCTTGATGCCCGAGACCTTCACGCCGGGCGCCACACCGGTCATGCCGATGCCGTTCTTGGCTGCGGCGATCTCACCGGCCACATGGGTGCCGTGCGGGCTCTCCGCCGCGCTCGGCCGCCAGGCGCCGTCCCTGGTGTCCGGCTTGCCCGTCACACAGTTGACGGACGCCGCGCGGTCGAAGTTCGGCGCGATGTCCGGGTGCGTGTCGTCGACACCCGTGTCGATCACCGCGACGGTGACCTTGCTGCTGCCGAGGGACTTCTCGTGCGCCTTGTCGGCCTTGATGGCGGGCAGGTCCCACTGGAGCGGCTGGAGCGGGTCCTGACCGGCCTGCGCCTCGACGGCGGCGACATCCTCGGCCGAGAGCACCTTCGGCGTCCCCACGTCCGTGGTCGACTGCGCGGGCAGCGGCGCCGTACGCGTGGCACCGGCGGACTGCACGCCCCGCACCTTTCTGATCGTTTGAGCGAACTCGGTGTTCGTCGAGTGCACCACGATCACACCGATCTGGTCGTACGCCTCTACGACCGTGCCGCCCGCCTTGGCGATGGCCTTCTTCACCGCGGCGGAGGTGCCGTGCCCCTGACCGACGTTCACGACATAGCTGAGCGAGGGCCCGTCGGCGGCGGGCGCGGCGGCCGGCTCCGCGGCGGCTGCGGTCACGTTCGGCAGGAACGCCACGGCGGTGGCCACGGCCATCCCGACGGGGATCGCGAGGGCACGGCGGTGACGCGAGTGGGACGCGGTCATGATGAGAGTCTCTCCAGTTCGTTCACGTGAGGAGCGGACCTTGCTGGCTGTGGTGCGGCGCGGCCCCGGGGCGGCGGAGCCGCGCCACGGGACCGCGCCACGAGGGGTGCCCTACTTCACCGCGCGCAGCGCGTTGACGATCCCGGCCCCGTAGAAGCCGTTGGAGCGCTTGCCGCCCTCGCACACCGCGTCCTGTACGCCGTCCCCGTTCTGGTCGTAGGACTCGGGGCAGGCCGTGTCGTCCGCCTGGGCCTTCAGCAGCCACTGGAGCTGCGCCGGGGACGCCTTCGGGTGCTCGGACTTCAGCAGCGCGGCGACCCCCGACGCGTGGGGCGCGGCCATGGAGGTGCCCTGGAGGAACCCGTACTGGTTGTTCGGCATGGTCGACAGGATGCGGCCGTTCTTCGACGGCGTGTCGGGGATCTGGTAGATCCGGTCGCCGCCCGGCGCCGCCACGTCGACCACACCGTCACCGTACGAGGAGTAGTACGACTTGATGTTCTTCACGCCCGTCGCGCTGACCGTGACGACCCCCGGGAGCTGGGTCGGGACGTCGAAGCACTCGCTCGGGTCGATCGTCCGCTCGACCGGCGTCGAGTCGTCCGGGCTGGAGTCGTCCACGATCGCGTCCGAGGCCAGATCGTGGTTGGAGTTGCCCGCCGACGCCAGGTGCAGCGTGCCCTTCTTCTGGGCGTACAGCTGCGCCCGGTTCACCGCGTCGACGATCGCTTTCTGATCAGGATCGTCCATGCAGTTGTAGAGCCACGGGTCCACGTAGTAGCTGTTGTTCGTTATTTCGACACCGTGATCGGCTGCGAACACGAACGCGCACACCACGTTCTCCGGGTAGAACAGCCCGTTGTCCGGGTCGCTCACCTTGATGGCGGACACCTTGACGCCGGGCGCCACCCCGGCGACGCCTATGCCGTTGCGGGCCGCGGCTATCTCACCGGCCACATGTGTGCCGTGGTAGTCGGCGGCGGTGTACGGCCGCCATGCGCCCTCGCTGGTGTCCGCCACACCGCCGACGCAGTTGGCCGACTGCGACTTGGAGAAGTTCGGGGCGAGGTCCGGGTGGGTGTCGTCGACGCCCGTGTCGATCACCGCGACCGTGACCTTCGAACTCCCCGGATTGATCTTCGCGGCCTGGTCCGCGCCGATCGCGCGCAGATCCCACTGATCGGCCTCCAGGGGCTCGTCGCCCGGCGTGGCCGCCGCCGTCACCTTCGCCGCCTCGGCGGCCGTCAGATAGTCGGCGGCGCCCTGGTCCGTGGTCCCCGCGGCGACCAGCGGTGCGGTGCGGGTCGCGCCCGCCGACTGCACCCCGCGCACCGCGCGGATCGTCGCACCGAAGTCCGGGTTCGCCGAGTGCACGACGATCACCCCGATCTTCGCGTACGTGGCCACGACACTGCCGCCGGCCGCGGCGATCGCCTTCGTCACCGACTCGATCGTGCGCCGGTCCGTCTTCGTGTTGACCACGTACGCCAGGCTCGGTGCGTCCTGCGTCGCCGCCCGGACACCGCTCTCCGCGGGGGAGACGGCGGTCGCGGTCGCGGGCAGGAAACCGAGCGAGGCGGTCAGGGACAGCACGACGGGCACGGCGAGCGCGAGCCGACGTCTGGAAGGCAGATGAGCCATGGGGTCTCCACATCATCCGGGAAACGGGGCTGCCCGAGCCACAGGTCGTGCTCGGGCAGGTACATGACGGGTGGTGCAGGGTGAAGCTATCTCCCGAACTCGCTGGCCAGCAATGACCAAAGGCGACGACTTCACAAAGAACTGATCGATGTTGAACCAGTCCTCGCGTGGCGCCGTGCACGTTGGACAGGGAGCCGAGCACGATCGACGCCTCCCCGTGGATCACGCACCCGGCCATCACCGTCCCGGCCGATCAGATGATCCGCCCCAGCAAGAGGTCAGAACCGCATGTCCGTACCGCAACCGTCCCCGATCCCCGACCGCGCCCCGGCACCGGTCGGCGGAGCACCCGCAACGCGAGGAGACTCCGTGGCCACCGAGACACCGCCACCTTCGAAACTAGAGCACCGGCTCCCCACCACCGAGGAGTTCGTCGAGGTGCAGGAGAGCGCGGAGTTCGGTGAACTACGCCATTCCTACCGCTCGTTCGCCTTCCCGCTCACCGTCGGCTTCATCGCCTGGTACCTGCTCTATGTGCTGCTCTCGAACTACGCGGGCGGCTTCATGGGCACCAAGCTGTTCGGCAACGTCAACGTGGCCCTGGTCCTCGGCCTCGCCCAGTTCGTCACCACCTTCCTGATCGCTTGGTGGTACGCGCGGATCGCGGCGAACAAATTCGATCCCAAGGCAGAGGCGATCAAGTCCCGGATGGAGAACGGCGCATGAGAGACACCTTCAGCCTCGCGGCGGGCGAGTCGCTCGCGGCGGGCGCGGCCAGCGAGCACCGTACGCTCATCATCAGTCTGTTCGCCGCGTTCGTGGTGGCCACGCTGTTCATCACCGTCTGGGCCGGACGGCAGACCAAGGACGCCGCCGACTTCTACGCCGGCGGCCGTCAGTTCACCGGCTTCCAGAACGGCCTGGCCGTCGCCGGTGACTACATGTCCGCCGCGTCCTTCCTCGGCATCGCGGGCGCCATCGCCCTCGCCGGGTACGACGGCTTCCTGTACTCCATCGGCTTCCTCGTCGCCTGGCTGGTCGCCCTGCTCCTGGTCGCCGAGCCGCTGCGCAACTCCGGCCGCTACACCATGGGCGACGTGCTCGCCTACCGGATGCGCCAGCGCCCCGTGCGCACCGCCGCAGGCACCTCCACCATCGTCGTGTCGATCTTCTACCTGCTCGCCCAGATGGCCGGCGCGGGCGTCCTGGTCTCCCTGCTGCTGGGCATCACCAGTGACGCCGGGAAGATCGGCATCGTCGCCCTGGTCGGCCTCCTGATGATCGTCTATGTCACGATCGGCGGCATGAAGGGCACCACCTGGGTGCAGATGGTCAAGGCCGTCCTGCTCATGGCGGGCGCCCTGCTGCTCACCTTCCTGGTGCTGCTCAAGTTCAACTTCAACATCTCCGACCTGCTGGGCACCGCCGCCGACAACAGCGGCAAGGGAGCCGCCTTCCTGGAACCCGGCCTCAAGTACGGCGTGTCGGGCACCACCAAGATCGACTTCATCTCCCTGGGCATCGCCCTGGTGCTCGGTACCGCGGGTCTGCCGCACATCCTGATCCGCTTCTACACGGTCCCCACCGCGCAGGCCGCACGTAAGTCCGTGATCTGGGCGATCGGCCTCATCGGCACCTTCTACCTGATGACCCTCGCGCTCGGCTTCGGCGCGGCGGCGCTGATCAGCCCGGAGGAGATCACCTCGTCCAACAAGGCGGGCAATACCGCGGCCCCGCTGCTCGCCCTCCATCTGGGCGGCGTCGACTCCAACTGGGGCGCGATCCTGCTCGCCACGATCTCCGCGGTCGCCTTCGCCACCATCCTCGCGGTCGTCGCGGGCCTCACCCTGGCCTCGTCGAGTTCGTTCGCACATGACATCTACGCCAATGTGATCAAGCGTGGTCAGGCGACCGAGAAGGAAGAGATTCGCGCGGCCCGGCTCGCGACCGTCGGCATCGGCGCCGTCTCGATCCTGCTCGGCGCCCTCGCCCGCGATCTCAACGTCGCCGGTCTGGTCGCCCTGGCCTTCGCGGTCGCCGCCTCGGCCAACCTCCCGACGATCCTCTACAGCCTCTTCTGGAAGCGGTTCACCACCCAGGGCGCCCTGTGGTCGATCTACGGCGGTCTGATCACCGCGGTCGGCCTGGTGCTGTTCTCCCCGGTGGTCTCCGGCAAGGCCACGTCGATGTTCCCCGACGTCGACTTCCACTGGTTCCCGCTGGAGAACCCGGGCATCGTCTCCATCCCCGTCGGCTTCCTGCTCGGCATCATCGGCACCCTGCTGTCCAAGGAGGAGCCGGACAAGGGCAAGTACGCCGAGCTGGAGGTCCGGTCCCTGACCGGCACCGGCGCGCACTGACCCACCCGGGTCCGCGACGTCCTGCCCCGCCCCCGGGCGCCCGGCAGGACCTCGCGGACCCGGCTGCGCATCCAGCGAAGGCCGCTCCCGCGGCGGGACGCCGCTCGGCCGGAACCGCCACGGCCCCCGCCGGCCCGGCGCGTCCCGGTCCCCACGCGCGGGAAGGCCCGCCCAGCGGCGCGGCCACGTCGTACCGGTCACCGGCGCGATCGATCAACCGATCACGTCGTAGAGACCTACGACGTGGCCGCGCCGCACCTCGTGGGATCGAGCACGTCCGGATGTCCGTACGGTCGCGTAGGCTCGCAGATGTCGGAACCTTGGAACGTTTGTGATCGGTCGGCCGTTGAGCGGGTGATGATCGGACCTGCCGATGATCCAGGACGAGGGAAGGGGGTCCCCGTGCTCATCGACACCTACGGACGAGTGGCCACCGACCTGCGGGTCTCACTCACGGACCGCTGCAATCTGCGCTGCACCTACTGCATGCCCGAAGAGGGACTCCAGTGGCTCGCCAAGCCGGATCTCCTCACGGACGACGAGATCGTCCGGCTGATCGGCATCGCGGTCACCTCCCTGGGCGTCGAAGAGGTCCGCTTCACCGGCGGTGAGCCCCTGCTGCGCCCCGGACTGGTCGGCATCGTCGAGCGGGTCGCCGCCCTCGCCCCCCGCCCTCAGATGTCCCTGACCACCAACGGCATCGGCCTCAAGCGCACGGCGAGCGCCCTCAAGGCCGCCGGTCTCGACCGGGTCAACGTCTCCCTGGACACCCTCCGCCCCGACGTCTTCAAGACCCTCACCCGCCGGGACCGCCACCGCGACGTCATCGAGGGCCTGACCGCCGCCCACGAGGCCGGACTCACCCCGGTGAAGGTCAACTCCGTACTGATGCCGGGGCTCAACGAGGACGAAGCCCCCGACCTCCTCGCCTGGGCCGTCGACCACGGCTACGAGCTGCGCTTCATCGAGCAGATGCCACTCGACGCCCAGCACGGCTGGAAACGTGACGGGATGATCACCGCCGGTGACATCCTGACTTCCCTGCGCACCCGTTTCAGCCTCACGCCCGAGGGCGAGCAGGCCCGCGGCTCGGCCCCCGCCGAACGCTGGCTGGTGGACGGCGGCCCGCACCGCGTCGGGGTCATCGCCTCCGTCACCCGCCCCTTCTGCGCCGCCTGCGACCGCACCCGCCTCACCGCCGACGGCCAGGTCCGCACCTGCCTGTTCGCCCGTGAGGAGACGGACCTCCGCGCGGCCCTGCGCTCCGGCGCCCCCGACGAGGAGATAGCCCGGCGCTGGCGCCTCGCGATGTGGGGCAAGAAGGCGGGCGCGGGACTGGACGACCCGACGTTCGTCCAGCCGGACCGGCCTATGTCGGCGATCGGCGGCTGAGCGGGGCGCTTCGCGCGCTTCAGGGGCCATCGCATGGGCCTCTGCCGGGTTTCCTGCGGACCCTGCTGGTGCACGGGTTCTCAACTGGCCGCGCCGAGGCCCGGGTTTGCGGCGGTGCGGACCTCAGCGGCGTTTGGGTTCCAGTAGGGTCCGCCGCCGAGGCTCGGGTCTGCGGTGGACCCCGCCGGGTCCCTATGGCACCGGTCGGGTTTCCATGGGCCCGCTCGGGTCCCCGCGTCGACGCCCTATGTGTCGTACTCGCCTGACGCACTACGCGGCTTCCCTGCCCGGTGCCCGACGCGCCCCGTCCCCTGCCTGGCGCTCGACGTAGCGGTCCCGCCTGACGCTCGCCGCGGCTTCCGTGGCTGGCGCTCGACGCGGCGTCCCCGCCTGAGCCCGACGCAGCGCTCCTGCCCCGGCGCCCGACGCAGCGCTCCTGCCCGGCGCCCGACGCGAAGGTCCCGCTCCGACGCCCTACGCACCGCCCCCGGCAGCGCCTCAGCCCACGCCGGTGCTCCCGCCTCCGGCAGCGTCCTCGCCTCCGTCGGACTCCATGCCCCCGGCAGCAGCGTTCACGCCCTCGTCAGACTCCACGCGCCCGGTGCCGCCAGCCTCGCCCCCGTCGGATTCCACGCGCCCGGCGCCGTCGGCCTCGCCCCCGTCCGACCCCGCGCGGCCCGAGCCTCCGCCCGCATCCCCGCCGGACCCCGCGTCCCCGACACGGCCCTGGCTCCCCTCGTCCCACTCCTCGAACGGGACGACATCCTTCAAGAACCCCCGCACCCCCAGGAACTGCCCGAGATGCTCGCGATGCGCGTCGCACGCGAGCCAGGTCTTCCGCCGGTCCGGCGTATGCAGCTTCGGGTTGTTCCACGCCAGCACCCATACGGCGTCGGCCCGACAGCCCTTCGCGGAGCAGATCGGTGAAACGGGGTCAGGGGTCGGAAGGACATTCACCCTCCGACCCTAACCCGGCGGACCCCCGTCCCGATCACCTGATCGACCCCGCCCGACCGCCCGATCGATCCTGCCTGATCACCTGATCGACCCTGCCAGATCGTCCGATCGATCCCGCCGGATCGCCTGATCGATCCTGAGCGACCGCCCGTTCGATCCCGCCGGACCACCTGATCGACCCTGCGCGACCATCCGACCGATCCCGCCGGATCGCCTGATCGATCCTGCGCGACCGTCCGACCGATCCCGTCCGATCAACCGATCGACCCGGCCAGATCACCCGCTCACGGCATATGAATCCCGGCCCCCGGCCCCAGCGGCAGATCGAAGAAGTAGAAGATCCCCAGCACCGCCAGCCACATCGCCATGAACGGCACCACATAGATCATCAGCCGCGAGATCAGCGTCCCGAGCTGCGCCCCCGGCTCGTATTTCCGCATGAACGCCAGCATCAGGAACACATACGGGTTGAGCGGGCTGATCATCTGTGTCGCCGAGTCCGCGATCCGGAACGCGGCCAGCGTCAGCGCCGGGGACATCCCGATGAGCATGAACGTGGGAACGAACACCGGCGCCATGAGCGACCAGAGTGCCGACCCGGACGTGATGAACAGATTCAGCACACTCACGACCACCACGAACAGCAGCAGTGCCAGGAACCCGGTCAGCCCGATCGATTCCAGCGCCGCAGAGCACTTCACGGCGAGCAGTGTGCCGACATTCGACCAGTTGAACACCGCGATGAACTGTGCGATCACCAGGATCAGCACGATGTACCCGGACATCGAGGTGACCGACTCGCCCATGATCCGCGGCAGATCGTTCTTGTGCTTGACGGTGCGCGCGGCGATCCCATACACCACACCTGCCGTGAGGAACGCCGTGAACAGCAGCGGAACCAGACCCGACAGCACCGGCGACGGGATGAGCGCGCCGCCCTCACCGCGTAGCGGGCTGCCCGGTATCAGCCAGGCCGTCACCACCACGGCCGCCAGGACGGCGACCGACGCGGTGGCCGCCCACAGCCCGCGCACCTGCTCACGGGCGAGCGTGGTGCTCGGCTCCTTGGCCCCCGAGGCGGCCCCGTCCCCGGAACCGGCCCGGTCCGAGTCCCCCTCACCGGTCTCACTGATCCCGTCCCCGGTCGGCCAGGGCAGCCGCGGCTCCAGCACCCGGTCCGTCAGGAACCCGCCGAGCACGGTCAGCGCGACGCTCACGGAGGCGGTGAAGAAGTAGTTCACCAGCAGATGCGTGGGCGCCCCGTCCGAGATCGGCAGCACCGTGGTGACCTGCTGGGTGATCCCGGAGTACAGAGCGTCCAGCGCGCCCACGGTGAAGCCGGAGGCGTAGCCCGCGGTCACCGCCGCGAAGGCACCGATCAGGCCCGCCAGCGGATTGCGGCCCGCCGCCTTGAACGCCAGCGCGGCCAGTGGCGGGATCACCAGCGCCGAGATGTCGCTCATCACATGGCCCTGGGTCGCCACGAACGTCACCACATACGGCAGCGTCCGGGCCGGCGCCTTGGCGATCGTCGCCTTGACCGCCGCCTCCAGCAGACCCGTCCGCTCGGCGACCCCCACCGCCATCATCATCAGCAGCACGGTGCCCAGCGGCGGGAAGCCGGTGAAGTTGGTGACCGCGTTCTCCAGCAGCCACTTGATGCCGTCCCAGGTCAGCAGGCCCTGTACGGCGAGCCGTTCGTCCGAGCCCGGCACGGTCACCTCGGCGTCCACCGCGGCCAGCACCGTGGAGACCACGGCGAGGATGGCGAAGAGAACACCGAACAGATAGAACGGGTGCGGCAGCTTGTTGCCGAGCCGCTCCAGCCCGGCCATCACACGGTCGAGTCTGCCGCCCGGGGGCGCCGGGACAGGCTCGGCGAGGGTGTTGTGCACAGCGGTCCGCCTTTCAGTCGGAGAGGGTGTTCTTGCGTACGACGCCTTGCTGGATCACACAGCGGACACGGGTGGGATCGCCGAGCACGGAGATGTCGGCCAGCGGATCGCCGTCGCACACCACGACGTCCGCCGCCTTTCCGGCCTCCAGCGTGCCCACCCGTTCGTCCAGGCCGAGGAGTTCGGCCGCGACCCGGGTCCCGGCGCCGATCGCGTCCATGGGGGACATGCCGAGCGACACGAGGTGTGCCAGCTCGCGCAGATTGCGGCCGTGCGGGCAGATCGCCGCGTCCGTGCCGAGGGCGATCCGCAGACCGTCCGCGATCGCCGCCGAGATGTTCTCCTTGGTGATCCCGGACCAGCGGACCTTCTTCTCGTAGTGAAAAGGAGCCATAGTCGATTTGTCGATACCGTCGAACACGGTCGACAGGGTCGGTACGACGAACACGCCCCGCTCGCCCGCCAGCTCCCTGGCCTGCGCATCCATGCCGTATCCGTGTTCGATGCTGGTCACGCCGCCGCGGATCGCGTTGAGGATGCCCGCGGTGCCCTGTGCGTGCGCGGCCACCGGCCGTCCGCCGTGCCGGCGCACCTCGTCCACGACGACCCGGATCTCGTCCTCGGTCAGCCCCTCGTCGTCGGGCTGGTCGTGCGGGGAGCCCATCCCGCCGGTCGCACAGAGCTTGATCACGTCGGCGCCGTCGCGCAGCAGCCGCCGTACCGCCTTGCGCACCTCGTCGGCGTTGTCCGCGATCTCCCCGACGCCCCCGCTGGTGTCGACGCCGGACGGCGTGGTGAAGTCGGCGTGCCCGCCGGTGTGCCCGA
This sequence comes from Streptomyces sp. NPDC048290, assembly GCF_040652095.1. Taxonomy (NCBI): domain Bacteria; kingdom Bacillati; phylum Actinomycetota; class Actinomycetes; order Kitasatosporales; family Streptomycetaceae; genus Streptomyces; species Streptomyces sp. NPDC048290. The sequence continues at coordinate 135,697 of NZ_JBEZLM010000022.1, forward strand.
TGATCCGCACCGCCGTGTGCAGCCGCGGCCCCTCGACCAGCCCCTGGGCGACGGACATACGGAACCCCGCCGGGAGTCCACCCAGGTCACGTGCCGTGGTGACGCCAGCGTGCAGTGTACGCCGCAGCCGGTCGGCCGTACGGAACGTCTCCACCGTCGGATCGTCCGCGAAGCGGGTCGCCAGATCCCGGCCGTGCTCCATGCCGAGGTGCACATGACAGTCGATGAACCCGGGCAGCACGGTCCGTCCCGCCACGTCCAGCACCTCGGCGTCCGGACCGGCCTCCGGCGCGCCCTCACCGGGGCCCACGTACACCAGATCGCCGCGGTCGTCCGTGACGACCACCCCGTCCGGTACCGGCTCCCGCGCGGTGCCGTCCACGATGCGTGCGTTGATGATCTTCAGAACCACTGGTGCCGCTCCCTCGGGGTCCCTCGGTGCCTGGAAGCGGTAGCCTCCGCACGAAGCGCGCCAGTGGCGTGAAATCGCCGGAATCAATCACGAGAGGTCGGGAAATGCAGGAATCCGCCCTGAGTGAGCTGGATCTCGCCATCGTGAACGCCCTGCAGATCCATCCGCGCGCCTCCTGGTCCCTGGTCGGCGAGGCCCTCGGCGTCGACGCGGTCACCGCGGCCCGCCACTGGCGCCGGCTGACCGACAGCGGCGCGGCCTGGGTCGCGGGCTACCGCGCGCCCACCTCCGACGGCCGTGCCATGGCGCAGGTCGAGATCGTCACCGAGGCCGCGCGGGCGGGGGCCGTCGCCCGGCTGCTCGCCCACGACGCCCAGACGATGAGCGTCAAGCAGACCTCCGGCGCCCGCGACATCCTGGCCATCGTCTGGGCCTACGACCTCGACGGCCTTGCCGACTACATCGGCGAGCGCATCGCCCGCTGCGACGGCGTACGGGCCACCCGCTCCCATGTGATCACCGCCGCCCCGTTCGAGGGCAGCCGCTGGCGCCTGCGCAGCCTCGACGCCGTACAGCGCGCCCTGCTGAAGCCCCCGGAACTGCAACCCGTCCCCGCCGAACCCCTGCGCCCGGTGGACCTGCGCCTGCTCGCGGCCCTCGGCGAGGACGGCCGGATGCCCTTCAACCAGCTCGCCGAGCGCACCGGCGCCAGCGTGGCCACCGTCCGCCGCCGACTGCATCAGCTCACCGCCGCCGGACAGATCGCCCTGCGCTGCAACGTGGCCCGCTCGCTCACCGGCTGGCCGATCTCCGCCGTCTACTTCGCCTCCGTGCCGGCCGGGCACCTGGAGGCCGCGAGCGGCTCGCTGCGCACCCTGCCCGAGCTGCGGCTGTGCACGATCACCGCCGGACCGCACAACCTCATCCTGGACGTCTGGCTGCGCTCCGTGCCCGACGTCCACCGGCTGGAGGCCCACCTGGAACTGGAACTGGCCCGCTTCGACTTCCACGTCGGCGACCGGGCGGTGGTGCTGCGCACCGAGAAGAACGTCGGCCGCATCGTCGACCGCACGGGCCGCAGCGTGGCGGCGGTTCCTATGGAGCTGCTGGAGCCGTGATCGAACGATCTGGGATCGACCTGATGTGGGATCGATCTGATGTGGGGTCGACGAGGTGCGGGATCGACCTGATGGGGGGCGATCAGTTGTCGGATCGTGTGATCAGAGGGCAACCAGGTGCGGGATCAGCTGATCAGGGATCGATCATCCGTGGGATCGACTGATCCGTGATCAAGCGATCAGATCTTGATTGATTGGTTCAGTGCCGATCGATCGACGGCTGATTGTTCGATCCCGGATCGATCCTGCACGGCTCTTCACCCGATCACATGGCTGAATCACCGTGTTGACCCCAGCCCGATCACATGGTCGCCCCCGATCGGGCACCAGGCCCGGATCCACGGACCGCCCGCACAAAAGGCGACGCCGAGCAGCCACGGGGGGAGCTGCCCGGCGTCGGTCCGTCGCTCCGACGGGGGATGCGGAGCGCGTACGAAGTATGTCATGGGTAACCGCCCGCCCGGCACCTGAACAACATGATTGATCTGAGCTTTTACCGACAGTGAAACTGCACTGTGTCTAGGCGGAACGCTCCGCCGAACCCGCCGCCCCACCCTCCGCGGAGGATTCCGGGTAGCTTCCGTCGGCCACGCGCGGCGGCGCGATCGTCGGCTTGGGTTGCACGGCCACGAACGTCGTCGGCAGCGACGGCACGTTCTCCCGTCCGGCGTTGGCGACGACCACCGCGATGTAGGGGAGAACGACGCCGAGCACCAGCGCCACGATCGCGACGTGCCGTTCCACGTTCCACAGCACCGCCGCGAGGACCACCGACACCGTGCGCAAGGACATCGAGATGATGTACCGGCGCTGCCGTCCGCGGACGTCGTCCTGGAGTCCCTGCCGGGCCCCGGTGATCCGGAACACCTGGGCGCCGCCCCCGTCGCGCTGCTTCCGCATCACATTCCACCATCCGCCCACAGGGGAGCCGTCCCCGTTCCGATCCCGGCCCGCGCCCGGCAGCAGGACCGGCACGGACAGCGTCCACGTTACGCCGCGTCTGCGCCGTGTTCGAGACCGGGTCACCCTGCCGCCTGCGTGAACGTCCTGGGCCGTGGACCGTATGGGCGAGCCCGACATGCGGCGTACGGCCCCCGGGCCGACACTGGCGGAAACTGCTCACGTCGAGCCGTACGAGGAGGCAGTCATGGGCTGGTTGTGGGCCATCATCGTGGGCTTCGTGCTCGGTCTGATCGCCAAGGCCGTCATTCCGGGCAAGCAGCACAGCCCGCTCTGGCTGACCACGATCTTCGGCATGCTCGGCGCGCTCGCCGGCAACGCCATCGCCCGCGGCCTGGGCGTCGCCGCCACGCCGGGCATCGACTGGAGCCGTCATCTGTTCCAGCTGGTCGCCGCGATCATCATCGTCTTCTTCGGCGACATGGCCTACACGGCGACACTGGGCAAACGCAAGCAACAGCGCTCCCAGCACACCTGATCCGGCCACTCCCGCCGGTCCCGCGAAACACCACGGGACCGGCGGGAACCAGCCGTTTCTGCCGTTTCATCGGGGGAGGGCCCTCCAGGAGCCCGCCCCCGCCTCCCGGCCATCCCGGACCGCGCGGGCCGGGATTCAGATGTCGTTCACCGCGACGGCCGCGATGTTCCGCTTCCCCCGCCGCAGCACCAGCCACTTGCCGTGCAGCAGATCCCCGGCGACGGGCACGGCGTCCTCGGCGGTCACCTTGACGTTGTTCACGTAGGCCCCGCCCTCCTTCACCGTCCGCCGCGCCGCGGACTTGCTCGCCGCCAGCCCCACCGCGGCGAACAGATCCACCACCGGCGCCGCCCCGGACACCTCGATGTGCGGGACCTCGGCCAGCGCGGCCACGAGCGTCCGCTGGTCCAGCGACTCCAGCTCGCCCTGTCCGAACAGCGCCCGGCTCGCCGCGATCACGGCATCGGTCTGCGCGGCGCCGTGCACCAGCGTCGTCAGCTCCTCGGCCAGCGCCCGCTGCGCGGCCCGCGCCTGGGGCCGCTCCCGGGTCTGCTCCTCCAGCTCCTCCAGCTCGGAAGGAGACATGAAGGATAGAATCCGCATGTACGTGGAAATGTCCCGATCATCCACGTTCAGCCAGAACTGGTAGAACGCGTACGGCGAGGTCATCTCGGGGTCGAGCCAGACCGCGCCGCCCTCGGTCTTGCCGAACTTGGTGCCGTCCGCCTTGGTCATCAGCGGCGTCGCCAGCGCGTGCACCTGCGCCTGCGGCTCCAGCCGGTGGATCAGGTCGAGCCCGGCGGTGAGATTGCCCCACTGGTCGCTGCCGCCCTGCTGGAGCGTGCAGCCGTGACGGCGGTACAGCTCCAGGAAGTCCATGGCCTGGAGCAGCTGGTAGCTGAACTCGGTGTAGCTGATGCCCTCCTCGGACTCCAGCCGCCGTGCGACCGAGTCCTTGGTGAGCATCTTGTTCACCCGGAAGTGCTTGCCGATGTCCCGCAGGAACTCGATGGCGGACAGCCCGGCCGTCCAGTCCAGGTTGTTCACCATCACCGCGGCGTTGTCGCCCTCGAAGGACAGGAACGGCTCGATCTGCGAGCGCAGCCGGGTGACCCAGGCGGCGACCGTCTCCGGGGCGTTCAGCGTGCGCTCGGCGGTCGGGCGGGGGTCGCCGATCTGGCCGGTGGCGCCTCCGACGAGGGCCAGGGGACGCAGCCCCGCCTGCTGGAGGCGGCGCATGGTGAGCACCTGCACCAGATGGCCGACATGCAGACTGGCCGCGGTCGGGTCGAAGCCGCAATAGAACGTGACGGGGCCGTCCGCGAGCGCCTTGCGCAAAGCGTCCTCATCGGTGGACTGGGCGAACAGCCCGCGCCACTTCAGCTCGTCGACGATGTCCGTCACGGTTCTCGTGTCTCCTCGAAAGATCTTCTGAGATCTTTTGATCGAATGATCTGCCAGTGATGTTCGTATGACCGTCGGGTGGTCGCGGTGGGTCGGACGCCACCCGACGGCGAACGTCTACGAGGTTATACGCCCTGGCTGACCGAGCTCATATTGAAATCCGGCACCCGCAGCGCGGGCATCGCCGCCCGGGTGAACCAGTCGCTCCACTCCCTGGGCAGCGTCTTCTCCGTGCGCCCCGCCTCGGCGGCCCGGCCCAGCAGGCCGACCGGCGACTCGTTGAAGCGGAAGTTGTTCACCTCCCCGGTCACCTCGCCGTTCTCCACCAGGTACACCCCGTCCCGGGTCAACCCGGTGAGCAGCAGCGTCGCCGGGTCCACCTCCCGGATGTACCAGAGGCAGGTCAGCAGCAGCCCGCGCTCGGTGGCGGCCACCATCTCGTCCAGGGAACGGTCCGTACCACCGTCCAGGATCAGGTTCCCGATGCCCGGCGCGACGGGCAGCCCGGTGAGCGCGGCACTGTGCCGGCTGGTGGTGAGCCGGTGCAGCTCGCCCGCGCGCATCCAGTCCGTCGCGCCCAGCGGCAGCCCGTTGTCGAAGACCGACTGATCACCGCCCGACGAGTGGGCGATCACGAAGGGCGCGCACTCCAGACCCGGTTCGTTCGGATCGCTGCGCAGCGTCAGCGGCAGCTCGGTCAGCCGTTCGCCGATCCGGGTCCCGCCCGCCTTGGAGAACACCGTCCGGCCCTCGGCCGCGTCCCGGCCCGATCCCGACCACAACTGGTAGATCAGCAGGTCCGCGACCGCGGTCGGCGGCAGCAGCGTCTCGTACCGCCCGGCCGGCAGTTCGACGCGCCGCTCGGCCCAGCCCAGCCGTACGGCCAGCTCCGCGTCCAGCGCCGCGGGGTCGACGTCCTTGAAGTCCCGTGTGGAGCGCCCCGCCCACGCCGAGCGGGTGCGGTCGGGCGACTTGGCGTTCAGCTCCAGCGTGCCGGTCGGCTGGTCGTGCCGCAGCCGCAGCCCGGTCGACGTACCGACATAGGTCGACACCAGCTCGTGGTTGGCGAAACCGTACAGCTCGCGCCCGCCCGCCCGTGCGCGGGCGAACGCCTCGCCGAGCGCGGGCGCGAAGTCGGCGAACACCGCGGAGGACGTCTCCATGGGCGCGTCCGTGAAGTCCGGGCTCGCCGGGACACCGGTCACCAGTGGACGGGCGTCCTCGGCCGGACCGGCGCCCCGCGCGGCGGCCTCCGCGGCCCGCACCAGCGGCTCCAGCTCGTCCGCCGTCACCGCGGCCCGCGAGACCACCCCGGAGGCGGTGCCCTCGGCGCCGTCCACGGTCGCCACGACCGTGAGCGTCCGCCCGCGCGTGACCCCGTTCGTGGTGAGCGCGTTGCCCGCCCAGCGCAGATTGGCGGTCGAATGCTCATCGGCGATCACGACACACTCATCGGCGCGCGACAGCTCAAGGGCACGCTCGACCATCTCGTACGGCTTGCTGACGGCGGCGCTCATCGCCCGGCCTCCTGAGTCGTGATGGCACTGTGCCGGCCCTGGAGCCTGTCCCCGGCTCCCCGGCAGAACCCGGTCGCGGCGCTCATCGGCCCGCCTCCTGCGTGGTGTTGAGGATGTTGACGCCCTTGAACAGCGCGGACGGGCAGCCGTGCGAGACCGCCGCCACCTGGCCCGGCTGGGCCTTGCCGCAGTTGAAGGCGCCACCGAGCACATATGTCTGCGGTCCGCCGACGGCCGCCATGGAGCCCCAGAAGTCGGTCGTGGTCGCCTGGTAGGCCACGTCCTTGAGCTGCCCGGTGATCCGGCCGTTCTCGATCCGGAAGAACCGCTGCCCGGTGAACTGGAAGTTGTACCGCTGCATGTCGATCGACCACGAACGATCACCGACCACATAGATGCCCCGGTCCACGCTCCCGATCAGATCCTCCGTGGACAGCCCCGCGGGGTCCGGCCGCAGCGACACATTGGCCATCCGCTGCACCGGCACATGTCCGGGCGAGTCGGCGAAGGCGCATCCATTGGACCGCTCGAACCCGGTCAGCCGGGCGATCCGCCGGTCCAGCTGATAGCCGACCAGGGTGCCGTCCTTCACCAGGTCCCAGGACTGCGCGGCCACGCCCTCGTCGTCGAACCCGACGGTCGCCAGCCCGTGCTCGGCCGTGCGGTCACCGGTCACGTTCATCAGATCCGAGCCGTACCGGAGCTTGCCCAGCTGATCGAACGTGGCGAAGGAGGTCCCCGCGTAGGCGGCCTCATAGCCGAGCGCGCGGTCCAGCTCGGTCGCATGACCGATCGACTCATGAATGGTCAGCCACAGGTTCGAAGGATCAACCACGAGATCGTACGATCCCGGCTCGACGCTCGGTGCGCGCATCTTCTCGGCGAGCAGACCGGGGATACGCTCCAGCTCCCCGTCCCAGTCCCAGCCGGTGCCGGTCAGATACTCCCAGCCCCGCCCCACCGGCGGCGCGATCGTGCGCATCGAGTCGAACTCGCCGCTGGAGTCGTCCACCGACACCGCCGTGAGCTGCGGATGCAGCCGGACCCGCTGCTGGGTCGTCACGGTCCCGGCCGTATCGGCATAGAACTTGTTCTCGTGCACGGTCAGCAGCGAGGCGTCGACATGATCGACCCCGTCCGCCCCCAGCAGCCGCCCGCTCCACTGCGCCAGCAGCCCCGACTTCTCCTCGTCGGGCACACTGAACGGATCGATCTCGTACGAGGAGATCCAGGTCCGGTCGGCGTGCACGGGCTCGTCGGCCAGCTCCACCCGCTCGTTCGATCCCGCCGCTGTGATCACTTGAGCGGAAAGTTTCGCCATGGCCACCGCCTGAGCGGCGACCTTGGCGGCGGCGTCCATGGTCAGGTCCACGCCCGAGGCGAACCCCCATGTCCCGCCGTGCACCACCCGCACCGCGTACCCGAGGTCCGTGGTGTCCGACGACCCGGCGGGCCGTCCGTCCCGCAGCCGCCAGGACGCGCTGCGCACCCGCTCCAGCCGGAAGTCGGCATGGTCCGCCCCGAGCGCACGCGCGCGTGCCAGCGCCGCGTCCGCCAGGGCCTGTAGCGGAAGCGCCCTGAAGGCTTCGTCGATGGTATGAGGCACCGAGGTCTCCCTGCTGTCGTCGCCTGTCGGCTCCGATCATGTCGCGTACGCGGGTCCGTGGACCACACGTTTGCCGCCCCCGCGCGGCGGCGATCTGTAGGGACCCGACAGCGCGCCCCCCGAGCCACTGTCGGTGCCCGAATGCCCGCCCGGCCAGGGCGCCCGATAGGTTTCGGGTAAAGCCGCCCGTCGTTGCGAAGGTCGGGCGGATATGTCAGACCCCTATCGAAAGGGTGATCCGTTGAGCCGCTCGGTTCTCGTCACCGGAGGCAACCGGGGCATCGGCCTCGCCATCGCCCGCGCTTTCGCCGAAGCCGGCGACAAGGTCGCGATCACATACCGCTCGGGGGAGCCGCCGGCCGCGCTCGCCGAGCTGGGCTGCCTCGCCGTGAAGTGCGACATCACCGACACCGAGCAGGTGGAGCAGGCGTACAAGGAGATCGAGGACGCGCACGGTCCCGTCGAGGTCCTGATCGCCAACGCCGGCATCACCAAGGACCAACTGCTGATGCGCATGTCCGAGGAGGACTTCACCTCGGTCGTCGACACCAACCTCACCGGCACCTTCCGCGTGGTCAAGCGCGCCAACCGCGGCATGCTGCGGGCCAAGAAGGGCCGTGTCGTACTCATCTCCTCCGTGGTCGGTCTGCTCGGCAGCGCCGGCCAGGCCAACTACGCCGCCTCCAAGGCCGCTCTGGTCGGTTTTGCTCGTTCGCTCAGCCGTGAGCTCGGATCGCGCAACATCACGTTCAATGTCGTCGCACCCGGTTTCGTCGACACCGACATGACCAAGGTGCTCACGGACGAGCAGCGCGCGAACATCGTCAAGCAGGTGCCGCTGGGCCGCTACGCGACGCCCGAGGAGATCGCCGCGACGGTGCGGTTCCTGGCCTCGGACGACGCCTCGTACATCACTGGAGCCGTCATCCCCGTTGACGGCGGACTGGGAATGGGTCACTGATCACCATGAGCGGAATCCTCGACGGCAAGCGCGTTCTGATCACCGGTGTGCTGATGGAGTCCTCCATCGCCTTCCACGCCGCGAAGCTGGCCCAGGAGCAGGGCGCCGAGATCATCCTGACCGCGTTCCCGCGGCCCACCCTGACCGAGCGCATCGCCCGCAAGCTGCCCAAGCCCACCAAGGTCATCGAGCTGGACGTCAGCAACGACGAGCACCTCGCGCGCCTGGCCGACCTGGTCGGCGAGGAGCTGGGCGGCCTCGACGGCGTCGTCCACTCCATCGGCTTCGCCCCGCAGGACGCGCTCGGCGGCAACTTCCTCAACACGCCGTTCGAGTCCGTGGCGACCGCCATGCATGTCTCGGCGTTCTCCCTGAAGTCGCTCACCATGGCGTGTCTGCCGCTGATGCAGAACGGCGGCTCCGTCGTCGGCCTCACCTTCGACGCCCAGTACGCCTGGCCGCAGTACGACTGGATGGGCCCCGCCAAGGCCGCCCTGGAGGCCACCAGCCGCTACATGGCGCGCGACCTCGGCAAGCAGAACATCCGCTGCAATCTGATCTCCGCGGGCCCGATCGGTTCCATGGCCGCCAAGTCCATCCCGGGCTTCAGCGACCTGGCCTCGGTGTGGGACAGCCGCTCCCCCCTGGAGTGGGACCTCAAGGACCCCGAGCCGGCCGGCCGCGGCATCGTCGCACTGCTCAGCGACTGGTTCCCCAAGACCACCGGCGAGATCATCCACGTGGACGGCGGTCTGCACGCCATCGGCGCCTGACCGCCCCGCCGACACGCCGAGGGCCCGCGTCCCGCACCGGATGCGGGCCCTCGGCGTGTCCGGGGACGCCCCCGGCGTCTTCGGAGGCGCTCCCCGGTGCACTCGGGCGTGTCCCCCGTTCGGCCTATCCGGCCGGGCGGGACACCGCCGCAACTGGGCACCCTGGAGGAGGCGTTCACTTCACGCGTTCCCCCTGTGGTTCCTTTCCTCCCCAGCACGACCCAGCACGGCCGAGGAGGTCCCCCTTGTGCGCTTCTCCCGCAGCATGGCCTCAGCGACCCTTGCCGCCGCACTCGTGCTGGCCGCGCCGCTCACGAAGGCGGCACATGCGCGCGGACCGGAGGAGACCGCCCCGTCCGGTGCCGAGTGCCGCACCAGCGTCGACGGCTCCCGCGTGACCGCCTACTGCCACAACCCCTACCCGGAGGTCGACCGGCTGCGGCTGCACATCGAGTGCGCCCGCTGGTGGGACCTCGACACCGACGGCCGCGCCACCGACGCCCGGCCCGCGACGACCGTACGGCTCACCGGCCGCTGCTGGAAGGAGGTCCGCGCGGCCTGGGTCAGCCACCAGAACCGGGGGAGCTGAACCCGGCCGGGCGGCACAGGAACGGATAGCTCGCCGCCTCCGCGCCCGCCGTGACGGCATCGCCCGCGCGGATCGCGTCCAGCAGCCGCGTGTGGTCCATGTGCGTGTCCGGCGTCAGCTCCGCGCCGACGTCCTCGCGCAGCCAGTCCCTGAGCACCTCGCCCAGGTCGGCGTACATCTGTGTCATCACGTCGTTGTGCGAGGCCGCCACCACGGCCAGGTGGAAGGTCGCGTCGGCGGCCACGAACACCTCCGCGTCCCCGGAGTGCCACGCCTCCTCACGCCGCTCCAGCAGCGCGTCCAGCTGCTTGAGGTCCTTCTCGGTCCGCCGCTCGGCGGCCAGCCGGGCCGCGGCCGACTCCAGCGTGGAGCGCAGCTCGCCGATGTGCCGTGGATCGGCGCCCGCGAACCGGCGATGCATGACACCGGCCAGCTCGCTCGTGGCCACGACATAGGTGCCCGATCCCTGGCGGATGTCGAGCAGCCCGTTGTGCGCCAGCGCGCGGACCGCCTCACGCACCGTGTTGCGGGCGACACCGAGCTGTTCGACCAGCTCCGGCTCGGTCGGGATGCGCGAGCCGACCGGCCACTCGCCGGATGTGATCTGGTTCCTCAGCTCGGCGATGACCTGCTCGGACAGGGCCGAGCGGCGCGGGTGGCTCAGCGGCATGGCACCTCTTCGCTCACGGGGACCGGCGGGATGCCGCCGGAGAATGGACAACCAATCATCCCATGATTCTATGATGGTCGTCATGCAGCGCGAGGACACGACCACGACACCACCCCGCACCATCGTCAGCTCGGCCGGTTCCGTCCCCGAGGCGCCCGGACGCGGCTCCGCGCGGGCGTGGGCGACCCGGCTGCTGGTCGTCGGTATCGTCCTGGCCGCGCTGAACCTCCGTCCCGCGATCACCAGCCTCGGCGCCCTCCTGGAAGAGGTCCGCGACGGCCTCGGCATGAGCGGCACCGTGGCCGGACTGCTCACCTCCGTCCCGCCGCTCTGCTTCGCGGTCTTCGGCGTGATGGCGCCCCGCCTGGCCCGCCGCTTCGGCCCCGCCGCGGTCGTCTGCGCGGGCATGGCGGCGATCACCGCGGGCCTGCTCATCCGGCCCTTCACGGGCAGTACGGCGGGCTTCCTGGCCGCCAGCGCCCTCACCCTCATGGGCATCGCCGTGAGCAACGTCCTGATGCCGGTGATCGTCAAGCGCTGGTTCCCGGACCGGGTCGGCTCCATGACCGGCCTCTACTCCATGGCCCTCGCCTTCGGCACGTCCATCGCCGCCGCGGTGACCGTCCCCCTGGCCGACACCTTGGGCGGCTGGCAGCCGGGCCTCGCCGTCTGGGCCGCCGTCGCGGCGACCGCCGTACTGCCGTGGCTGCCGTTCGTACGGAAGTCGGGGGCGCCCGGGGAGACGGGACCGGGCGGGTCGGCGGCGCCCGGCCCGCGCGGGACCGCGCCCACGGGAGCCGACCGGACGACGCGGGCGAGTGCACACGGGTCGGCGGAAACGGGCCCGGGTGTGTCGGCGGGAGGGGACCCGCGCTCCTCGGAGGCGACGGGGCTGTCCGCGTCGGCGGAAGCAGATCCGCGCGGGGCGGCGGATACGGGATCGGGCCCGGCGGTGGAGTGGGGACCTCGTCGATTGGCGGAGATCGGGCCTCGCGGTTCGGCGGACATGGGACCTCGCCGGTCGGGAGGGACAGGCCCTACGGGAGCGGCGTCGGAGTCCTTCCCGCGCGGGTCGGCCGGACAGCCCGCGCGGAACGAGGACCCCGCCCCGCTGCGGATCACCCGGAGCCGAACCGCGTGGGCGCTCGCCGTGTTCTTCGGGCTCCAGGCCACCGCCGCCTACATCACCATGGGCTGGATGGCGCAGATCTTCCGCGACGCGGGCGTCTCCGCCGACACCGCCGGACTGCTGCTCGCCGTGACCATGGTGATGGGCGTGCCCCTCGCGTTCGTCATCCCGCGTCTGGCCACCCGGCTGCCCCATCAGGGCCCCATCGTGCTCGTCCTCGGCCTGTGCGGCCTGGCCGGATACGCCGGCCTGTACCTCGCCCCCGCCGGTGGCGCCTGGGCCTGGGCCGTACTGCTCGGCATCGCCAACTGCGCCTTCCCGCTGGCCCTGACGATGGTCGGCATGCGCGCCCGGACCGGCGCCGGAGTCGCCCAGCTCTCCGCCTTCGCCCAGAGCACCGGCTACCTGATCTCCATCCCGGGCCCGCTCCTGGTCGGGGTCCTCTACCAGCACAGCGGCGGCTGGGGTGTGCCCATCGCCCTCATGGCGGCCCTGATGATCCCGCAGATCCTCGTCGGCCTGCTGGCGGGGCGTAACCGGACGGTGGAGGAGGAGGCGGCGGCCCGCTGAGCCGGGCGGCCCGCCCGGCGGACCGCGCCACCCCGACGAACCGGCCCGGCCCCCGCGTGGGCGGCGCGCCCCCACCATCAGGCGGGCCCTGATCCCTCTGACGGTCGCCCGCTCCCGGGCGGGCCCCGACCCCCCTGACGGCCACCCGCTTCCGGGATGGGACACTGACGCCATGGTGCTCGACCCGAATCCCCAGAACGGCCAGAAGAAGATGCTCCTCGTCTTCGGCTCGTTCTTCGCCATCTTCGTGATCATCGGCATCATCGCGACGATCGCCTCCCCGTGACCGTCGCCTCGCTGTGACGAGGCCTCGCCGCGACCTCCCAGTCGCCGCGAGGATCGCCCGCCGCGACCATGGCGTCGCCGCGACGTTCCGGTCGCCGTGATCGTCGCCTCGCCGCGCCGTCCCGGTCGCCGCGACGACCTCCTCCCGACCTCATGGTGGGGTTAGCCCCACCATCCCCTAGGGGGTCAGGGTCAGGGTCAAGTGGGTGGATCACCGGATGGGTTGGGGGCCCTGGAGTCCGTACCTTCGAAGTGTGACCGCGAGCGGCGGACGCTCACCCTCGAAGACGCGGAGGCACCCATGTCGGCCCCACTGCACACCCGGCCCCATCCGGCCAGCACGGGCCGTACCGTCACCCGACTGCCCTGGTGGGCCCTCGCCCTCCCGACCCTCGCGTTCATCACACTGCTCGCGCTGATCATCAACCCCTCCGAGGCTCACGCGGCCGGTGGCGAGCCCGCTCTCACCCACATCGTGGACCGCGTCCAGCAACTGATCGCCCGCTAGTCCGATGCGACGGCACCCCGTGCCCCCACCACCCCGCCCCAGCCCCCGCGACCCCGGTGAATCCCCAAGTCAACTCCCTGCGCCCCATGGCGTGTTTCATGCGAAGCTGGGGCCATGAGCGTCGCAGAACCCCGCAGGATCATCCTCTTCCGGCATGCGAAAGCCGACTGGCCCCAGGTGAACGACCATGAGCGTCCGCTCGCCGAGCGGGGCCGCCTCGACGCCGCCGAGGCCGGGCGCAGACTGACCGACACCGGCATCGCCTTCGACCTGGCCCTGTGCTCCACGGCGACCCGGACCCGGGAGACCTGGAAGCTCGCCGTCCAGGAGTTCCCGCACCGGCCGAAAACCGTCTACGAGGAGCGGATCTACGAGGCGTCCCCCGGCGAACTGATCGCGCTGCTCAACGAGACCCCCGACGACGTCCGCACCATTCTGCTGATCGGCCACAACCCCGGCGTCCAGGGCCTCGCCGAGGTCCTCTCCGGCACCGCGGAGGCCGAGCCGCGCGAGCGGATGAGCCGCCGGGGCTTCCCGGCCGCCGCCTTCGCCGTCCTCACCACCGACAGCCCCTGGAAGAACCTGGAGCCCGGCACAGCGGCACTGACCGAGTTCTGGGCCCCGTCCGACTGACGCCGCCACCCCCCCCGCCGCCCGGTCCGGGAAGACCGGAGGCCCGGCACCATCCGATGCCGGGCCTCGCCACGCCGTACCGACGACCTCCAGCGACCCTCCCACTGAGGCGAGCCCAAGGACGAGGTCACCGTCCTTCGGGCCGAGGCTGCCCCTCTTCCCCGCCGAGCCGCCCCGCCTCCGGACCGAGGCCCGAGTCCGCCCCTCCTCCAGCCCTCAGCCTCCAGCCGAGCTGTCACCCCTCGTCGTGGGTGTCCGCCGCCTCCACCTCTTCACGGGTGACCCCGAGCAGATACAGCACGGTGTCCAGGAACGGCACATTGACCGCCGTATGCGCCGCCTGCCGCACCACCGGCTTGGCGTTGAAGGCGACCCCGAGCCCGGCCGCGTTCAGCATGTCCAGATCGTTCGCGCCGTCCCCGATGGCGACCGTCTGCGACAGCGGAACACCCGCCTCCGCGGCGAAGCGGCGCAGCAGCCGCGCCTTGCCCGCGCGGTCCACGATCTCGCCGGTGACCCGGCCGGTCAGCTTGCCGCCGACGATCTCCAGCGTGTTGGCCTGCGCGAAGTCCAGCCCGAGCCGCTCCTTGAGGTCATCGGTGACCTGGGTGAACCCGCCGGACACCACGCCGACCTGGTAGCCGAGCCGCTTCAGCGTCCGGATCAGGGTCCGCGCGCCCGGCGTCAGCCGCACCTCGCTGCGCACCTTGTCCACCACCGAGGCGTCCAGCCCTTCGAGCAGCGCCACCCGCGCGTGCAGCGACTGTTCGAAGTCCAGCTCCCCGCGCATGGCGGTGGCGGTGACCTCGGCGACCTTGTCCTCGCACCCGGCGTGCGCGGCGAACAGCTCGATCACCTCGTCCTGGATGAGCGTGGAGTCCACGTCCATCACCACCAGCCGCTGGGCCCGCCGGTGCAGCCCGGCCGCCACCACGGCGATGTCGACGCCGAGCGCGGCGGCACCGGTGGCCAGCGAGGTGCGCAGCACCTCGGTCCCGACACCGGACACCGCGAACTCGACGGCCGTCACGGGGTACTTGGCCAGCCGGAAGACACGGTCGATGTTGCCGCCCGACGCGGTGATCCGCGCGGCGATGGCCGCCGTCGCCTCGGCGGTCAGCGGATGGCCGAGCACGGTCACCAGGGAGCGGCCCAGCCCGCGTGGCCGGTTGTCGCCGGTGCCGGAGATGATCTCCGCCTGGAGCTTCATCGATTCCGCCCAGCTGTGGACGGTCGCCCGCAGCTCTCCCGACAGTCCCTGGGGCGGCTCGGTCACGAGCGCGCACAGCGTGATCCGGCCACGGGTGACGACCTGCTCGATGTCGACCACGTCGACCGTGAAAGCGGCGAGGGTGTCGAAGAGCCCGGCCGTGATGCCCGGCCGGTCCTTGCCGAAGATCTTGACAAGGAGGGTGGGGAAGTCTGAGGTCTGCGAAGGGCTCATGGTGCCTCCCACCGTATCCGGCACCCAGTGCCTACCGCCTCCGTGGTCCGTCTGGCGGACACGGAACAATGGGTGTCCGATCGATGTCATCCACCCGAAAAGTCGCCCCCGGTACAGGGATCAGCGCCGCGCCCCTGGTACGGAGATCAGCGACGCCCCCCGGGCCGACCGGGCGGCGGAGGCGGCCCGTCCTCGGGCGAGGTGGGAGGCCGCCGGGACGGCGGGGGAGCGGGCGATACGCCCGGCCCGGCCACGGTGGGCGACCCGTGCACGTCGGCCGGCGGCACCCCAGGACGGTCGCCGGGCGCCTCTCCCCGCCCCGCCCCTCCACCCGGTGCCTCTCGCCTCCGTGCCTCGCCTTCCGATGCCTCACCCCTCCGTACCTCCCCGCCCGAAGCCCCTCCCCTCCGTACCTCTCCATCCGACGCCTCCCCGCCACGCCCCCGTCCCCGCACCTCTCCCGGCACCTGTAGATAGGGATTGGTATCCGGATTGGGCGGCCGGTACGGCACCCCTGGCGCATACGGACCAGCCCCTTCCGCCGCCCCCTGCGCATACGGACCAGCCCCTTCCGCCGCCCCCTGCGCATGCAGACCAGCCCCCTCCACCGCCCCCCTCACGTCACCGAGTGCCACCTCAGCCTCCCTCCTCCCCACAGGCGCGCCCACCCCCCTCCCCGCACCGCCACCCACACCCGCAACCGCCCCCAACCCCGCCCCCACCGCCCCATCCGCCCCCACTCTCACGGCCCCCCGCCCCGCAGCCCCCGCCCCCCAAGCCAACAACGCCCCCAAGACCCCGCCCCCGACTCCCCACCCCGCCCCCAGCAACACGGCGGACCCGGCCCGCCCCCGCAGATCGATCCCGGCCCCGAACGCGTCGACACCGAGCACCGACAGCGAGGCGTCCACCGACACCCGCGCCAGCCACCCGAGCAACGGCAACGCCACCGCCGTGACGACCCCCAACGGCACGGCACACCGCACCACGAACGCAAGAAGACCGCCCCCGCCCCCCGAAGCCCCGGATGCCGCCTCCGTCCGCACCGACGCCCCCACCGGCGTACGCACCCCCACCAACACCCCCGCCAGCATCATCAACACCCCCGCCCCCACCGCCAGCAGCCACACCCTGCCGTCCAGTTCCGCCAGCCGCGCGAGGGTGACCGGGCCGTCCGAGTCGGCCAGCAGATCGTCCAGCGGATGCGGCAGGAACCCGGTCAGCGGCCCCACGGCATCGCCCTCGTACGGCACGAAGAGGCCGAGCGGGACCCCGAGCCACACTCCGTTCGGCGCCCCGAGGAGCGCCGCCCCGGCGATCCGCCGGGGATGGTCGTCACCGATCGCCGCGTACCCCGCCGCGGCGATCCCCGCGGCGACCGCCACCAGCAACACGCTGACCAGCGACGACACGCCCGGCCGTACCACCCGGTGGACGAAGGCCGCACCGCGCGGCAGGGGAGTACGCCGCGAGGCGAGGAGCGCGATCAACAGGACCCCCAGCACCCAGCACAGCCCGCCGAGCAGCGTCGCCCCGGTGTCCACGGTGAACCCGACCGCGGCCTCCGCGTCGATCAGATCGCCGACCCGGTCCGGCAGCAGCCCCCCGATGTCCCCCACGTCCCCGACCCCGGGGATCTCGATCCCCCCGATCCCCCAGCCCCCACCAATTCCCCCGCCCCCCGGCACATCCCCCAGCCCGAGCGCGCCCCCGTCGATCGTGATCACGTCGTGCCCGGCCCAGGCCAGCCCCCCGAGCGCCGCCACGAACACCCCGGTCACCCCGGCCACACGCGCCAGGAGTTCAGCGGCCGACACCACGGCCCCCGCCGCCCGCAGGGACCGCAGAAACACCCACGACAGGAAGAGCGCACCGACCAGGCTCACTCCGAGTGGCGTGATCTCGATGGCCGTCGCCGCCTCCGCCCCCTGAAGCCCGAACGCGGACACATCGCCGGACGGGGTCACCGAACCACCCGCCCCGAGCGCCACCACCGCCGCGGTCATCGGCCCCAGCGAGCCCGCCGCGTCCGCCCCCAGCAGATGCAGCCCGAGCGCCGCCGTACCGGCCATCGCGATCAACGCCCAGCTCACGGCGGCGACCGAGGACAGCAGTACGTCGATCCACGGCACCCGTCGAGCACGCCGTACGGTCTCCACGCTCATCGCAGACCCCCCGATCCGCCGAGTAGGACAGTGCCGCGCACGTCCCCTTCGCGTGGAATACCACTTCGCGGGCGGGTTGCAACCCTGTCGACGACAAAGCTCAGACACGCCCCAGGACGCTGTTACAAGGCCCGGACAAGCCCCGTACAAGGCCCGACTTCCGGTCAAGGGGCCGCTCCTGAAATAGTTCCCCCCGATGTTCGACATCCCTAGACTCCCTTTGACGGGGGAAATATCGGGGGACAACTCAGTGGGGCATGGAGTGCCGGAACTCGTACTGGAAACAAACGGACGGACCTGGACGCTCGACCCGTCCAGGCCCTACACACTCGGACGCGACCCGCAAGGGGACGTCGTGTTCGACGACGCCAGGGTCTCCTGGCGGCACGCCACGGTCAGCTTCGACGGACGCGGCTGGGTCATCGAGGACCACGGCAGCACCAACGGGACCTTCGCGCAGGGCCAGCGGGTCCAGCGCCTGGAGATCGGTCCCGGCTCGTCGGTGCACCTGGGCAACGCGACCGACGGTCCGCAGGTCAAGCTCTCGGGGGGGACGGGCGCGGCCCAGCCGCAGCAGCCGTACGCGGCCCAGGGCGTGCACGGCGGCGCGGGCGCCGCCCAGGCGGCCGGCCCTGCCTGGTCCCAGCAGCCGCCTCCGGCACACCAGGCGCAGGCGCACCAGGCACAACCCCAGTCACGGTCACCCGAGGCCCACGCCCATCCCCACGCAGCCCCGTCCGCCCAACCTCAGCCCCAACCCCAGCCCGGCTGGCAGCAGCCGGCCCATGTCCCCCACCAGCACCAAGCCCAGGGCCACGGCGCCCCCACCCCGCAGGGACCCGGTGGCGCGGCGGGGGCGCCGCCGGTCTACGGCGACCGCAGCCCGACCACGTTCCACCAGTTCTCGCTGGGTCGGGTCATGCGCATCGGCCGCGCCCTGGACAACGACCTGGTCGTCTCCGACCTCCAGGTCTCGCGCCACCACGCGGAGTTCCACTCGACGCCCGACGGGCGGATGGAGATCCGTGACCTCGGCTCGCACAACGGCACGTATGTCAACGGCCAGCCGATCACCAAGGGCGGCTCGCAACTGCTCGGCCCGACCGACATCGTGGGTGTCGGCCACTCCACGTTCCGGATCGTGGGCGACCGCCTGGAGGAGTTCGTCGACACCGGTGAGGTGTCGTTCTCCGCACGCCATCTGACGGTGACGGTCGACGGCGGGAAGCAGATCCTCAAGGACGTCTCCTTCGGCGTCCCCGAGAAGTCGCTCATCGCGGTCATCGGCCCGTCCGGCTCCGGCAAGTCGACGCTGCTCAAGGCGCTGACCGGTTACCGTCCTGCCAATCAGGGCGAGGTCCTGTACGACAACAGGAACCTTTACAAACAGTTCGCCGAGCTGCGCCAGCGCATCGGCCTGGTCCCGCAGGACGACATCCTGCACAAAGAGCTGACGGTAAAGAAAGCTCTCAAATACGCGGCCAAGCTGCGCTTCCCCGCCGACACCACCGGCCAGGAGCGCGAGGCACGGATCGACGAGGTCCTGCGCGAGCTGAAGCTCGACATCCACAAGGACAAGAAGGTCACCTCCCTCTCCGGCGGCCAGCGCAAGCGCGTGTCGGTCGCCCTGGAGCTGCTGACCAAGCCGTCGCTGATCTTCCTGGACGAGCCGACCTCCGGACTCGACCCGGGCATGGACCGCGATGTCATGCAGTTGCTCCGGGGCCTCGCCGACGACGGCCGTACGGTCCTGGTCGTCACCCACTCGGTGGCCGAACTGGCCCTGTGCGACAAGCTCCTGGTGATGGCCCCGGGCGGCGCGGTCGCCTACTTCGGCCCGCCCGAGGAGGCGCTGAACTTCTTCGGCTACGACACCTGGGCCGATGTCTTCTCCGCCTTCGAGAACTACCGCGACTACGACTGGGCGGGCCGCTGGAAGGGTTCGCAGCACTACCAGATGTACGCCGCGGACATCGACGCCGTCGCCCCGCAGGCCGTACAGATGCCGCCGATGCAGGCCATCAGGCCGCCCAAGCCGCAGGGCTGGATGTCCCAGTGGGTCACCCTGGTGCGCCGCTATGTGTCGGTGATCGCCTCCGACAAGGGCTTCCTCGCCCTGATGGTGATCCTCCCGGCCGTCCTCGGCGCGGTCAGCCTGCTGATCGACCCGGACAAGAGCCTGCTGCCCAACGGGCCGAACGCACAGGGCCGGATCGTGCCCAACGGCACGGCGACCACGGTCCTGCTGATCCTCGCCGTCGGCGCCACCTTCGCGGGCGCGGCGAACTCGGTCCGTGAACTGATCAAGGAACGGGTGATCTACGAGCGGGAGCGCGCGACCGGCCTGTCCCGCTCGGCGTATCTGATGTCGAAGGTGTTCGTGCTCGGCATGATCACCGTGCTCCAGGGCCTGCTGGTCGGCGTGATCGGCTTCTCCTCCCGGGAGATCCCGGAGGAGGGCCTGGTCCTGGGCAACCTGACGATGATCGAGCTGTCCCTGCCGATCATGGGGCTCGGGTTCACCTCGATGATGTTCGGTCTGATCATCTCGTCGCTGGTGAAGACCGCCGAGAAGACCATGCCGCTGCTGGTGATGTTCGCGATCGTCCAGGTCGTCTTCACCGGCTGTCTGTTCATGCTGAACGGTACGGTCGGCGTCAACGAGTTCTCCTATCTGATGCCGTCCCGCTGGGCGGTCGCCGCGGCGGGCGCCACGCTGGACTTCAACCGCATCAGCCCGCCCGAGGAGGGCGGCAGCAACGACCCGCTCTGGGAGCACACCGTCGGCGCCTGGGGCCTGGACATGGCCGCGCTGCTCGCCCTCGGCGT
Organism: Streptomyces sp. NPDC048290; assembly: GCF_040652095.1. Taxonomy (NCBI): domain Bacteria; kingdom Bacillati; phylum Actinomycetota; class Actinomycetes; order Kitasatosporales; family Streptomycetaceae; genus Streptomyces; species Streptomyces sp. NPDC048290. The sequence goes on from NZ_JBEZLM010000022.1 coordinate 155,748, forward strand.
CCTCTGCGGCATCTTCGTGGCCCGCTTCCTGCGCCGCCACGAGCCGGAGGTCATGCGCAAGTGACGTGAGCGGCGGGCCCGCACGCGAGTACGCCGGTGGGCGGCCCCCTGACAGGGGGTGCCGCCCACCGGCGTCATGTGGAGCCCGTCCACGAGGCGGCCCATAGGACCCGCCTACGGGAGCCCTGCCTCAGTACGCCCCGTTGACGTTGTCGATCGTGCCGTACTTGTCGGCCGCGTAGTTCGCGGCGGCGACGATGTTGGCGACCGGGTCGTAGATGTTCTTCGGCGTACCGGGCACGTGGTACGCGGCGAAGGTCGGCGGGATCACCTGGAGCAGGCCCTTGGAGGGCACGCCGTTGATGGCGTTGATGTCCCAGTTGTTGATCGCGTTCGGGTTGCCGGAGGACTCCCGCATGATGTTGCGGTGCAGCCCGTGGTAGCTGCCGGGGATGTTCTTGGAGTCCATGATGTCCAGCGACTCCCGGATCCAGCCGTCCAGGTTGTTGCTGTACGACGGGGCGGCGGGCTTGCTCTGCGGGCGCTGGGCGGAGCGGCTCGCGGCCTGCTGCTCGGCGGCCCGCTGCTGCGCCTCGGCCTTGGCCTTGCGCGCCTCGGCGGCGCTCTGGTGCGCGGCCTGCTTCCGCGCCTCGATGGCCTCGACCTTGAGGCTGGCACCGGCGAGCTGGTCGGTGATGCTGCCCTTGACGTCCTTGATCTGCTCACCGGTGTAGCTGATCTGCGGCGCGGCGGCGTCGGCGGTGACCGTGGTGGCGGTGTCGTCCGCGGGGAGCACGGTGAACGCCAGCGTGGCGGCGCTCAGCGCGCCGACCCCGGCCAGCGCGGCCTTGCGCTGCCTGGGGAGGGCCTTACCGCGGGCGGCGAGACCGGACAGGCCAGACAGACCGGTCCGGGCGGTGCGACCGGTCCGAGCGGCAAGACCGGAAAGCTTAATGTTCTTCGGCATGGCGAATGGACCTCTTCGAGTAGCGGGGGCCGCTCAACATCCGCCGGAACAGGGGACTGTCCGCGAGTGAGCCGCGACAGGAGTCCGCGGCGCTGAGCGACGGCAGCCATTCTTAGCGGTCGCAAAAATGCCTGGCAAAGATGTGACGTACGAAGCCGGGTAGTGGACCCAGGAAGTGCAAAACGGGACAGACTGCGCTGTCTGTCCCGTTCACATGCAGGGTCTTGATCTCCTACCGACCTTCGTACGTGATGTGCGCGATATGCGCGGGCTCACATCGGCGCCTGGGTAGTTTTACCAACAGTTGCCGGAGCAACCCTCAGCGTGAGGGTTCTCCTCCGGGAGGAGGAGATGCACGTCCCCGAACTCGTGCCAGAGGTAGCGCCCCCGCACCGCCGCCTCGTACCCCCGGCCGACCGCCGCCCGCCCCGCGACCGCCTCCAGCATCAGCAGATGCGACGCCTCCGGCTCGTGCAGCCCCGTCAGCAGCCCGTCCACGGCCCGTACGCCCCGCTCGGGCGTCACCACCAGGTCCGTCCACCCCCTGGCCGCCCGTACGACCCCTGAGGGCCCCGCCGCCGACTCCACGGCCCGCACCGCCGTCGTCCCCACCGCGATCACCCGCCCCCCACCGGCCCTGGCCGCCCTGATCAGCCGCGCGGACGTCTCCGGCACCGCGAACCGCTCCGGGAACGGCGGCTCATGCGCCTCCACCGACGCCACCCCCGTATGCAGCGTCACCGGCGCGAACTGCACCCCCCGGCTCACCAGCTCCGCCACCAGCCGCGCCGTGAAGGGCCGCGCGGCGCTCGGCATCTCCGCGCTGCCCGCCCCGTCCTCCGAGGGCAGCGCGAACACCGTCTGGTACGCCGTGAGCGGCTGGTCCCGTTCCGTGTAGACGTACCGGATCGGCCGCCCGTGCGCCCGCAGCAGCCCCGGCACGTCCGGATCGGACACCCGCGCCCACCACAGCCGCAGCCCGGCCGGACTCACCGGCTCCTCCAGCACCAGCCGCACACCCCCGGGCAGCGCCACCGCCGTCCCCTCGGGACCGCCCGCACGCGCACGCGTGGTGCCCCGCCCGTCCGGCGCACGCAGCTCCACCGACCACCGCCCGTCGTCCCCACGCGTGGAGAAATGGACCACCACATGTGCGGCCCCCAGCGTCCCGTCCACCGCGGCCGGGAGTGTCGGCGAGGTGTTCACCACCAGCAGGTCCCCGGCCCGCAGCAGCCGCGGCAGCTCCACGAACCGGTGGTGCGCCACCTCTGTCCCCCGCGACACCAGCAGCCGTACCGCGTCCCGGCCCAGCCCCGCCCCCCGCTGCTCGGCGGGCACCCGCGCGGACAGCTCCTCGGGGACCCGCAGGGCCAGCGTCACCGCACCCCCTCCAGCAGCGACGGCGCACAGTACCGGCCGCTCGCCGGCCGCTCGTCCAGCAGCCGCAGGAACGCCGGCACCACACTCCCCGGCTCCGGCCGCGGATCACCGTCCTCCGGAACCGCGGCGGCGTACAGGTCCGTCGCCATGTCCCCCGGATCGACCGCCCACACCCGCAGCCCCGGCTCCTCGGCCCCCAGCACCGCCGCCAGCTGGTCCAGCGCCGCCTTGGAGGCCCCGTAGCCGCCCCACGTCTCGTACGCCTCCGCCGCCGCGTCCGAGCTGATCACGACCACCGTGCCCGCGCCCGACACCCGCAGCAGCGGCAGCGCCTCCTGCACCAGCCCCAGCGCCGCCACCGTGTTGACCTCCAGCGCCCGCCGCAGCCCCGCCAGCGGCAGCTCCTCCAGCCGCACCAGCGGCTCGGCGCCCAGCGCGCTCGCGTTGCTCACCAGCAGATCGACCCCGCCCAGCCGCCAGGCCGCCGCGACCAGCGCCGCGCGGTGCGCCGCATCCGTCACATCCCCGGGAAGAGCCTCCACACGGGTGCCGTGCCCCGCGACGGCCTTCGCCGTCTCCTCCAGCACGTCCGCGCTGCGGGCGTCCAGCACCAGGTCCCAGCCCCGCGCGGCCAGCGCCTCGGCCAGCGCCCGCCCCAGCCCCTTCGACGCCCCCGTGATGATCGCTACCGGCATGGCACACGTCCCCTCGTCCTCGAACGCCGTTCGGTCCGGCGTGCCCCCACCGTAGGAACGGCCCCCCACCCGGCGCCTCGGGCGCGGGCCGCAGTCCGACGGGGCCCTTCGCCCTAAGCCGCCGACCCTGCGACCCGGGACCTAGGTCCCGAGGCCCAGACCAGGGCGGACGCCGGTCCGATCCCGCTGTCGGTGCCCGCCGGTACGGTGAAGTCATGAGTCAAGGCCCCCGGTCCGGCCTCGCCGCGGTCAGCGCCGCGCTGCTGGCCATGAGCAGGCACCTGGAGGTGCGCGACGTCCTCAAGACGATCGTCGCCTCCGCCCGAGAACTGCTCGACGCCGAGTACGCCGCTCTGGGCGTCCCCGACGACCACGGCGGCTTCGCCCAGTTCGTCGTCGACGGCGTCAGCGACGCCCAGTGGAAGGCCATCGGCCCGCTCCCGCGCCAGCACGGCATCCTCGCCGCGATGCTCCACGACGCCACCCCGCAGCGCCTCTCCGACGTCCGCAAGGACCCCCGCTTCGGCGGCTGGCCCAGCGCCCACCCCGACCTCGTCGACTTCCTGGGCCTGCCCATCCGCGACGGCGACGAGATCATCGGCGCCCTGTTCCTCGCCAACAAGAACTGCCCCCGGCCGCACGGCGGCTGCGGCTTCACCGAGGATGACGAGGACCTCCTCGCGATCCTCGCCCAGCACGCCGCCATCGCCCTCACCAACGCCCGCCTCTACGAGCGCAGCCGGGAACTGACCATCGCCGAGGAGCGCTCCCGCCTCGCCCACGAACTGCACGACGCCGTCAGCCAGAAGCTGTTCTCCCTGCGCCTGACCGCCCAGGCCGCCACCGCCCTCGTCGACCGCGACCCGGCCCGTGCCAAGGGCGAACTGCACCAGGTCGCCGCCCTCGCCGCCGAGGCCGCCGACGAACTGCGCGCCGCCGTCGTGGAACTGCGCCCCGCCGCCCTCGACGAGGACGGCCTCGTCGCCACCCTGCGCACCCAGATCCACGTCCTCGACCGCGCCCACAGCGCCCGCGTCACCTTCGTCGCCCACCGGATGCGCGCCCTGCCCGCCGCCCAGGAGGAAGCCGTCCTGCGGGTCGCCCAGGAGGCCCTGCACAACGCGCTGCGACACTCCGGCGCCCAGCGTGTCGACGTCGTCCTGGAGCGCCGCGAGGGCGGCGCCGTCCTACGCGTCCGTGACGACGGCGCCGGCTTCGACCCCCGTACCGTCCGCCGCGCGGGACGCCATCTGGGCCTGGTCTCCATGCGCGACCGCGCGAGCGGCGTCGGCGGTCGGCTGAGCGTGCAATCGGCGCCCGGCTCGGGCACCACGATCGAGATGGAGGTCCCCGGTGGCTGACGCAATCAGGGTGCTGCTCGTCGACGACCACCAGGTGGTCCGCCGGGGACTGCGCACCTTCCTGGAAGTACAGGACGACATCGAGGTCGTCGGCGAGGCGGCCGACGGCGCCGAAGGAGTCGCCCGCGCGGAGGAGCTGCGCCCCGACGTCGTCCTCATGGACGTCAAGATGCCCGGCATGGACGGCGTCGAGGCCCTGCGCAAGCTCCGCGAACTCGACCACCCCGCGCGGGTCCTGATCGTCACCAGCTTCACCGAGCAGCGCACGGTCGTCCCGGCCCTGCGCGCGGGCGCCGCCGGATACGTCTTCAAGGACGTCGACCCCGAGGCCCTCGCCGGTGCCATCCGCTCCGTGCACGCAGGACATGTGCTGCTCCAGCCGGAGGTCGCCGACGCGCTCATCTGCCAGGAGGAGTCCACCACCGGCCAGGGCAGAGGCGGCTCCCTCACCGACCGGGAGCGCGAGGTGCTCGCGCTGATCGCCGACGGCCGCTCCAACCGCGAGATCGCCCGCGCCCTCGTCCTCTCCGAGAAGACCGTCAAGACCCACGTCTCGAACATCCTGATGAAACTCGACCTGGCGGACCGCACCCAGGCCGCGCTGTGGGCCGTACGTCATGGTGTGACCGGATGACGACCGCTTCGCGACCGGCCCGTATCCGCTCAGGGCGGCAATTCGGAAGGTTCCGCTCCGGGGTGAGATTCATACCGTCGTGGGAATGTCCCCCGGATGGCGCATCCTCCGTGCCTCCCGGCCGTTCTCCATTCGTGCCACGGTGACTGCCGTGGCGATCGCAAGGAGGGCTTGAGAAGTGAAGAACCTGAAGAAGGCAGCGGCCGTGACGATCGTGGCCGGCGGGCTCGTGGCCGCCGGCGCCGGCATGGCCTCCGCCACGGACGGCGCCCTGGCGACCGGCAAGGCCGAAGCCTCTCCGGGTGCCGTGTCGGGCAATGTCATCCAGGTCCCCGTGGAGATCCCGGTCAACGCCGTGGGCAACAGCGTCAACGTCATCGGCGTGCTGAACCCGGCGTTCGGCAACCTCGGCGTGAACCACTGAGTGCCGTCCTAGCACAGCACTGACCTCCGGCCTCCCGGGCGCTCTCCGGGAGGCCGGTCCTTTTGTCCGCCCATTGATCCGAACGGGCAGTTGGACCGGCCCGACCGTGCCACCCGAGAGCCTTCCGCGTTGTCCAGCGCACGACCCGCGCCCGGGTCGCACACGCGACAGCAGGAGGAAACGCTTCTCATGAACATCGCCAAGAAGGCCGCCGTGGCCCTCACCGTCGCCGGTATCGCCGCCGGCGCCTCCGCCGGTGCGGCGGTCGCCGACTCTGGCGCCGAGGGCGTGGCCGCGAAGTCCCCGGGCGTCGCCTCGGGCAACGCCGTCCAGGTTCCCGTGCACATCCCGGTCAACGCCGTGGGCAACAGCGTCAACGTCATCGGCCTGCTGAACCCGGCGTTCGGCAACCAGGCGGCCAACGGCTGATCCACCCCAGCCGCACGAGGCCCCCGAGTCGACGACGACTCGGGGGCCTTTTGACGACGCACGACGACGCCCCGACAGCCCGCTTGCCCGTAGGCCCCTGGAGGACGACCCCGACAGCCCGCACGCCCCTGGAGGACGACCCCGACAGCCCGCACACCCTGGTGGACAAGCCCGCCGAGCCCGCAAACGAGCGCCACACCCGACGCCACCCCCGAACCACGCGCGACTCCCGCGCCCCAAGCCCCCCAAAACTCACCAGCCCCCGAAACTCACCGCCCCCCACCCCCCCACCTCACCGCACCCCCTTCTCCCGCTCCTCCACCACAGAGTTGTACGCCGCCACCTGAGCCCGCCGAGCCACCCGCTCCACCGGCCGCAGCGCGTCCCCCCGCGCCGCCAGCTCGGACGCACTCACCGCCCCACCACCCCCGTCCCCGCTCTCGGACGCCACGGAGATCAGCAGCCCCACCCGCCGCGCCAGCTCCAGCACCCGCACCGCCCGCGGCGGATACCCCGGCGCCAGCACCTCCCGACCGCGCTCGGCCCGCGCCCGGTACGCGTCGATCGCCGCCTCCGCCACCGGCCCCGACGCCGCCAGATCCAGCCGGGTCAGCAGCTCGGTCGCGTCCCGCAGCGCCTCCGCCAGCTCCCGCTCCGCCTCGCCCAGCGAGGGAACGTCCGCGGGCGGCGCCTCCCGTACGGCCAGACAGTGCCAGACGACCTCCACATGTACGTCGTCCGCGGGCCCGGCCTCCGTCACCTCCGGCACCAGACCGAACGCCGCCCCGTGACAGATCACCGCCTCCTCGGCGTCCATCGCCCGCGCGTTGAACTCCGGCGGCCCGCTCAGCCCGAGCGGATGCCCAGGCGCCGGCAACGCGATCCGCAGCCCCGTCGCACCGAGCGCGCGCAGCCGCCCCAGCGCCAGCGTCAGACCGACCGGCGCGGGCTCGCCGGGCAGCCCGGCCACCCGGTGCACGGCGTCCTCCCCGACGATGGCCAGCACGGCGTCATCCGGCGAAACAAGTCCGGCAAGCAGGGCATTTCCCCAAGCGGCAAGGCGTCCAGAACGCGGTTCCGAGAGCATGTGTCCACCCTAAGGACCGGACCGATGGAATGGACCGGGCAGCCGGTGGCGTAGATTTCGTAGAGGGCCTGTCCCACCGGCGCGGCGGGCCCGAGCCTAGGCGTACGCGACTGCCGAGACCGGCCACACTGCAAGGGGAGACAACGCGCTCATGAGCGATGTTCTGGAGCTTGAGGACGTATCCGTCATCCGCGAGGGCCGGGCGCTGGTGGACCAGGTCTCCTGGTCGGTCAAGGAAGGCGAGCGCTGGGTCATCCTCGGCCCCAACGGCGCCGGCAAGACCACCCTCCTCAACATCGCCTCCAGCTACCTCTTCCCCAGCAAGGGCACCGCCACCATCCTCGGCGACACCCTCGGCAAGGTCGACGTCTTCGACCTGCGCCCCCGTATCGGCATGGCCGGCATCGCCCTCGCCGAGAAACTCCCCAAGAGCCAGACCGTCTTCCAGACCGTACTGACCGCCGCCTACGGCATGACCGCCACCTGGCACGAGGACTACGACGAGATCGACGAGCAGCGCGCCCGCGCCTTCCTCGACCGGCTCGGCATGTCCGACTACCTGGAGCGCAAGTTCGGCACCCTCTCCGAGGGCGAGCGCAAGCGCACCCTGATCGCCCGCGCCCTGATGACCGACCCCGAGCTGCTCCTGCTCGACGAGCCCGCCGCCGGTCTCGACCTCGGGGGCCGCGAGGACCTGGTCCGCCGCCTCGGCCGCCTCGCCCGCGACCCGATCGCACCCTCCATGATCATGGTCACCCACCACGTCGAGGAGATCGCCCCCGGCTTCACCCACGTCCTGATGATCCGTCAGGGCAAGGTTCTCGCCGCGGGCCCCCTGGAGCTGGAACTCACCTCCCGCAACCTCTCCCTCTGCTTCGGCCTCCCGCTCGTCGTCGAGCAGATGGGCGACCGCTGGACGGCCCAGGGCCTGCCCCTGTCCTGACGAACCCGCCCGCACACCCCGGACAACCCTCAGAACACCCCGGAACAACCCCCGCCGAACCCCGGCCACCCCTCCGGCGACCCCCTGAACCACCCCGGACATCGCGCCCCGCGAAACCCTGAACTCCCAAGAACGCAGGGCCCAGCCCCTTTTGCACCCTGTCCGCCACCCGATCCGCAGTCATACCATTGACCATGTGAACGACATCGACGCATGGGTGTGGTGGCTCATCGGCGCGGCAGCACTCGGTATCCCGCTCGTGGTGACCACGATGCCGGAGTTCGGGATGTTCGCCGTCGGCGCCCTCGCGGCAGCCGCAGTGGCAGGGTTCGGCGGCGGTGTCGTCGCCCAGGTCCTGGTCTTCGTCATCGTCTCGTCCGCGCTGGTCGCCGTCGTGCGCCCGATCGCCGCCCGGCACCGCCGCGACAGCCCCCGACTGGCCACCGGAATCGACGCGTTGAAGGGCAGACAGGCCACCGTCCTGGAGCGCGTCGACGGCTCCGGCGGCCGGATCAAGCTGGCCGGTGAGGTCTGGTCCGCCCGCGCGCTGGACGCCGACCGCAGCTACGAGGCGGGCCAGCAGGTGGACGTCGTCGACATCGAAGGAGCCACGGCGATCGTCATCTGACCCCCACGGGACCTCAAGTGGACCGAACGTCCCCCGGGGCATACGACGGTCTGTCAGACTCGACCAGCAAGATCTTCAACAAGCATAAGATCTGCAACCGTAGGTCCGCCGAGGCGGAGAAGGGTACGGGCAGCGACGATGGAACCGGTCATCATCGTCTTGATCATTCTGGTGGTGTTGGTCTTCATCGCCCTGATCAAGACGATTCAAGTCATCCCGCAGGCCAGCGCCGCGATCGTGGAACGCTTCGGCCGTTACACGCGGACGCTGAACGCGGGCCTGAACATCGTCGTGCCGTTCATCGACACCATCCGCAACCGCATCGACCTGCGCGAACAGGTCGTCCCCTTCCCCCCGCAGCCGGTGATCACCCAGGACAACCTGGTCGTCAACATCGACACCGTCATCTACTACCAGGTCACCGACGCCCGCGCCGCGACCTACGAGGTCGCCAGCTACATCCAGGCCATCGAACAGCTCACGGTCACCACCCTGCGCAACATCATCGGCGGCATGGACCTGGAGCGCACCCTCACCTCCCGCGAGGAGATCAACGCGGCCCTGCGCGGCGTCCTCGACGAGGCCACCGGCAAGTGGGGCATCCGCGTCAACCGCGTCGAACTGAAAGCCATCGAACCGCCCACCTCCATCCAGGACTCGATGGAGAAGCAGATGCGCGCCGACCGCGACAAGCGCGCCGCCATCCTCCAGGCCGAAGGTGTCCGCCAGTCCGAGATCCTGCGCGCCGAAGGTGAGAAGCAGTCTCAGATCCTGCGCGCCGAGGGCGAGGCCAAGGCAGCAGCCCTCCGCGCCGAGGGCGAAGCCCAGGCGGTGCGTACGGTGTTCGAGGCCATCCACGCCGGAGACCCCGACCAGAAACTGCTCAGCTACCAGTACCTCCAGATGCTCCCGAAGATCGCCGAAGGCGACGCCAACAAGCTCTGGATCGTCCCCAGCGAGATCGGCGACGCCCTCAAGGGCCTGTCCGGCGCCATGGGCAACTTCGGCGGACTCGGCGGCGGCTCCGCCACCCCCGGCGACACCAGCCCGAAGCCCCCGGCACCGCGCCGCGAGAAGCCGTCGATCGACTGACGGACCCGCGCCGCACGCCCACACAGAAAGTTCCCCGCACCCCCTCACCGGGGTACGGGGAACCACACGACACACCTCACACCCAACCGGGCCCCTCGTAGAACGATCTAGGCCGCCACCGAGTTCAGCCACTCAGGCAGCGCCTCATAGTCGTCCTGGGCCAGCGCCAGCAGCATCGCGTCCGCCGGAGTCGGCTCGAACGGCTCCCGCAGCAGCGGCATCCCCGCCTCCGACGGCGTCCGATTCGCCTTGCGGTGATTGTCCTCCGCGCACGAGGCCACCGTGTTCAGCCAGGTGTCCCCACCGCCCTTGGACCGCGGCATCACATGGTCCACGGTCGTCGCCCGCCGCCCGCAGTACGCGCACCGGTGCCGGTCCCGGACCAGCACTCCCCGCCGCGACCACGGCGCTTGTCTTCGGAACGGCACCCTCACATACCTGCACAGCCGGATCACCCGGGGCGCCGGTATGTCCACGGCCGCACCACGCATCCGAAGCTCGGGGTGGGCCTGCTCGACGACAGCCTTGTCCTGGAGCACCAGAACGACGGCGCGGTTCAACGTCACCGTCGACAGCGGCTCGAAGCTCGCATTGAGCACCAGCGTGTCGCGCATGATCCAGCCCACCTCCCGTGTCGCACCCGGCCCACTTCTGGCGGGCTGGGATCAACTCTGGCCGGGCACGCCGAGATGGACAACGCAATATCCGCTGCTCCGCGAGGTGGCCTCGAAAGGTGGCCCCCACGCCCCCGGGAACAAAAATGCCCGCCCCTGATCACTTCCAAGACCAGAGGCGGGCAAACGTTCGGTGAACCTTGGACCGGTCAGCCCTGCCCGGCGTTCTCGAACTCACCGATCAGCTGCGCCCGCGCCAACGCATGGAACCGCAGATGGAAACCGACCACGGCCGGACTGGCGTCCGCGTCGGGACCGAGCTTCTCCTGATCCACCGCGTACACCGTGAAGACATAGCGGTGCGGCCCGTCCCCCGGCGGCGGCGCGGCACCTCCGAAGTCCTTCGTCCCGTAGTCGTTGCGCGCGTGCACCGCACCGTCCGGCAGCCCCGCGAACCCGCCCGTGCCCGCGCCGGCCGGCAGCTCCGTCACCGAGACCGGGATGTCGAACAGCACCCAGTGCCAGAACCCACTGCCCGTCGGGGCGTCGGGGTCGTAGCAGGTCACGGCGAAGCTCCTGGTCTCCGGCGGGAACCCCGCCCACCGCAGTTGCGGCGAGACGTTGCCGGCCGCGAAGACCTGAGCGTCCTTGAGGGTCCCGCCCTCCTCGACGTCCTCACTCGTGACCGTGAAGGCGGGCACGGGCGGATGGAAGTCATGGGGCAGGGGCCGCCTCTTCGGCTCGGTCACCTCGGTACCTCCTGATCGGATGGTTCAGTCGCCCCCGAGCCTAGAACCAGTTCCGCTTCGAGCCGACCTCGGACAGCCACTGATTGATGTACGCCGCCCAGTCGGTCCCCTGGAAGTCGTGCAGCCCCACCTGGAAGGAGCGGAATGTGTCGCTGCCCTCACTGAACAGCCCCGGCTTCTTGTCCATCTCCAGCACCACGTCCATGGTCTGGGAATCGGCGACGAAGCTCAGCTCCACCTGGTTCAGCCCCCGGTACTGCTGCGGCGGCAGGAACTCGATCTCCTGGTAGAACGGCAGCTTCTGCCGCGTCCCCCGGATGTGCCCGCGCTCCATGTCCGCGTTCTTGAACCGGAATCCCAGCTGGATGAACGCGTCCAGCAGCGCCTTCTGCGCCGGCAGCGGATGCACGTTCACCGGGTCCAGGTCGCCCGAGTCGACCGCACGCGCGATCTCCAGCTCGGTGCTCACCCCGATGTGCATCCCCGGCAGCGCGTGTCCGTCGATCATCGTGATCGGCGTCTCCCACGGGATTTCCAGCCCGAACGGCACCGTGTGCACATTCCCGGCCACCAGCTCGAAGGCGCCCCCCAGCCGCAGCTTCGCGAACTCGATGTCCTGCTTGTACTCCGAGTCCTGCGTCTCCACCTCGACCTTGGCCTGAAGCCCGACCGACAGCGCCTCGATCTGCTGGTTCACGGACCCGCCCTGAATCCGTACCTCCCCCTGCACGACCCCGCCCGGCACGACATTCACCTCGGTCAGCACGGTCTCGACCGACGCCCCACCGGCACCCAGGCTCGCGAGCAGCTTCTTGAACGCCATGACACTCCCTCTCGCGCGGCGAGCGCGCGGTCCTCAATCCATCTGGTCCCTGACCCCTACAAACGCGATCCGGCGATGTCCGGTTCCGCTGCACTACTCTCGGACGGCGTGACCGCGACCCCCGACCGTACGCCCCTGCCCAGGCGATTCTTCGACCGCCCCGTACTGGAGGTCGCCCCCGACCTCCTGGGCCGCATCCTCCTGCGCACCACCCCGGACGGCCCGATCGCGGTCCGCCTCACCGAGGTGGAGGCCTACGACGGCCCCAACGACCCCGGCTCCCACGCCTACCGGGGCCCCACCCCCCGCACGGCCGTGATGTTCGGCCCACCCGGCCATGTGTACGTCTACTTCACCTACGGCATGTGGCACTGCATGAACCTGGTCTGCGGCCCCGACGGAACCGCGAGCGCCGTCCTGCTCCGCGCCGGCGAGATCGTCGAGGGCGAGGAACTCGCCCGCAAACGTCGAATCTCAGCCCGAAATGACAAGGAACTGGCCAAAGGTCCCGCCCGCCTCGCCACCGCCCTCGACGTGGACCGGACCTTGGACGGCACCGACGCCTGCACCCCGGGCGAAACCCCGCTCCGCATACTCACCGGCACCCCCGCCCCCACTGACCAGGTACGCAACGGCCCACGCACCGGAGTCTCCGGCCAGGGCGGCGACGGGGAGATCCACCCCTGGCGCTTCTGGATCGCCAACGACCCTACGGTGAGCCCCTATCGGGCCCACGCACCCAGGCGCCGCTCAAGTTGACGCGACCACGGAAGGTGCGTAACGTGGCCCGAGCCGCTGAACCGGGTACTGCGCTTGTCAGCAGCCGGAGCGGCCAACCCACTAGCTACATGAACCCTGACCGGGGTCAATTCAGTCATGCCCGCATGCCTGAATTCGAATGCCCTGAACCCCGATTATGAATCGGGCGGGGATTCCGCTAGCGTAGTGAATGTCGAAAGGCCGCCGGGTGAATAGCCCAAAGCCCCAGACAATCCCGCCGACAGGGAATCGGATCGAGAAAAGGATCTGATAGAGTCGGAGACACGAAGGGAAGCGCCCGGAGGAAAGCCCGAGAGGGTGAGTACAAAGGAAGCGTCCGTTCCTTGAGAACTCAACAGCG